>CALIJJ010000052.1 GCA_938017515.1 uncultured Pseudanabaenaceae cyanobacterium
TAGTCCTTGGCTTCAGCCGGAAGCGGCGATCGCCCTTGGCGATCGCCTCACGGGTCTACCGACCAACCAAGGGACGCTGCTGACTGACCCTGGGGTCTCCAACGGTCAAGATTCTTTGCTGAATGCATCGATATTGCCATCGGTGGCTGATGGGGGTGGCCAGGAAATTGTTTTCGTAGATGCCACTGTGGATGACTACGAAACCCTCATCGCTGGCGCTCGAACTGGGGTTGAGGTCGTTTTGTTGGACCCTGACCAGGATGGCGTTGCTCAGATTACAGAAATCCTTAATCAGCGCCAGGATGTGTCGGCGGTTCACATCGTCTCCCACGGTCAGTCCGGGGCGATTCAGCTGGGCAACCGGGAATTAAGCGCTGACAGCCTGGTGGATTATTCTGAGGCGCTGGAAAGCTGGGCGGCGGCGCTGGGGGCGGATGCGGATATTTTGTTCTATGGCTGTGATTTCGCTTCCGACGAGGCGGGGTTAGCGTTGCTGGAGCAATTGAGCGGTCTGACGGGGGCCGATGTTGCGGCCTCGGATGACTTGACCGGCAGTGCGCTCCTGGGCGGTGACTGGGAGCTGGAGGTGAGTACGGGAGAGATTGAGGCGGCGATCGCCTTTGACACCACAACTCAAGGCATCTACGAAGGGGTTCTGTTTTCGGTCGCATTGACGGGTCGAGCCGTTATCTTTACCGGAGATGCGACCGACGAAAATCTGTTCCTGCGAACTAACGTTAGCCAAGAGCTGGAATTTAGTTCTGATGGAACCAACTTTTCCAAAGACTTAGATTCCACCATCGCTGGGGAGCAGTCTTTAGCCTTTAGCGATACTTTAGCCTCTAGCATCGGCATCAATCTGAACGGTGGTAATGATGTCTTTAACCTGCTTGAAACCTTGACCCTGGGGACGGGGGATGCGCTGACGGTCAATGCCGAAACGATTAATGTTTCGACGGGCGTAACGGGGGGGAATCTTAGCTTCTCGGCGATCGCCTCTGGCACCAACAGCGCTTCTGCTCAGGTCAATATCACCAATGCTGCGATTACGGCGACGAGTTTGGCGATCGCCGCCGACGCCAGTCTCAGCGATACGTCTGCTACAGGTTCCACGACCCTCATCGGTGACGCGCTCATCTCCGTCACCGGCACCAGCAATCTGGCGGTCACCAATGCCCTGAGCCTCAAAGCAAGCAATGACATTGGCATCAGCACAACTGATTCAGCCGCATCGATTCAAGGCACGCTCACGACCAAGGCAACGATCGGCGATGACGTTACGGTTGCGGCAGCAAGCTTGGAACTATCTGCCCAGACGAATACCGATGCGGGCATTGATATTGAAAGTACGCTAACAGGTTTATTCACCAGTTCAACTAACCTTGGCTTAACCAATACAACCCAGGCCGGAATTGGATCGGGGGCAATGCTCACGGTTGGTAACGCAGCGATTTCTGGAGCTGAACCGGCCAGTGTTTTGATTGAGGCGTTGGACGGTACCCAAATTAAAAATACGGCCAGTTCGATCGCACTGTTGTCTGGTGTGACGGTGCTGACCAGCGATATTACGCTGAACCGAAACACCCAGGTCTATGGGGGTAGCCTTGACGGTCAAACAACTGCAAATGCAGCCACCCTCAACACCGCTGGGTTGGCTAAGGGGCTGGCGCAAAATAGTGGCGGCGTAGAAGCCGAGGTTGATTCGGGCATTGCTGGGGTGGTGACGAATACGGTGAACGATCAGGCGATCGCCACCTTCGACAACGTCAACTTTAACGACTTTAATGACACAGATCCAAGCCCTCCCGATGCTGGCACCCTTGCTCTCCAGGCAAACAATATCGCCAGCTACATCAGCATTGGTAAACAAGTTGAGAATAATGTTGCTGGCACAACGAAAGCCTACATTGCCAACAGCACCATCAATGCCAATGGCTCCAACACCGGAGCAGCAGACGATGGCGTTACGATTGCTGCACGAGATGCTTCGACGCTAACCGCAACCTCTTCCCGTGCGGATCTCGATCTTACCAATACTGACCCCAGTGTAACCCCCGTGATTTCGGTGGCGGTATCCAGCGCTGTCAACAAGCTCAATCGCTCTGTTGAAGCCTATGTCGATCACTCCTTGGTTACGGTGACCAGCGGTGATCTGAAGATTAATGCAGAGCGGCAAGCCCAAATTAGCGCAACGACGCGGGCGGCTGCCGCGACATCCAGTGTTCCCAAGGTCAATCTTTCGCTGAGTGGTGGTGGTACGTTTGCGGCCAACGTGATCACAGGTGATGTGAGTGCTTACGGGCAACAAAGTACCCTAAACACGCTGGTGGCTGGGGCGATCCAGCTGGATGCGCAGGATAACTCGGCGATTGATGCCACATCAGAAGGGGGCTCGACGGTTGTGTCGGGTGTGCTGACAACCGGCGTATCCGGTGCTGCGGTGGGTACTTCGATCGCTTTCAACAGTATCGGTTGGGATTTGACCGACCCCGCAGCCCAGAGCATTGATGCGCTCCTCGGCACAGACTTTAGCAGCGCAAAATCCGCGAATGTTAAGGCTTATTTTGTGAATACGGGCCTCACCTCAGCGGGAGACCTCAGCCTCAATGCTGTGGGTGCTGCGAAGCTTAATGCGACGGTGAGTAATGCGGCGGAGTCTAAATCCTCGACCCTCTATGGTGCTAAAGGTCTTGGGATTAGTGGGGTATTGGCCACGAATCGGGTCGCGAGTACAACCACCGCTGAGATTGATTACGCGGCTTCAGGCACGGTGGTGGCCAGTGGGACTGTGTCGGCGATCGCCCAAAACAAGGCCGAGATCTACGCCAACAGTAAACTTGTCTCTTCCGCCATCGTGACCAACGACGGTGGTGCCAAGGTGCTCAATGATGGCCTCAATCTCCTCCTGGATGCTCAGTTCACCACGGATCAGGGGACACAGTCGATTGACTTTGGCGATCGCGTTCGTCTCACCTCCAGCTACGCAACCCCCAGCCACACCAGCGACGCAGGTCAACAGACCCTAAATCCCGGCGATTTGATCCAGCTTGCCAATGACTATGCAACGGCTATTTATAACAGTGCTGATGGCAGCAAGGTTATTCTTACCGGAGAGACCATTCAACTTGCAGATGACTACAGCAACGGGGGTGAGGCGGGTCGGGTCTATCGTTACATTGGAACGGACACAGAATTTCGAGATCTGACGAGTCAAAACTACGCGGATACCAGTCTATGGAAGTTGATTGGCGGTACTGCGGGGCAGAGCTATCGCTATCTTGGCGCTGCGGGCTCGGTTGATCTCACCCTTCAGGATTACGCCGATCCCACTCAATGGACATTGATTGCGGGTAAGGCAGACAGTATCTACGAGTATCTCGGCACCGCTCAATCCCTTGACCTCAGCAGTCAGGATTACAGCGATTTGGGTTATTGGAAGCCTATTCAAGAAACCCAGATCATCCCCCAAGGCAATAATATTTCTGATTCAGATGCCCTTGCCATCGGGGGACTGGCGGTCAGTAATGATATTCGAGGTGGCGTCTCTAGCTCCATCAACAATGCGACGGTTACGGCTGCCAGCGCGACGGTCCAAGCCGTTAACTATGCAACGATTCAGGCGATCGCAGACAGCAGCGTCACCGCATCAGGGGGGTCGGCCTACGGCAGCGGCACCGTGATTGCGGCCAATGGCACGATTGCAACTAACTTTTTGCAGGGGGAGGCGATCGCTAAAATCACCAACGGCATGGTCACGACGACCACAGGCGATCTAACGATTGATGCCCAAAACACCGCTAACATTGACGCCAAAACCCTCAGCGCGACGACCTCAGGAGATACAGCGGTTGGTGCGACGGTTGCCTTTAATAGTGTGGGTTGGACTGCTCCTAGCATCTTGTTCAACAGTAATGGCATCGATGCTCTGATTGGGAATCCGGCAGGCAGCATTACAACCGGCGATTCTGCTGCGGTTAAAGCCTATCTGCAAGATACCACCACCACTGTGGCAGGCAATCTGAGCATTACAGCAGCGTCCAAGGCGCAGCTTAAATCTGATGTCAGTAATGCTGCGACCTCTGCGGCTTCCGCGATCTTTGGCGCGACGGGCATGAGCGTAGGGGCACTGCTGTCGAGCAATATTGTACGGAGCGGAGCCGAAGCTTACATTGATTTCACCAATCCGAATGGTCTTGTTACCGTGGTGGGTGCAACTTCAGTGTCTGCCCAGGACCAGGCCGTCATCGCAGCGAACTCAAACTTGAAGTCGGTTTCTGAAACCACGAATAACGGTGGTGCCAGCATCCTCAATGATTTCCTCAATGTGCTGCTGGATGAGTATCAGTACACCAACAACTCGGGAACCCAAACGCTGGAATTTGGCGATCGCGTTCGCCTTGCCGATGACTACAGCGATTCGGACTTAGCCGGAAAGGTCTACCAATACATGGGCGGGACTGCGACTGCGATCGCTCTGGGCAGCGAAGACTTTACCAATATCGGCTTCTGGAAAGAGGTGAGTGCAACCAATGCCATTCCCACAGGGTTTAATGTCACAGAGTCCGATTCCATTGGTGTCGGCGGCTTGGTCGTGCGCAACGATGTGCGCGGCGATGTCAACAGCTATATCAATAATGCCAAGGTTAATGCTGGAGCGATTAATCTAAAAGCCCTGGAAACGGCAACGATTCGTGCAGTTTCTGAAGGAACCGCGAGTTCTTCGGGGGGCAGTGCCTATGGAACAGGGACATCTCTCGCCGTCGGTGGCACGCTGGCGACCAACCTGGTCCTCAGCGCTGCCAATGCCTTTGCAACCAACAGTGATCTCACCACCCTCACCACCAATGGCGGGCTCGGCAACATCACGCTTGATGCCCAAAATAGCTCCACGATTGATGCTACGGTCAACACCGCCGTCAGCTCCGGCGATACAGCCGTTGGCGTGACCCTCGCGTTCAATACCATCGGTCGAGTCGCTGAAAGCCTTCTGTTCAATACCCTGGAAGGTCTTGCTGGAAGTCTGGGAACCGATGCTTTAGGGCTTGAAGACCCCTCCAATGTGCAGGCCTATCTTCAAGATTCAACGGTGAATGCGGCAACGGACCTGACGCTCACGGCAACGGCTAAAACGCAGCTCGACGCGACACTCAATACCGAATCGATTTCCAACGCTTCTGCCTTGTATGGTGCGACAGGCATGAGCATCGGTGGTGCACTGGCCACCAATATGGTGACGAGTCAGGCCAAAGCATTTATTGATAATGCAACCTCCAACACCACCTCCAACACCGTTGATGCAGGCGGGACGGTTTCGGTTACTGCGAATGACGAAGCCGGTATCAAGGCCGATAGCAAGGTCACGTCTTCTTCCACAACGACTAACGATGGTGGCATTAGCACGATCAACAGCTATCTCGGTCGTCTGGATGACTATCGTTTCACCTCAAAATCCGGCACGCAAACGCTTTTTGAAAATGACAATGTTCGGCTAGCAACGGACCATGCTGGTGGCGGTGATGGCGGTGCCAGCTATCGTTTTCTTTTGGATAATTCCAATGGCACCTCGGTTGATCTAGGCACCGAAAACTATGCAGACACCGACCGCTGGAAAAAGCTGACCCAGTCTACTGGAGATTTGCTTCCCAGTATTGGTAATGTGAGTGATTCCGACTCCATCGCGGTGGGTGGCTTGGTGGTTGTTAACCGTGTAACGGGGGGCGCAGAGAGCACCATCACCAATACAACGGTTAATGCCGACGCGGTTGACTTAAAAGCGACGGAACAAGCAACGATTCAAGCCCAGGCTGAGAGCAATGCCAGTTCCTCTGGGGGAAGCCTGTACGGCAGTGGGACGTCGATCGCGGTCAATGGTGCTGTGGCTCTCAACCTAATTCTTAGTGATGCCAAGGCAACCATCACCAACAGCAGCATCACAACCATCGCGAATCTGACCCTCGATGCCCAGAACAATTCCCTCACCGATGCAACGCTGCTGAGTAGCACACAAACGGGAGATACGGCCGTGGGTGCTGCCATCGCGTTTAATGTGATGGGTTGGAAAGTGCCAGGGATCTTGAGCCGAAGCTTGACGGCCCTGATTGGTGATCCGAATGAGGCGGGTCTCTTTACCGGTAGCCCGATCGCAGTGCAGACTGCGATTGAGAATTCTGCCATTGTCGTGGGCGGTGATCTCTCCCTGACCGCAACGACAACGGCTCAACTCAACGCCACCGTCAGCAATGCGGCAACCTCTGAAGCCTCAGCCCTATATGGGGCAACGGGTATGAGCGTGGGTGGTGTGCTGGCGAGTAATCAAGTGGCCACGCGTACCAAGGCCTTTATTGATGAGCAAAACCTGGGGGAGACGGTTCAGGTCACAGGAGCACTGACCATTTCGGCCCAGGACAATGCGGGGATTTACTCCAACAGTAAGCTGGTTTCTTCTTCTAGTACGACCAACGATGGCGGGGCTAGTCTGCTTAACGAAACCATTGCTGACCTGATTCCTGCGGATTTCAATACGGATGAAGGTACCCGAGCCATTGACTTTGGTGAGCGGGTTCGCCTCAGCGATACCTATGGCACTGTTGCCTATACTTCCGATACCGGAAGCCAAGATTTAAAGACCGATGACATTATTCAAGTTGCTGATAGTCATACCGAGGTCACCTATGCCACGGATGATGGTAAGCGCCTTGTGGTTGCGGGAGAAACCGTGCAGCTGCCTAGTGGCTATGCGAATGGCGGTACCGCAGACGTCCTTTATCGCTACGTGGGCGAGGCCGGTTTTATTGATCTTGCGGCTGAAGACTACACCAAAACCAGTCGATGGCAGCCCGTTGCCGGTGAAACGGACAAGGTCTACCAATACAAGGGAACTGATGCAACGCTGGATCTGACCCTTCAGGATTACACCAATACAGCACTCTGGACTGAGATTGTCGGGACGGCAGGGGATATCTATGAGTATCTCGGCACGACGCGAACCGTTGACCTAACCACTGAAAACTATAGCGATCTTGGCTATTGGCGGAAGGCGACTGGAACGCAGATTATTCCCCAGGGCTTCAATATTTCCGATTCTGATTCCATCGGGATTGGTGGGTTGGTGGTGATGAACCAGGTGGATAGCGAGGCGATCGCCAACATCAACCGCACCACTGTCGAAGCGGGCAGCCTGAGCGTGACTGCAACCGAGACCTCGACGATTAAGGCGATCGCCGACAGTGCAGCCTCCTCTTCTGGTGGAAGCGCCTATGGTTCCGGTACGTCCCTTGCCGTCAATGGTGTGTTGGCAACAAATCTGATCGAGAGCAAAGCCAATGCCACGATTACGAATAGCGACGTCACAACGACCACAGGCGATCTGACGCTGGATGCGAAAAATACTTCGATCATCGATGCTCGTAATCTGAGCACCACCACCACCGGAGATACGGGCGTTGGCATCACCCTTGCGTTTAACTCGATTGGTCGTACCTCGCCTAGCATTCTCTTCGACAAGATTGATGCTTTGCTGGGTAAGCCCACGCTGGCCAATATCTTTGAGAATCCTGCAGAAGTTCAGGCTTATATTCAAGATTCAGCCATTGATGTGGAGGGGAATATTAGCCTTTCGGCCCAGTCTCTCTCGCAGCTCAATGCGGACGTGAGCAACGAAGCGACCTCCGCGGCTTCAGCCCTAGTCAACGCAAGCGGTAAGAGCTTCGGCGGTATTCTGGCCAGCAACCGGGTCAACAGTTTTGCTCGCGCCTACATTGACTATACGGCTGCTCAGGGGAGCGTCATGGCGGGCGGCAACGTCACTGTCAATTCTAAAGATGATTCGATTATCCTGGCTGACACCAAGCTGGCAGCCCTGTCAAAAACCACTAATGATGGTGGCTTTAGTATCGCGATGAACCTGGCTAAGACCTTGGTCGGCGAGTATGAGTACACGACAAAATCAGGTTCCCAAGTCATCAAGGCAGGCGAGATGGTTCGTCTGGACGATAGCTACAGCGGCGGTGGCGAGGCCGGTGCGGTTTACCAATATACCGGCAGCGATGCGACCCTGGACCTCGGTATTCAGAACTATGGCAGTGCTGTGTGGAAGAAGCTGCTGCTCGATGATCTGAATCAGCTCTATGAGGATATCTCTCAATACGTTTCTCTGAATGTGACCGGCTCTGACTCCCTTGGCGTGGGCGGTTTGGTAGTTCGAAATGAAGTGCGTGGCGGTGTCGAAAGCTATATTGACAATGCAGAGGTGAATGCTGCGGGCAATGTGTCGGTGACGGCGATCGAAACCGCAGTCATCAAAGCTATTGATGAAAGTGTTGTGACCTCCGATGGGGGCAGCGTCTTTGGGGGCGGCAACTCGATCGCTGTTAATGCGATCATCGCCAACAACATGGTGTTGAGTAATGCCAATGTCTACATCACCAATAGTGCCATTACAACGACGAATAGTGGCAACGTCAGTCTGGATGCTCGTAATACTGCTGCGATCGAAGCCGACATTCGCAGCGAAACGACTTCAAAAGGGACCTCCGTTGGCGCAACCCTAGCCTTCAACACCATTGGCTGGAATGCGGAAGACCTCTTCTTTGAAGCCATTGATGCCATTTTTGGCACCAATACTGCGACTGAAAACCCTAACCTGGTCCAGGCTTACCTCGACAACTCAACGGTTACCGCCGCCGGGGCACTGTCGCTCAATGCCCTGTCCGATGCCCAGGTCAATGCTCAGATTTCTTCGGCATCTACGGCCATTAAGGTACAGGCAGCCAGCGCCGTTGCGGTCAGCGTGGGTGCGATCGCCTCCCTCAACAAAGTTAAGACAAAAGTCCGTGCTTTTATCGATAATTCCAGTGCGATCACCGTCAACGGTGGTGACCTGACGATTCAAACCCAGGACACCTCCGCGATCAATTCCAAGGTGGCGACGTCTGCACTCTCCGTTGCAGTGGGAACCGGTAGTTCTCCCTCGGTGTCTGTCGGTTTGAGCATGGGCTTCAACGAAGTCACGAACAACATGGAGGCATTCATTCAGGATTCGGCCTCTGTCAATGTGACCAACGGTAACTTGGTGGTGACATCGTTGGAGCAGGCGAGCATTGATGCGACGGCAACGGCGGTGGCGATCGCTGCCAGTGCCAGCACCCAAACCGGTGTTGCCATCGGTGGGGCCGGAGCCTCTGCAGTTAACGCCATCCTCGGCAAGTCCAACAGCTACATCAGCAATAGCCGGGTCAACGTCTCCGGCAACCTGGACCTGACCTCGACCAATAGTTCACAAATTGATGCCACGGTTGCAGCCGTTGCAGCAACCCTAGCCATCGGCGGTTCCACTGGAGCGGCGATTGGCCTAGGCGCCTCAGTGGCCCGCAACTTTATCGGTGCAAACCTCGCTGGCGCGACTGCCCCCGTTGAAGTTCAAGCCTATCTCCAAGATTCTGCCGTTCAGGTCGGCGGGACACTCACCCAGACTGCAACCTCCACCGCCAGTATTGATGCGCTGGTCGTCGCAGGGTCGGTCGCCATCACCGGAGCAGGTAGCAACGCCGTGGGCGTCAGCGGTTCTGGCGTTGTCGTTGAGAACAAAGTGGCCACCTTGGTCAAAGCCTTTGTAGACGGAGATGGTACGGGAACAGCCAACGGCATCACCGCAGGCGTGCGAGCAGGGGCCATGGCACTGAATGCCAGCGATAGTTCCACGATCAAATCCATTGCAGGGGCCGCTTCTCTCGCTGCTGCAGTAGGCGGCAGTAACGGTGTTTCCGTCGCCCTGGGCGCAGCCGTAGCCTTCAACGAAGTCGATAACCAAGTTGAGACCTACATCAACGCAGCCAATGATGGTGCCGCAACTCAGACGGGCTCCATTGACCTCTCCACAACCACGACAGCAACCATTGAAGCAATTTCGGCTGCCGCAGCCCTCGCGGCTGGATTTGGCGGGTCCAACGGGATTGCTTTCAGCGGCGCAGGGGCCAGCGCCAAGAACGCTATCTTGGGCAAGACCAATGCCTACGTTGAAGACAGCATTGTGACCAGCGCAGCAGATGTCAATCTAACGGCAACGAACACTGCCACAATTAAATCCACTGTGGGTGCAGCAGCGGTAGCCGCAGCGGGCGGGGGGTCCGTGGGAGGTGGCGCAGCCATCGGTGCGGCCCTGGCCTTTAACGATATCGGCGGCTCACAGCCTTCAGAAATCCAAGCCTACATCAAGAATTCCAGCGTCAACGCCGTCGGGGATTTGGTTCAAACTGCAACAGCCAATCAAACCATTGATGCGACGGTGTTGGCAGGGTCAGTAGCGATCGCCGGAGGTGGCACCGCAGGAGTCGGCCTGGGCGGTGCAGGCAGTTCCGCCGACAACCAAATTCGCGCCAGCATCAAAGCCTTTATTGATGGCGACGGTGCCACCGGCATTTTGACCAATAGCGTCGCCCTGAGCGCTAACGACACATCGACGATCTCGACCACCGTGGGAGCAGCGGCGATCGCTGCTTCCGTTGCAGGCACAGCCGCCGTCTCCGCTGCCATCGGCGTTGCCCTGGCTCGCAACACTATCACCAATACCGTCGAAGCCTCAATCACCAATGCTGACACAGCCGTTCAGACTCGCTTTGGTGGTATTGAGCTCAAAACAAATGAGAATGCCACGATAACAGCCAACTCCGTAGCCGCTGCCTTTGCAGTCGGCGTGAGTCAGGTCGGGGTTGCCCTCAGCGGTGCTGGCGCGGATGCTCAAAATATTATCGGCAATACGGTTCAGTCCTACATTTCCGATAGCAACGTCGAGACTACCTCCGTCGGCATCAACTACGACTTAGATGATGACATCTTGCAACTGGAGGCGAGTCAACGCGTCCTGCTGCCCGGTGGTCAAATCTACGAATATCTGGGAGCCACTCAAACCGTTGCTGATGTCAATAATCCGATCGACCGCTTTGCCCAGGACTATACAGATACAGCCCTGTGGAAGCCCATTGAAAGTGGCTTTGAGTATCGTTCCACAGAGGATCCCGATCGCTTGAACCAGGGCGATCGCATCCTGCTGGACAACGGCGATATCTACCAATATGTCGGTCCCGCAGACATCATCGCCAGCGATATTCCCGAGCTCGATACAATTAGGCTCAGCATTCAGGACTATACCGACACCACCCTCTGGCAACTGCTCGAACGTAGTGTGGTGGTGGATGCCCAGAGCATTTCTAACATCACAGCGATTGT
>CALIJJ010000053.1 GCA_938017515.1 uncultured Pseudanabaenaceae cyanobacterium
CAGCCCCGGGAACCAGACGGTGGAGTCGCTGGTCATCGTTATTGGAAAAATAGGTGATGCCTTCATGCACCACAAACGAGCCGCCGCCATACTCATGGACTCGGTTGCGAATGCTAAACGGGGCTGCGTTGACTTCTTGCACCATCCCGTTAGCCTGCTGGTGCATTAATACGCTGCGGCCCCCTTCCGAGGGGCGCATTTCCAGCCAATAGGTGTCGCTCCCTTCAATCGTGGTGCCAATGAGGCTCACCGTATTAGCCACAATTAAATCTGCGGTTATTGGAGATTTCCAGGAACCGTAGGGAGCTGCGATCGCAGGGGTCATTCGATCTGTACGCTCAAGTAGAGTCTTCATGCAGGCGCAGCCAACCGCTCTTGATGGACATGCCAACAGTGACGGGTTGCGAGTGTGATCATATCAGGACACTTGGGCTCCTTCTGATCGGGCACTTGTTCGGCGAACTCATGGGCTGAGTGACCGCCTAAACCTTAACTGCTGACGGCAATCAATATAGGTCGAAGGGGTGAGAGCCGACAGGGGGCAAGATCCTTCCGTTCGATTGGACCCTCTCCCCCCCCTCGACTGTCCTATCCTAAAAAAATGAGGGCGCACCTCACTTGACAGACTCAAGCTCCTGTGAGTCTGCTATTGCTCAACACAGGGAATCGTATGAAAAACGCACAGTATCGTTTAAGAACCAAAGGATTGAAGGGGAAATCGGGCTTTGGTATGGGGGTTGCCTTGGCCCTGGTGACGGGGTTGGGAATGCCGTTTGCGATCGCCGCATCCCCCCCCATGGCTGAGCAGAATTATCAAAATAGTGATGTTTTAGCGGACGTTGGTGACAACATTGCGCCTGTTCCTAGCCTTGCCCAGCGACGCCCATTGCCGAGACTCGTGAAGCGCTCCGTCCGCCTGGATGCCGCTCGACGCAGTGGCCAGAATTTGGAGGCACAGCAAGTCACGGACTACAAAGCCGAGGTCTGGCCCAATGGCTGTCTCGGTCTGGGAGATATCGAGGAAGTTTGCAGCCAAAGTTTGGTCTCTGGCTGGCGGGTCACCGTCACGAACGATACCCAAACCTGGGTTTATCGCAGCAATGCATCGGGACGAATCGTTCGGCTCGAATCGGTGGACGGAAGCGCTCTGTCAGACGGGAATGGCTTAGCCGAGAGCCGTGCGAATCGCGGTTTTATCGGTGACAGCAGCACCAGCACTGCCCCCCTGCCAGAGGAGCGCCAACCCATCAGTGCTCAGTTGTCGCCGCTGGATGGCCAGGTTCGCATCACCCTCGACAACCGTACCAACGCCAACATCACCTATCAGGTGATTGGAGACACAACCCAGCGCACGCTTCTCGGCAAGACAGTCGTCGTCCTACGTCTTTTGGAAACACCGACCACAGTCACGTTTCGTCGGGATGATGGTGGATTGCTCGATGTGGTGACCCAAGTCCAGGATGAAGCCTACGGATTGGAGGTCATTCTGGATACGACGGTTGATTTGGGGCGCGATCGCACGACCCTCACCGTAGAACGGGAAGGAGACGTTTTTCTCAACTGATTTTTCTCAACTGATATTGTCGAGCCATCAACTAGGGCCGTCGTCTAGGGCCATCATCGCGAGCCATTAATGAGATTGCTCGCGATGATTTCGGCCCGTGGGTGATGGGGGGCAATATCCGCCATCACGCCTGTGGGGCGGGCGAGATTAGTTTGTCACGAATAGATAATGCGGTATCCGTGATCGAGATTCTTAAAGCCGTATCTATAGGAAGCCCAGGAGCTATCCTCTCTCTATAGAAATGTTAAGTTTGCTGCACTAAATCTCTACGTGTCAGTCGGGCAATTCTCCGAAATCAGAATTTTTCAGGCTGTAGATTCTAAGGACCCCATACATCCAGCATTGGCAAAGGAGGTGATTCGCCTCCTCCTGGCGATTGTCTGGAACGGTTGTCCTCAAACCCTCTCTGTTCGTGAGCTACTTCCCATGACACTTCCTGACAGCCACTCCCCTGTGAGACAAATCACCGAACAAATCCTTGCCACTCGACGTATTACCCGCGGCGATCAGCAGCGTTTAATGGTGACTCTGCTCTCCAAAGATGCGCTCAGCCCAGAAGACCGCGCCATGATTGATCGCATTTTTGATCAACTGCATCGAGGGCTACTGCACGTTGTTGACTAGAGGTTCTAGATGTTGTTGCTGGTCTGGCGATCTCAGAATTCGCCACACTCCATTGACCTAGACCAGACACCTACCCTACGTTCGAGCCCGATGTCTGAGGCTTTGGGCTGGTCGTCATCCAAATTTTGATGTTCCAAGCCGAGCATTCTATAGAAGTCCCAGTTCCCCTGTGGAGCTGGGGCTTTTTGTTAGGGGCCAGACTGGGTCAGAACTTGCTCCGAGCACCGTATAAATCCTTGCCATTCGAGAGGTCGGCTGTTAGTCTACATCAGCATCCTTGACAAATCGCCAAAGTAGACCCTCACTGCTTTGTTCCATGACACAGCCTAACCTGCTCAATCTTGCCAAACAGGGGGACACAAGAGCCCTCACCAATTTACTGAATCGCTCACTTCAGGCCCGCGGAATTTCTGCCAAAGCCACTCGTCGTAATGAGAATTTGCACATCCTTCTAGAAGGACAAGAGACGCCCAGTAAGGCTGCGTCCGTGCGTTGTATTCAGCAAGGTCTAGAAAAGCTGGGTCTTGTGGACATGCCCGTGACCATCTACGGACGTGAACAGGGACAGACCACCATTGCTTGGCAGGAGCATCTCACAGCTCCCATCACGAGCGTTCCTGAAGAGGCCTTTTTTGATGCAGAGCTGCTGGAAGATGGTGATGCGTCTGGGAGTTTGGAAGCTGCGCCCATCGATGCGGAGCTACCGGAGCCAAGCATGGGGATGCCCAGCGGCGATCTGACGGGTGGGGAGCCGACCGAGGTCTCTGAAGACTGGTCTGACCAAGCCACTGCGATCGAGGCCATGGAACCGCTACCGCCCCAGGCACCGCCCCCACCGGGGATGCCCCCAGCTTCCGGCAATGCTGCGGGCAATAATAGCTGGGATAACTTTGATTTAGATGCGAGTCCCGGGGAAACGACGGGGGCGGGTAATACCACCACTGGCTTTGAACCACCATCGGATGAATCGTGGGCGGCAGGGATGCCTGTGGACTATTCTCCTGAAGATCCTGAGCCAACCCTGATTGTGCCGGATGAAGGGGAAGACGACATGGATGGGGCCCTGAGCGATGAAGAAGCAGACAGCGAAATTCTGCTGTCACTTTGGGATGATGCCAACCTCGATGATGATATTGAACCCTCCGGAGATATTTCGGTTGATAACTTAGAGCTTTGGCAAGAGGGGGAGGTTGCGGACAATGATGATGCTGACGGAACGGTTCTTTCCGATGAACCCATGCTTGTAGGGGATCCCTCGAGTGGCTCAGGGAAGTCTCGTCAAAAAGGCTCATCATGTTTGCCCCTACTGTTGCTCGGTTTATTGGCGCTTTTGGGAGGAATTGCAACCGCAGCCCACTTAAAGTTCCTTGATGTTCCCCTGCTGGCGAAGATTCCTGGGGTTGGACCCCTGCTCGCTCCCAATGCGGATGCACCTGACGGAGCGGGCGAAGGTGGACCTGCGAAGGAGGGTGATACCCCGACAGGCGATGCAGAGACGGCTCCAGATGAGGCCCAAGGTTCCACCCCCTCTGATGCAACACCGGAACCGACCCAAGCTGTGGAGAGCACGACGACTGACCCCTCCCCTGCGCCTGCTCCAGAATCTTCTCCCCCGGAAGTGGCAACGGTTATCGAGGATCCGTTCCGAGATGCGGTGAATGCTGCGACCCAAGCCGCAACATTGGCCCAAACCGCAGCAACCTCCGAGGAGTGGGGCCGAGTTGCGGAGTACTGGGGCAAGGCTGTAGACAACATGGATGCAGTGCCCAGTGATCACCCCAAGTACGATGTCGCCCAGGGCAAGGTTTCTGAGTATCAGCGCTACCTGGACTATGCCCAGCAGCAGCTGTAGTTGCTGCGGAGTCTTCAGCCATTTCAGCCATTAGAGGAATAGAGCGGTGAGGCTGCGTTTACCCGAATTGTGGCGATCGCGCACAGGTTTTCGTGTCTACTGTCCGGCCAACTCGTGGCTGAACCAATGGTCCTGGCGAGAACTGTGGGGCTAGAACTGGCGATGGCCTAAACTTTGCCTGAAATTCGGTACAGCCCTAGAAAAATCAGTACTGGGCTGTTTTTTGTAATAATAGTTACGGTTGCTGGCGTCTCTAATTTCCCAAATCCCTATGGAAGAGCGGACGGGTTTTTAAAAATTCTGTAATGCTCCCTGTTATTCCTGCATCTGTGGCGATTCTGGCGTAATGTGTTGGATATTGTTACGAATCCTAATTACTGAAATAAACGCATAAAAAATATAACCGATTAGATTATCGCTATCTTTCTTCCCCTATATTCATTACCTGATAACTTTCCGGTTTCCCATACCCTCTGTAGAATCTGTAGGAGTAGGGGAAACTGATTATCACACTGTCGAAGCTCGACAAGAGCATCGCTACCTAAGCAACTTCGGTTCGCCGATGGATGGAATTCTATAGATAGGTTTAGATATATTTCTATGTCATTCGCCGTTTTAAGGCATTTCCATTGCTATCTAATCTAGAGCGTTAAGTGGTTGCGCCGTTTCTGGTTGTTGTTTCCATTTCCAGGCTGTAGACTCGGGCGATATTTTTCCCTGGGTTTTGAGCAGATGATTGCTGTTGCTGGAAAATGAACGCTACCGTTGCGGAGTTTGCCATTGCTCAAGGATTTGACGACTGGCTTGCTGTGCCTGTTTTCTATCTAATTTCAGATTAATTGAACCTTTATATGCGCTGTTCCCTGTGAGACCTGACAAACTTGCTCCGCTTAGACAGAAGTTAAACCGAGTATCAACGGAAGGGCGATTGACTAGGCTTTCGATCTTTGTCGATGGCAACAACATGTTCTACGCCCAGCAGAAAAATGGTTGGTTTTTTGACCCTCGTCGTGTGCTGGAGTACTTTGCTCGGAACGCGGATACTGAGCTGATGAATGCCTTTTGGTATACAGGTATCAAGGATCCTCAGGACCAGCGTGGTTTTCGTGATGCATTGATTAGCTTGGGCTATACAGTGCGCACCAAAATATTGAAGGAGTATTACGACGATAATTCAGGTCGCTACTCCCAGAAAGCGAATTTGGACATTGAGATCGTTATTGATATGTTCAACACGGTCAATCAATATGATTCCGTCATTTTGTTTAGTGGCGACGGTGATTTTGAGCGAGCGATTGAGCTATTGCGTTCGAAGAATACACATATCACCGTCGTCTCCACCGAAGGCATGATTGCGCGGGAACTTCGCAACGTCACCGATCGGTATATTGATCTCAACGATATTCGCAAATACATCGAAAAGAGCGATTATTAAGGCGGATCGCTATCAAGTGACTTGATTCAGGCTGTTGGGTAGATTACTGCAGTGTTCTGTCCCAGTGCCTTTGCCTTACTTCGCGCTATGACCTACCTTGTTGCCACGTTTTACAAGTTTGTTCGCCTGCCTGACTACCGTGCTCGGCAATCGCCTCTCCTGAGTTTCTGTCAGCTGCATGACGTTTGTGGCACGATTCTTTTAGCGGAAGAAGGTATCAATGGCACCATTGCAGGAGAGGCTGCCCAGCTCCAAGTGGTGTTGGACTATTTGCGCCAGGACCCACGCTTGGCTGACTTGACCTATCGCTCATCGGAAGCAGAGCGCCGACCGTTTCAGCGGATGAAGGTCAAACTCAAGCAGGAAATTGTCACCTTTGGGCAACCCAATATTGATCCGCAGGCTCAGGCTGGAACCTATGTGGATCCAAAGCAATGGAATCAGCTCATTGCGGATCCAGACGTGCTGGTCATTGATACGCGTAATGACTATGAAGTGAAGATTGGGAGCTTTCAGGGAGCGGTTAATCCCCACACAGAGGCTTTTCGAGAGTTCCCGGACTACGTACAGCAAAGGCTTGATCCGCAACAGCATCGTAAAGTTGCAATGTTCTGTACGGGGGGCATTCGCTGTGAAAAGGCTTCGGCATACCTGCGCAACCACGGATTTGATGAGGTCTATCACCTGCAAGGCGGCATCTTGAGTTATCTGGAGCAGGTCCCTGCGGAGCAGAGCCTCTGGGAAGGCGAATGTTTTGTTTTTGATGAGCGAGTCGCTGTTAAGCAAGGGTTGGAACCTGGAACCTACGGCATGTGTTTCGCCTGTGGTCATCCCATTTCGGAGACAGACCAGGCCTCTGAAAAATATGTCCCAGAAAAATCTTGTCCCCATTGCTGGGAGGCGGAGCCCGTGGAGCCAAATCTAGGTGAGCCCAGCACCGAGTCTTAATCTGTCCAAATTAAGATTTTTAGACAGAGTTCCACAAAGCATGGGGCAATCGGAGATGATCGAAGCCATTGCTGTCCATGAGAGAAATATATGGTTACGACCCGACTGCGTAGGCTCTTGGCCCCGCTGATGTTGAGTGCGCTGCTGTTGTTCTCGACAGGATGCGCCACCCTCTCCCCACCGGAGAATCCCTCTGCTCAGTTTGAGCAGGTTCAAGGTGAAACCTCCGGCCGCAAAGCGCCAGATGCGGTTGCGAAGGACGCTGTCAAAGGTGGCAAGTTTAATACGTTTTTCCCGAGAACGGTCGCAGGGTATGACGGCTATGATGTAGTGCCAGCTCAGGAGAAGCAGGGATTTGCCCAGTTTAAGGTGAATGAGGGTGGGGGTAATGTCGCGGTTCTCTCCATCAATGACACGATTAGCAATCCGGCAGCGGCCACGAAATATGAGTCTAGTTCTCGCCAGATTCAGGGATATCCTGCGCTAACGATCGGCAGTAAGGGAACAGGGGTGTTGGTGGCTGATCGCTTTCAGGTGAAGGTGCAGTCCCGAGCAGATTCTTTTACCGAAGATGACCGAGATGCTTGGCTGCAAAAGTTTGACTTGAAGGGTCTCTCAAAACTGGCTGAGTAATGAGCAGAGCCGTTAGTTGTTCAAGCAATTTTGACTACCCATTTTGAGGGAACTGGCTGTGAGTAAGAAAGCAATTTTTGAAGTGGTCGATGGTCTACCAACCAAAGGCCTGACGGTGATGTCGCTGAAGGCTCTGGATTTTGCCGTGCCGGGTCAATGGAATAACGTGGTGGGCTTTACCAACACCATCAAGGACGTGACGGGGGAGACTGACGAAGCCTTGATCCAAGAGATTGGTGAGCGGGCGGTGACGCTCTATAACGACAAGTCTGAGGGGTACCAAAAAGCGCTCTGGCTCTATCAAACGGTTGATGCGGGGTCTAGTGCTCTGGGCACTGGCATGCTGGCCAATAAAGCAACCGAGAACATTTCGTTTTTGGGGTTGATCAATAAACTGACACCTAAGCCAGAGAAAGCCCAGAGCTTTGATCTGACGGTGAAGTTGGTGGTGGAACTGGTGGCGTTTTGTCAGATTAATGGCATTCCTGGGGACAGCATTGGTGACTTTTTGGCGGCGGTGAAGGACTACGGCGGTGAGTCGCTCATGCGCATGGCGGCGCTGGTGGCCTATGACGGTTTGGTTCCTCTGGGTCCGAGCTACGCTGAGAAAGGTTTGGATGCGCTGAAGGGAACAAGCGGTTCTGATTTGGATAACAACAAAACCTTCCGGAGTGTGCGGGAACTGATTCCGGGTAATAACGACAAAGGAAAATTGACCTTTGTGACGGAGAGTTTTGAGTCGGTGAAGGACTGGATGGTGGGCTTCACGGAGGAGAAGGGACTAACCCAGGATAAGGTGGTGACGAATTTGAGTAAGGCAGTCGATCTGTCGAAGAATAAGCTGGAGTATCTCGGCGCGTTTATGGATGTGGCGACGAACTACTACGAACATACGGGAGCTCAAACGTTGGCGCGGCGTTTGATTGAGCGGGCGGCGGCGGAAGTTTAGGTTCCTTCTTTAAAGAATCCCTGCTCGTAGTCTTTGAACAGGGATTTCTTGTTGCATAAAAAACTAATTTTCGTTGGTTCCAAGAGCAACGAAAATTAGTCTCTTTTCATCGGCGGTTTGACCCAGACCAGTTTCTGGCTCAGGGCTTAGAGCCGGATTGGTTTATGGCAGAGGATTGAACTTCCCAGGTGATCTGGTGGACTTCGGTGAGGCCAGGAATTTCCAATATTTGGTTCATGCGACGAACGACTTTGTTGGGGACTGGGGCGGAGCGCGATCGATTTTGGTGACGTTGAGTTTCTGGGGATACTTCGACGTAGACAATGCGGATACGGGCGTTGTAGCCTGCAAAGAGCTGGATGAGTTTTGAGCGCAACTGCTGGGTTAGATTAGTAGCATTCCAGATGAACGGGGTGTGCGATCGCAAATATCCCTTCGCCAAATCCCGCGCCCGGTGAATCACTTCTCCTGGGGTCTCTTTGGGAGAAAAGCCCATCTCTTGGCGAATTTCATCCAACGACACCATGGGCCAATCCGAACAGTTTTGGCGAATCCAGTGGTCCTTGCCCGACCCCGGTAAGGCACACATCAGAATGACTTCGGTTTGGGTATCGTCGTAGGCAGCGTAGGTTGGGTCGGCCTTGTCCTTATGGAAATAGACAAATCGGCTGTGGTCCGAGGCAAAGGGATAGGGCTGGTCGAGGCACTGGTTCTCGGTGCAGAACTCGCGGAAGAACTGCACGGATTCTAGGATTTGGGCCTGGTCGTGGCAATGGCGACCCAGGACATCAGCTTCCGATAGGAGGGCAACCCAGCGGCAGGAGACCAGCCAGCTAGTTTTGATTACGGCGCGTTGTGGGTCAGCTTTGTCCCAAAACCACATGGGTAGGCTGCCCTGGTTTATCAGGTGGACGATGGTTTCGCGGATCGTGAACGGGGTGTTCAGTTGTTGCAAAACCTGCCGTGCCATCTGGGCACCAATGCGGCCATGACCTCGGGCGGAGATGCGGCCTTCGTCGTCGGTTTTGGTGGTTTGGGGCTTGGCGATGTCGTGGAGCAGGGCGGCGGCGAAGAGGATATTGCGGGGTGTGGGTGGGAGCGATCGCCACCCTTCCAACCTCACCAGGGCTTCGCACACCAATTTGGTATGGGTGAGCACGTCACCTTCGGCGTGGTGGATGGGGTCTTGGGGGCAGTCAGCAAGGTCTTGCAGCCACGTGAATTGCTGATGCAATGCATCCCAGTCGATGGGGGTGTTGGGCTGGGGGCATTGGGGAAAGGCCCAATCGGTATCCGGTATCTGTGTATAAAACATGATCGTAGGGACGAACTGCGTTCGTCCATCAGGGATTTTGGATCTAACAGGTGTAATGCGATAACGAATGATCTCGTTGAAATATGTGGTGAGATGCATGAATGCTGCAAGGACGAATGGTGGTTCGTCCCTACGGGGTCCCGTTGCAAATGCGGGATCACATCGCAAATAAATCCACGTCGGCGCGGAGTTGGTTGGGGATGATGGGGCGATCGAGCCAGTGGTTTTCTGATTCAAGAATTGAGGTGAGAAAGTCGGCACGAACGTATTTGTAGCGATCGCGCACCCAGCCCTCGTGCTCCACTTTGATATACAACCCTTCCATCAGAGGCTTGAGGTTGGTCTGCTGCCGAGCCATGACCACATCTAACCCTTGCTCCCGACAAATCGCCTCAAAGCGTTCCTCGTGATGGGTGGTGATGTAGTGGGAGTTTTCCAGGCAATCTAGCAGTTGCTGATAGTCCTGAATGGTGCCTTCAAACAGGACGGGGACTGAGACGATCGGTAGCTCCTTGAGGAGGATGCGGCGATCGCGGGTGCTCAGAAATTGATGGGTTTCCAGGTCTAGTACATCGAATTCTAGGAAGTAGTGGGGCAGGTGGTCATAGAAGACGGTGTGTTTGGCGTAAAGCCATTCGCCGTAGAGGATATAGCGCGTGCCTAGGACGTCCCAAAAGCTCTGACAGTGGCAGTAGGCCCACTGTTTGAACCGGTTGAAGTGGCGTTCGCGCGGGCCTCCGGTGAGGTAGTGGCCTCGGCTTTGCAGTTGCAGTTGGCCGTGGGCATTGAAGCTGATGGCGGCGTTGGCTCCGTCAACTTTTTCTTCGATGACGACGTACTGATTGTTGATGGCCCCGAAT
Organism: uncultured Pseudanabaenaceae cyanobacterium; assembly: GCA_938017515.1. Taxonomy (GTDB): domain Bacteria; phylum Cyanobacteriota; class Cyanobacteriia; order PCC-9006; family JAAUQQ01; genus JAAUOP01. The sequence goes on from CALIJJ010000053.1 coordinate 10,181, forward strand.
GGCACGCTGTTCATGTCCTCGTCTCCGGGCTGGAGGCGAGAGCCTTGGATATGGTGCGTTCGGGGATATTTGAATATCCCGTCCATGGTGAGTTTCGACTGCGTTGACAGTCGCCTTCTTGCAATATTTTTGCGTAGGAAGCTGTGCTCATTTGGGGTGAGCAGTGGCTAGGGTATGAGCCGGACGAACAGCGGTTCGTCCCTACGGAAAATGGTTCACAACAAAGTGTGAAGCGCTGAGGCTCCGCTGTGGCGAGGTTTGTTGTGGTTGATTAGAAGGCCATAACTGGAGGTCTCCAGCGATCTGGATGGAGAGCGCAGGGCTCGTGGTTGTTTCTACCAGTGTAAACACCAGGATTCCGGAATGTCCACGCTAAGATCAGGAGCAAGACAACTTCTTGGATTCTCGGCTAAACCTTATTTGAAATCCGCGGGAGTATTGCAGGTAGAAAGATGAAGGCATCTCAATCAGAAGAGAAAATCAAAATTACTTGGAAGCTCTGACGAAAGAGGAGCTTGTCACCTTAATTTTAAAGTTCGCTCCTCAGAACTGCTTTGAAACCACTTCATCCACTCATTCTAATCAACTATTTCTCAACCTTCTCAAACCTGATCTTCAAGCCATCTCGAGGTTTTGGTGTCGGCACAACCACCATGCTCAAATCCTGCCCTGGCACCAGCGTCCACTGATACTCCCGCAGTAGCCGTGCTGCAAAAATGCGCATCTCCAAGCGCGCAAACT
>CALIJJ010000054.1 GCA_938017515.1 uncultured Pseudanabaenaceae cyanobacterium
ACGTTTCGACCTACCAGCAGTATTTCTTTCGGACGATCGCGTCCACAGGTACCATTGCCCGCTACAACGACACTCGCTTTCCTGAGAACGATCGCTACCAGGGCAATTTCTTTAATCGCATGTTGCCCAACACCCGCCAAGCCCTCCTGACGCTGCGGCAGCAGGCAGGCGGTGCAACCCAGGATGCCCCGTCCGATGGCCCCGTTAATTTTGGTACCCCTGCGGCGATGCAGCCCTGGGAAATTTGGGACAACAATGTGCAGCTCATGCATGCGGTCAGTCAGCAAATGGGGGCGGAGTACTATGTCTTTTTGCAGCCGACGATGGGCATTGGCAACTATGACTACAGCAGTGAGAAGGATGCAGATCTACGAGCGTTGAAGAATGAGCGCTACTACGAGCAGATGACGCTGCTTTACGGTGAGATGCGCCAGCGCTGTGCCCAGTTGGACTATTGCTTCGACATCAGCGGGGCCTTTGATGGCAAGTCTGATCTCTATAGCGACCCACGCCATCCCAATGCCCAGGGGAATCAGATTCAGGCAGAGGCAATTTACCAGCAGGTGTTTGCACCGCCGCCAGCTCCGGCTACTCCAGCTCCAACAACTCCAGCTCCAGCAACGCCAGCTCCAGCAACGCCAGCTCCAACGCAACCAGCCTCATCCCCATCCTCGTGATGTGAGCGGAGATATAACCAAGACAGAATGACCCTATCTTGCAGCGTGATGCCTTGACAGGTGGGTTCAACGGAGGATGGCATGGTTCAACTTCCTAGGGCGAAGGGGGTCAGGAGGACGGCAAACATTGTCAGTGCAGAGCGGCCCAGCAGTGGGTTAGTAGTGGGCTTGTCTGCAAAGAAGCCAACGGTGAGTGACGGGGGAAGCGCAGTTGCATGGAAGGCTTGGGCAATCGCCAGTAGGGCAGCAGATGCACGAACCCCTTACAGTCGGAGTCAATCTACTTCGATGCAACAGCGATCGTGAGGCTGACTCTTACAGTCGGAGTCAATCTACTTCGATGCAACAGCGATCGTGAGGCCGACTCTTACAGTCGGAGTCAATCTACTTCGATGCAACAGCGATCGTGAGGCCGACTCTGGTAACTTCATCAACTTTCCATCGGAACGGGCATTCTGAAGTTAGAGCTGACTTAGCTCTGCTCCCCTCTGAGCTGTTTGCTTCTTAAATCTGGCTCCTAAATCTGGCCCCTAATTTTTCTATGAATCGCAACCTCAAATTCCTCCTCTATGCCCTTCGTGGGAGTGCCTTCAAAACGTTGCATTGCTCTCTCCTGACCCAGACTGCCAATGTTGCGATTCATCCCAATGTCTGGTTCCGGGCCGCGAGAAGCGCTTCGATTCTGGGTGAAGGAATCCTCTGCGTGGGTAAAAAGTGGGGGAATGGGCGCTACTTTCCGTCAGAGTTTATCCTCTGCAAGGATGCCAAGCTGGTGGTCAAGGGAACCTTTTCTATTTTCACGGGCTGCCAGATTGGCATCAGTAAGGGAGCGACGCTGGTGCTGGGTGATAGTGGTTACATCAGCAACAATGCCAGCATTAACTGCTTTGAGTCGATTACGTTGGGCGATCGCGTTTTCATCTCCAAGGGGGTCACCCTCAGAGACCATGATGGCCATCGTCTGAATGACAATCAGATGATTGGCGCTCCCATTGTGATTGAAGACAATGTTTGGATTGGCCTCAATGCCACCATCCTGAAGGGCGTGCGCATTGGCTCTGGGGCCGTGGTCGCGGCGGGGGCTGTCGTCACCCGCGATGTGCCGCCTAAAACGCTAGTGGGTGGTGTCCCGGCCAGAGTCATCCGAGAGGATGTCACCTGGAGCTGAATCCGGGATGGTTCAAAACCCTCGACACCCTTGCCTACCCAAACCGCAGCGAACTACCTTGTTGTCCCCGACACTGTCCGCCAATCTGTTTTTGAAGAAGAGGCTGGAAGCGTGTTGCTAGAGGATCAAATCCTACGCCTCTTCACCTTTAGCCCAGGCCAACAGGAGAGCGTCACATGGTTGCCTCAGTCCAACCCTGCAAGAAAAAACGATCCAAGTCCTGCAAGACTACCTCAACTTCCTCGGCAACGACCCAAAGCGATCGCTCCTAATGATTCTTCAACTATGATGGCTCGCTGTTGAGCAATTCTGCCCATGCCGACGCGCTGTCCAGCGCCTGAATCTGTGCCTCGTGTTTTTGGTAAATCGCCTGCATCAGCATGAGCAATTGCCGTTCTGAACAAATTTCTAGCAGCAGGGCAATCACCTCAGAGGTATTTGCAGCGCCCTGGCCGAGAAAGGCACTCAGGCCCCAGACGTCTTCTGCCCACATCTGGGCACCTTCGCTGCCGTAGAGAAAATCGCTCAGCAGAGCCTTGGCTTTGGCTTTGTTCATGGCATCTCATCCTTAATTCTTAAAACGAAGACACCCGGCGTTTTCAAAACACCGGGTGTCTGGCTGGTTTCCCTTCGACAGGCTCAGGGGGACCGACTTCGCTCAACCAGCGGGCAACGGTCAAGGGCTGAGCGGAGTCGAAGCCCGGTGAGGACATCGCACAGGATTCACCTACGCCTCGGGACGCACGGTGTCGAAGATCTCCTGCAGAATTTCGCCAGCGCCTTGATCCTTCAGCTTGCCCGCGAGCTGTACACCTAGGGCCTCTGCATCGGCCGCAGCGCCGCTGACTTCGTCTTTAATCAGCGTGGTGCCATCCAGCTTTGCGACCATGCCAGTGAGCAACAACTGGTCGCCATCGATGACGGTATTGACGCCAATGGGCACCTGGCAGCCACCCTCTAGCTCCCGCAGGAAAGCACGCTCTGCGTGGCAGCGTTGCGCCGTGGGCGTATGCTCCAGCACCTTGATGATTTCGAGGGTGTCGTCATCGCCTTCGCGGCATTCGATGCCTAGGGCACCCTGACCAACGGCGTGGAGGGAGACTGCAGAAGGGATGGCTTGGTGGATGCGATCGCTCATGCCTAGGCGATGCAAACCGGCGTAGGCCAAAATCAGCGCATCGTACTCACCGCTATCCAGCTTGGCCAGACGGGTGTTCACATTGCCGCGCACATCCTTGAACTTCAGGTGGGGGTAGTGGTGACGCAGCTGAGCCAAGCGGCGCAGGGACGATGTTCCAATCACCGAGCCCTCGGGCAGTGTCTCCAGTTGCTTATCTTTGAATTTCTCGTTGACCACCAGGGCATCTGCGGGGTTCTCCCGCTCCGTGACACAGCCCAGCATCAGACCCTCGGGCAAGTTCGTCGGCAAGTCCTTGAGCGAGTGCACCGCAAAGTCAGCCTGACCATTGATCATCTGGACTTCCAGCTCTTTGGTGAACAGACCCTTGTCACCAATCTTTGCCAGGGGCACATCCAGGATCTTGTCACCCTGGGTGCTCATCTCACACACTTCAAACTCATATTGGGGAAAGGCTTT
>CALIJJ010000055.1 GCA_938017515.1 uncultured Pseudanabaenaceae cyanobacterium
CCCAGCGACGCCGCTGCGTAGCAGCAGTACCTCCAGCAACTGGATTGCTGTGGAGAGATTGACAGATGCATCTACCACCGCCGCCACAGCAGCTCCCCCTGTAAGCCCAGGAACACCATCACTGATCACCGAAGCTCAACACTGGTTTATTCAGCCCGATGGCAGTGTCAAACTCTTTGCAGCTAGGCCCCTTTCCATCAAGACTTTGAATTGTGCGACTCAGCAAGAAGACCCGACCGCAACAGCCGGGTAGGTGAAAGCTTTTGCTTGAGATTAGAGCCAGTTGCCAACCAAAACGTAAGGGGCCCAGGCTGACGGACGATCAAAGCCAGCGTCACCTTTGAGCAACTTGATTTGGGCACGACGCAGGGCTTCAGCCTTAGAAACGTCCGCATCGGCCAGCTCTTGGTAAAACTCAGAGATAAGCAGTGAGGTGGAACTGTCGCCAATATTCCACAGCGATGCCAGCGTACTCCGTGCCCCGGCACGCACTGCAACCCCAGCTAACCCCAGCGTTGCACGGTCGTCCCCCGTCGCCGTTTGGCAAGCGCTCAACACCAGCAGCTCAATGGGAGCTTGTTGCTGAGTGGCCCGACTCCGCAGGAGATCATCAAACTGATTGACATAAATGGGTCCATCCGCAGCCAGCACAAAGGTTTGGTTGGCATCAGAACTGAACTGCCCGTGGGTGGCCAAATGCACCACATTAAAGGGCGATTCATTCATGCTGGTTTCAAACTGTTGACGAGTGAAGTCCTGATCTAAAAGCTGTTTGCTTTGAGAGACGGTTTTGCCAATGCCTGCAATTTCCTCAGACACCTGGGGCAGTGATGAAAACTGCTGGTAGTCTGCTGGAGGCTCCGCCAAGCCTGCCGCCAAAACCTCCAGACGCGTTTGGGTCAGGGGCTTGGGGTCAATCAACTGCAAACCCAGACTCAGAGCTACCGCGTAGTTTTCCACTAAGTACTGGTCGCCATCGTATAGCACCGCCATGGGTACGCTGCGCAGAGGACCGTCCAACACAAACACCAGCGTATCCACTGCATCTAATTCTGATTCAATCGGCTGGATCAACCAGTCATACAATTGCTTGCTCAACTGCTTGACTTCAAAGGTTTCATCTGGCTCTAGCAACGACTCCTGCAGTTGCTTAGCCACCTTTTCTACTTCAACCTGCGATTGATTGATGGTGTACTGGCGCAGAGGCTTTTGAGGCACTTTGACAATCACCTCCAGCTTGTCCTCCAAAATAATCGGATAAACCACCGCTGCCGTGGGGTTATCCTCATCGACGACCTTGTCGAGCAGGACGGTTTGGCTATCGAGGCAAGCTTCTCTAAAAAAGTTATCAAGCTCCGCCAACTGGAGATCTTCAATGCGCCGACGGGCCTTATCTAAGATGTCAGGATCAGCATTGTTCAGCACAACATTGGGTGAGCTGGCTTTAGCATTCGCTTTGGCATTCGCTTTCACGCCATTGCTCTGCGCACCGCTTCCGTCTCCCTCCAATAAGAGGGCAACCGATTCTCGGTAAACGGGCTCCACGCTCTCCCGAAATGAGAACTGGACATCACGATTAACTGCGGCTAGGTCCCCACGAAGGATTTTGAGATCGGCGATCGCCGCATCATAGGCCCCAATCGCCCCATCGCGATCGCCCGCTTGCTTCAACAACTGCCCCAGCTGCCAATACCAGCGATAGCGAATTTCTGGCGCTTCCATCTGCTCAGCCAGTCCCAGCGCCCGCTGGGTCAAAGCTAAGGCATCGTCGGGTTGCTGAGTCTGCTGGTAAAGCTGGCCCAGATAACCCAGGGCATAGGATTGTGACCGTCCATCCCCCAACAATTTGGCCTGCTCCAGCGCCTGAGCTAACGTCTGGGCGGTGAGTCGCTGGGCTTGGAACCGCCGCGGCAACTGCATCAATCCCTGGGCAAACTGAAGCTGAGCATAGACGGCATCAAGACCGGGAGGGACATCCGCTAACTCGCGTTGGATGGGTCGAATTAAAGCTTCGGCAGCGTCCCAATTTTTCTGGGCCAGTCGCACCGTCAACTGATTGACTTGGGCCTGGAGACGCAGCACCGTTGTGGGGGCAATTTCGGCTGCTTCCTGATATTGGGCGATCGCAGCTTCCCACTTTCCCTCTGCCTGCTCAACATTCCCCAAACTCAATCGCAGGGCTGCGGTTTCCAGATTCAGTTGCAGCCTGGTGGAAGAATCCACCGAGGTCGCCAAGGTTTTAGACATTTCTAGGGCACCAGTCAGCGATTCCCGTGCTTGAGAGACATCGCCAGTCAACTGAAAAGCATCGCCCAGGACGCGGAGCTGAGACAGCTTTGCAGCGTCGTCCGGCTGGGCCTCAATCTCAGCCTTTAGGGCAACAAGCTGCTGCAAAGCCCGACCATAGAACCCTAACTGTTGTAATGCTTGAGCCTGATTAATTTGGACCTGTTGAATTTGAGCTTGATAACTTTGAGCCTGTTCCCCCGACGATGACTGCGCCTCAGCCAGACGGCGATACTGGGTTTCCACCTGTTGCCAAGCCTCCAGGGCAGCTTTAGCTTCTCCCCGATGGAGTTGGAGTTGGGCCTGAATGCTGAGGAGAGAGGTCGCTAGCGGCGAAGCATTGGAAACTGTCGCGTTCGTCCGGAGGAGGGCTTGGGCTTGGGCGATCGCCCCCTCGGCTCGATCGGGTTCTCCCAAGGCCTGATAGACCAGCGCCATATTGCCTAGGGTCGCAGCCTGAAGGGTTATTTGCTCGGCCTGCTGAGCATCGGTCAACTGTTGCTTCAGCATCTTCAGGGCTTCCTGATAGCGCCCGGATTCATAAAGGTCCTGCCCACTCGCTGACTGAGAGAGCTGACTCTCGCCTGCTCCCACGGCATCAGGAACAGCCGAATCAAGGGCTGCAACCCTCACCATCGCGGCTTGGAACCCTGTGCCATCACCACGGCGATCAGCGGTTACATCCTCTCGAATGTATGCCTCTGCCGCTGCACTTCCGCCCAGCACGGCCCACAGCATGAGCGCACTGCGCCAGCCCCATATCCATCGGGTTGATCTCCGCCAGCGAGATGCGGGGGAAAGCGCCGTAGAGAGAAATATTGGGCTGGGCATTTCGCGATTCAACCTCATTGATTAGAACGGGATTAGAACGGGATTAGAACGGTTTATGGAGCTGGAGTAACACAGGTAAAAAGGATTCGAGACAATCAGCAGGGTTCAGGACAGCCAGCGGCGCAGGATCTCACCATCGCGGAGCCTCAAAATCGTAAAATCTCTCGCTCATAATCATCCGGCGTTGGATCGGTCTCCCACACAATCCCTTCTCCCGACTCCAGCTTGACATCCACATAGAGCTGCGAACAGTCTGCTGTGGCCACGTCAGCATTATGTTCAAAGGGCTGTAAATCTTCGGTCAACAGACGTAGGCTTGTTCCTGCTGGAATCGACTGTCCCCCTTCCGATGGCTTGAGTTCAAACCGCCAAGCCGTTTCATCGAGGGGGGATGGGAAAATTCTCAGCTTGTAGGTCTGGGTTCCCAAGGTCAGCGATCGCGCAATACAGTCCTCCGATTGACGCATTTGATTTGCCAACCGCCCCCGCTGCCATCCCATGCCCTGGGCTAGCTCATCCACCCCCGTTTGCAACCAAGAGAGAACCGAGCGAGAAACCGCCAACCCTTGACGCTGTTCGTACATCTGTTGTCGCCATCCCCCATGGGCCAGCAAAGCCCCCCATTGAGCAAAGGGCAGCGCCTGACGGGGAAAGATTTGATGGACCCGCCCGTCGGTGACGGCTCCTAAGCGTGCAATCAAGTTTTCCGCCTGGGCGAGGGGAAGTTGAGCGAGCGACACGGCATTGGCCGTCGATGGGTCAGTCGATGGGTCAGACTGGGTCGAGCTGCTGATGGATTGAGTCAGGGCGTCCAAGCCAGGCAGCGTCAAGGCATCCACATTGTGGAGAAGGTCCGCTTCGTCCAAAGCATAAATTCGTTCGCCGCTGTCATACTCTCCAAAGGTCTTGACCTGAGCATGGGTTGCATAGCCCCAAATACGAAGGTAGCCCTCCGCTTCATTGACCTCAATGCCGAGATAGTAATCCCCCGCCCAATCCGGAATATCCACCCACTCCTGGGGAATGCGTAGCTCCTGCTGTTCCATCTCGGCGGTGGGCAAGAGCACCCAACGGCGATCGCCCACCTGCAGCACCGTGCCATTCACCACTTCCCAAATGCTGGGCAAAGCCTTGGCGGCGGGCCAGACTTTCACCCGCGCAGATTGTTCATCCTTGAGCCATGCCTGCATCGTCTGCCAGCAATGGTGATTGAGCCGTGCCCGATGGCGAGCCCCGGGCGTTGAAAAGGAGGCAGAGAGCTCTGAAAACCCGGAGGATGCGAGATCAGGCAACTCTAGATAAAGACTCATGCTGTCCATCAGTGCATCCGGCTCGGCATCAGAGCGAATCGTGGAAGATGTTTCAGGTCGGCTCGAACTCATAGCAATAACTCATACAAACGGCGGGGTGCAGATCCAGAACTTGAACATTTAGACGGTTTCAGACGAACAATCTCGACCGACCGACGATTCAGGACTCAGGACGATAACGACTCAGTAACCAGTCCTCTAAACTGCTACCCATGCTGTCCACTACGGCGGGTTCTAGGACAATATGCAGTGTCTCCTGACTCCAGGTCAGTAATGCCGCTAATAACTGCCGTCGCACGCGGGCGAGTTTTCGCGAGATGCTGTATTGCTTTACACCAAGAACAGCGGCGATTTCCTGCTGGCGGCGCTGCTCCCCGTAGTAGAGCTGTAGGAGGGATTGCTCCTCGGATTTGAGCTGGGCGATCGCCTCCACCAAAACCTCTGACAGCTGCATTTGCTGGCCCTGGCGTTCCTGCTGGGTCTCCTGATCGACCAGCTCCTCCAGCAGTGATTCCGAGTCACCGGGCAAAATATCGTAGTAGCTGCCGCCGCCCTCTTCGCCGCCCAGGGGAGCATCAGCGGACAAAGTCATGGGCCGCTTAAAACGGCGCACAGCCTTGACACTGGCCAACGCCCACTGTTCCATCTCATCCGCCGTCGCGGTGGGAGCGGAGCTTGGCAAGGTGGAGAGTCGCAGCTGATTGTAGGCTTGGGCGATCGCCTCCCAATCCGAGGGGGTCGGCTTGGTCAGCTTGCGTAGGCCATCCTTGGCTGGGACGTAAAGCTCCCGGTAGCAGGACCAGGCCAGGAGATATTGAGCCTGGAGGTCCCCTGTGATGCCAGCGCGAGTGAGTCCTTCCCGTAGTCCTTTGCGGCTGACGCGATGCAGTAATCCCCAGGGCGTGCAGGCATCAATTTCCCGGCATTGGCGAAGTTGATCCTTGATCAGATTCGTGAAGCAATATTCCCCATAGCTGTGCAAATTGCTGCTGACGTCGGGGTTGAAGCCCTTGAGAACGCGGCGCGTACGAACGATGGCCCCTTGGAATAAGTCCGCCAGGCTCATCCGTGCAACCAAATGGCGGCTCATTTTTTGAGCCGCCCAAAAACAGGCTTCCTGCAGGTAGGCATTGAGATGATCAAAGGCAAGGGGATCGGTCGCCCACCTCTGATGCCAATGCAAATACCAGGGGTCATCCATGGCCACCGGAAAGCCCTGATTCGCCTGAACCTTTTCTAGGCTACGGCGCAGGCGAGCATCCGCAACCCAGATTTGCTTGCGATCGCCCTGGAAGCTTAGGAATGTCGAAAATCGATGGCTTAGGTCTTGGCGACGTTGCATAGTCCTGCAATGGCACAGCTGCACTTTATCTATCATCTGAGATGATCACCCCAGATAAGGCATTTGCAAAGAATTTGCCATAAATGCTTTCAAATCCTCCAAAAATAACCCTCAAAGCAATGAAGCCAGTGTGAAATTTTCGTCAAATAAAGCAAACCTTTAAACGGCGGAACCCCAACGAACAGGCGTGCAATGATTGTTCTGCCTCAATCACACTGCCATTGCACTGCATAAGCCATTGCACTGCATAAATTATCTTTGACACCGTATAAGACCTGAAGAGGCTGATTGTTCATCAACAATCATTCTGCCTGCATAACTAGGCTGTATTGAATTAAATAGACATGAATGGGCTAAAGATGTTATCAAATCGATCGCCGATTTGCATAAACCTCTGAAACCTGACCTAAGAACCTAAAGCAGTATCCGTTTATCTCCCTCACAACGGAAATTAGTACACCCTCTACTATAGAAATGTACCGTTCTGCGAAATCAGTCAACGGCAGAAAGATCGATAGAATAACTGGCCCTATCGCCCAGGAGTTAGACCCCTAAACACGTCAAATACTGTCAGCGATCGCCGGGTGTTAGCCAAACGGGATGCCATGGAAAGGCCCACTGAGAAAACAAGCCAATCAAATCCAGAGAACCGGATCAGCAGTATCCCCTCATCGTTCGCGCCCATGCGCAAGCGCGTTACGCTGACTTTTGAGACGGGCAGCGTCAGCCAAGGCTTTTCCGTCACCCTACAGATTGGCCTAGAGAATCAGCTCCCTCAGATTGTCGTCGCAGCCGCATTACCCGCCAATAGCAGCCTGCAAGAGCTGTTCAGCCAATGGGAGCGTAGCTACCATCACCTCAGCCAAGCTGGGCGACCCATTGGCTTACCGAAGGTCCAAGCCCCCTCCACTCGGGCAGCCTGTGAAGCTGCGGCGCTGGCCCTACGTCAAGGCTTTAACCAATGGTTTCGCCAGCCCGAAGTGTCCCCCCTGCGAGATGCTTGGCTGACCCATTTAAAAGGCTCTGAAGAGATTCGAATTGTCCTACAGTCAGAGTCTCAAATTATACAGAGAATGCCGTGGCATCACTGGGATTTATTGGAGCGTTTGCCCCGGGCTGAAGTTGCCTTGGCGGCGAGAAGTTTTGAGCAACTTTCTGCCACGATTCAACCCATTTCTCCGCTACCGATTTTGGCAGTGCTGGGTGATTCTGATGGCATCGATATTGACAGCGATCGCCAAGCCTTAACCACCTTACCCAATGCCAATATCAAATTTTTAGTGGAGCCCCGTCGTGCTCAGTTGACCGATGAATTATGGGAACAGCCCTGGCCTATTTTATTTTTTGCGGGCCATAGCTGTAGTGAGGCGGAGGGGGGAAAACTCTCAATCAATACGGACGAAACACTGCGGCTCCAGGAACTCAAATTTGGACTCAAGCGCGCCGTTAGCCAGGGGCTACAGCTCGCCATCTTCAATTCCTGCGATGGTCTTGGTTTGGCCCGGGAATTTGCGGACCTCAATATTCCCCAGTTGATCATCATGCGGGAGCCCGTGCCCGATCGCGTGGCTCAGACCTTTCTGAAGTATTTTTTGCGGGCCTACATGCGGGGGACACCGCTCTATCTGGCCGTGCGCGAAGCTCGGGAACGGCTTCAGGCGTTGGAGGATGAATTTCCCTGCGCCACCTGGTTGCCCATGATTTTTCAGCACCCCGCGGCCCAGCCCCCCACCTGGCAGGAGCTGGTGGCAAATTCTGAGCCCGCCCCCCTTTTGGCTGAGAGAACCGAGGCAACAGGCTCTGATTCAGTGCCGCCGCCAACCCCTTCGACGTCTCCCCTCGATGTCGCACCCGAGGCGGCGGCTGTGTCGCCTCAGCAACCCCCTCAATCTCCTCGTCCCAAGCGCCGGCCATGGCTACGTCTACTGGGACTCAGCACTGCGATCGCTGCCGGTGTGCTGGGAATTCGTCATTTAGGCTTACTCCAGCCCCTGGAACTCAAAGCCTTTGATCAGCTGATGCAGCTGCGTCCCGAGGAGACGCCCGAGTCGCGTATCCTGATCATCACAGTCACGGAAGAGGACCTCGCCATTCAGGCCGATCGTGCCTCCGATGAATCCCTCTCTGACCAGAGCCTCAACCAGATGCTCAGCATTCTGGAACAACATGAGCCTGCGGTCATTGGGTTGGATATCTATCGCAAAAATCGCTCCAGCCCCATCAAAGCCTTGGGGGATCGCCTGCGCACCCAAGACAATCTCATCGCCACCTGCCGCGTTCGCCAGGAGAACGACGGCGGCTTTGTCCCACCACCGGAAGTCCCCTCCGAACGTCTGGGATTCAGCGACAGTCTGCCCGATGGCGACGGCATCCAGCGACGGCAATTGCTCACCATGACGATTCCCGCTGACTCCCCCTGCCCTGGTCCCTGGTCTCTCAGTACGCTGTTGGCCCTACAATATCTGAGCGGCTATGACATCACCATTTCGAATCCCACCCAAAATGAACTGTATTTGGGCGATCGCTCCGTTCCCTTAGTTCGTCGCCACAGCGGTGCTTACCACTCCGCAGACCCTTGGGGCTACCAAACCCTACTCAACTATCGCGCCCACAAAGGTCTTAAGCAGGGCATCGCCCACCACTTGACCCTCCAACAGGTCCTCAATGAAGAATTTCGCCCGGAAGTCATCCAAGACAAGATCATCTTGGTCGGTACCACCGCCGAAAGCTTTGGCGACTACAGTCCGACCCCCTATGCCCCCCAAACCCCCGGTGTCCTGATTCAAGCTCAGATGGTCAGTCAACTGATCAGCGCAGCCCTAGACAACCGCCCACTGCTATGGGTTCCAGCTCGAAGCATCGAAGCCCTCTGGATAGTCAGTGCAGCCCTAGGCGGTGGTCTCTTGGGCTACTGGGTGCAAGGTCCCCGGACCTCCCCGTGGGTTTGGTTCAGCCTAGGTGGGCTGTTGCTGCTCCATGGCAGTATTTGCTTCGTAGCCCTGGTTCAGTGGGGGGCTTGGCTGCCTTTGCTTCCCGCTAGCCTCGGCCTACTGGCGAGCAGCTTTCTCGGATTTCGTTCCCATGCTCCGCCTTCCCTGACACCAGCACCACCCACTCAGAAAGCATCGCTAACGAACACTACCCCATAGTTGGATAGTTTTAGGAACCTCGAACAGTCAGGTGCTGTTCTCCCATCATCCCCATTCATCAGGAGTCTCAAAATCATGTTGTATCATCGGAACGTCTCCCTCCCCCGACAGACTTCAGACATCCCTGCTCGAACCCCGTTTCGGAATTCTTGCCCCAGGGGGATACTCAAGTCGGTTGCAATGACAACCTTAGCAAGTTTTCTTCTCCTAGGAGAACTGCCCCAGGCCACCGCTCATCCGGAGGGTCAAGGGGTTTGGCTCAACCGAGGACAAACGTCTCAGCCATCCGCGACATCGAGACAGTTCCGTCGTACGACAAAAGGTTCCCAACTCTACTCCCAACAGCCACGTCGTCGTCGCGTTAAGTTTGTGCCTCCAGCCCCCACCTTTGAGCGGGGAGCTCCGAGCAATCGGGGGCACAATGCCAGCCGCAATGCGAACTCATTCTCCCTAACGACACTGGTACCGCAGTATCTCGAAACCGCAACGGATGGTCTCAATCCGTCCACAGCCAAGCAACATGTCTGGACACTGACGTCCTCCCCCCAACCCGTATTCTGGGCCCATATCCCTGTCCAGGCCGACACCGCACCTGAATCCCTCACGTTTGTACTGCGCGATCAGGCCGGTCAAAAGCTCTATGAGGCGCCCATAGAGCCCCCCGAAGAATCCAGCATCATCCGCATCGCCAATGCAGATATGCCAGCACTGCAACCCGGGCAGCCATACCATTGGTTCATCAAATACAAAGTCCGTGATCTGCAGCCAGAGGGGGGACAGATCATGCGAGACCATGACGAAGGCTGGATCGAATATCGTCCATCCTCGCTAAGTGCCGAGGGCAAATCGTTGACAGAGCAGGCTGCCCTGTATGCCAACGCTGGATATTGGCACGAAGCCCTAGATGCCGTTGCACAGCAACGTCAGGCCAATCCTCAGGATGCTGCAGCCCTCTTAGAATGGGAAGGATTACTGGCAGATATTCAGTTAGAAATCCTTGCCCAGGAGCCATTGCGCTAGGGAGCAATGGGGAGCTGCAAAACCCTCGGAATCAATTTAAGCGAGGGTTTTGCAGCCTTGAGAAAACCGAACCATCATCAGAATCGGTTGCCCCGATTCATTACGCCAAGGCATAACCAAGGGTTTGGAGTTCGGAACCGGCGATCGCCTGAAACTGCTCAATCTCTTGGGCTGATATTTCTGTCGTCCAGCGTTTCTGACTACTGTTATTAATCGGCTGGGCTAGTTTGCTGAAATGCTGTTTGCCGGTTTGAGCAATTTTGTTTTGGGAATAGTAGGCAGGGTCAATTTGATTGGGCTCATACTCCTCCTGCAGGAACGCCATCACCGCACGGACTTGGGTTTCTGGATCGTTGACTAAATCCTCGTATCTCACATCAAAAATATTGGGCTGATCATGCTTTAGGCGGGATTGGATACAGCGTCGCCAGTATTTTGCATAGCGTTCCACATGGCTTCCTTGAACCACGTTGGGATGGCGACGGGCCGAGCAAAAACAATCCCGCCCATCGCGAACAATATTAATGAAACGAGCGTTGGGGAAGTGCTTTTTGAGAAAGTTCAGCTGGAGAACATGGGGCGGCGTTTTTTCGATAAAGACATCACCAGGATTTTTTTGCAGACTCCGCTCAGCAAAAGTATCGAAGAATTGCACGATATCTTGGGAGTCACGACGTATTTGATCTAGCTCCGCCGTACTAAAGCCATCAAATTGAAACTGAAAAATGTTTTTGTACATAAAAATGCCCGTCTCATAACCGGGACCACTGAGACGAGAATGGGCACCGAGAATGAGTTTCATCAATGTGGTACCACTGCGCGGGGCACCAAATACAAAAATATGATTTTTCTCTGAAATTGTGTTTACAAATAATCTCCAGCGGATATTTTTATGGAGATGGTTCGGATGTTCTGCAAATTGCTGGAGCGTTTGAGGTAGAGTCATTTGATTTGCAGGCCTGAGTCAATAAAATCTATGCTCAACATGCCCATAGCACCGATAGAACAAACGGCGATACCATCACAGAAGTAGCGTTCTGCAGATGTCAAACATTGTGAAGGGGACCTATCCATAGGGGCTGAATCTCTCAAGCAATTGATTAGGATTCGTGACTTAAAAAACATCCGGCGATGACCTAATCATCATGAGAGCGCTGATCAAGCTCCATCGCATTGAGTACACCTCCATGGGCTTTCCAATAGGCTTTATGAACAAATAATTCATCCCGCAAAAGATGATACTCCTCAGCCCTAGAAAAATAGTCTGACAAAGCCTCAGCTTGGGCCACCGACTGGACGATGCTCTGGGTGGTGTAACGATGCCCTCCCCAGGCATTATGGCAGAGGCAAAAGATTGTCAAACTTACCAATCCCAGCAACAGCCAAAGACGCATATATTGAAAATAGGCCACCATGGTTCCGTAAATAGCCAGTCCAAGCACCAGACTGAGTAGAAATTTACTCGCCAAGGGGAGACAGGTGAGGCTGAGAATAAGCGTTGTGCCAACCAAACCACAACACAGCGGAATAATAGCGCGAAGGCAAAAGAGAGGTTGCGCCTCTGTGGACAGCGTGAGGTAAGGCGAAAAACGACCGCCCTTGTGGAAAGAGCGTGACGCGATGGAAAAGGAATCTGCCATGATGCCGATGTTCGAGAAACAACAGAAATGTCTCGGGTCCGGTTAATGAGAGATAATTATAGTGAAATCAATCGTCTTATCGAAATAAAATAGATGCAAATACACCTTTTCAGAGCAAAATTTTTCAGAATGAATACAGTTCAGAAAAAATACAGCCGAATAAGATCTACATCCGCAACCTAGGTCGCAATTTTTATCATTGCCAGGGTCGCTGATCGTTGCAAAAAGTTCTGGCTCTTGCTCTACTTTCTATCACTTGGCGATCGCACTTGCACCCCGTTATCTTACGACAATTTGCTTAGCGTAGAATTGCAGTCAGTGTTTTCTCTTTTTCCCTATGACTGCGGAGTAAAAATCTTTTTACCACCCAGAGAGTCATGGGCAGCCCGAAAATATCAGAGAATATCATGAAAGAGGCTACTTTTGACTCAGTACATACACCCGTAAGACATGGCTCATTTCAAAGTGCAGCTTCCCAAACATACGTCTCAGACAATGGCGTTCAACGAGGATTTTGAGGACGGCCAACACCGATTGTGGTGTGCTAAGAATTTGAAACAGGCGCCCAACGATGCTCTGCCCCAAAATCACGATTATCCTTCCCATTTATAATGCAGCCGAAACCTTAGCCCAATGCCTCCAATCGATTCAGGCTCAAACCCTGGGCGACTTTGAACTCCTCGCGATCGATGACGGTTCCACCGACCGCAGCGCCCAAATCCTCAAAACAACTGCTCAGTCAGACCTGCGTATCCGCATCCTTAATCCTGGCCGACTTGGCCTAATCCCTACCCTCAATCTCGGGATTCGCCAAGCCAAAGCTCCTCTCATCGCTCGCATGGATGCCGACGACTGGATGACGCGCGATCGCCTCCAACGCCAGTACGATTACCTCCAAACCCACCCCAACCTTGCCCTCGTCGGCAGCCAAGTTGAACTCTTCCCCCAATCCTTGATTCAAGCGGGATACCAGGAATATGCCCGCTGGCAAAACAGTTGCATTAGCCCCGAACAAATCGCCCATAATCTCTACATCGAATCTCCGCTGGCCCACCCCTCGGTGATGGTGCGCAAAGCGGTGCTAGAGCAACTTAGGGATGTCCAGGGTCAGATTTACCGTGACGGACCCTTTCCCGAAGACTACGATCTTTGGCTCCGTCTGCACCAGGCGGGACATCAACTCGGGAAGGTTCCTAAAATCTTGCTTTACTGGCGAGACAGTAGCGATCGCACCTCCCGTACCGACCCCCGTTACGCTCGCCCAGCCTTTGACCAGCTCCGTGCCCACTACCTGGCCCAAGATGCCAGACTGCAATCCGCCCAAGCCCAAGGACGCGGACTGATCATCTGGAGTGCAGGCCGCAAACGCCGTAAATGCGTGCGTCTTCTGACCCAGCGGGGCATTCGCATCCATGGCTGGGTCGATCTCGATCCGAAAAAGATTGGTACAACGCTATGGGATTGTCCGATCCATCACCCCAGTTGGTTGAGTAAACAACAAAAGACCACACAGACTTCGAACCATCGGCCCTTTGTCCTCATCTACGTCACCAATCATGGAGGCCGCGATCGCGCCATCAAAGACCTCCTCGATTGGGGCTATCTCCCCGATCAAGACTTTCTGTCTGTGGGCTAGCGTTCAGCCCATCCAGCAATTATCGAATGTCTTTAAACCGTTCCTTGGCTGCTGAAAAGGCTTCCGCCATCACCTGCTGAATACGCTCGGGGTCAGGATTCTTGCCTCCCATTAAATCGCCAAAATAGACGCAGGCTCCTTCTCCCAAAGCCCAGGTATAGGCAGCGGCCCAAGACGCTGCAATCACACTACCGAAGCCCGGTATAAACTTGACTAATTCTCGGCCAATGGCCTGGGCCAGAAAACCACCTGCGATCGCACTGACCACGCCGCCTGCTTGGGATGGACTCAAGGTTTGCCCATACAACCGACTCAAGGCGCCGACCATGGAAACCTGCAACGCCGTCAAGACCGGCATCGTCGCAAAGGGCAATGGCACCGCCGCCAGGGTCGCTGCCATGACGGAAAAGGCAGACATGTAGCGACGGGCGACATCGCGGTAAAGAGACCCCAACTGCTCACCCACCTCCACCTGTTCGTCGAGCAACTGGCGAATCGCCCGGGACTCGGCATCGGGCAACAGCTCTGCTAAGACGTCGCGTAGGGCATCTTGGCCATAGAACACCGGCTCATAGCCGTCTTCCTCCAGCGTAAAGTCAAGCAGAACCGAGCGATCGCACAGCCCTGAAAAATCATCTTGAATCGCGGCATAGGCCCGGGCGATCGCCTCAAAAGCTTCCCCCTGAGGCGGATACATCGGATGTTCCGTATCGATGGTCGGATAGAGCTCATGCAAACAGGTCACAGCTAAGAGACAAGGAATCGCTGGATATTGCTCTCGCAACTGCTCAGCAATTTGCCGGAGAGCATCCGTCGCAAAATCATTAATCTTGATGGTCAAGATAAAAATTCGTGCCCCTTTACTCGCCTGATCCAGATCGCTCCGCAATTCTTCAAGAATGGTTGAGGTCTCCTGATTGACATCACCCAGCCCCACCGTGTCCGTAAAAATCAACAGCGGCAAATCCTCAGAGGGATAGGCGTAGCGCTCAGTGTGCTGCGTATGGGGTTGAAATCCCTGCCCGACAATCTCAGCGGAGACACCGGTCAAACCGCGAACAATAGAGCTTTTTCCAGCCTGGGGTTTACCGAGCAACAGAGCTTCCGTCGTGGGCAACTCCGCCCGTAGCGTCGCCAAAATTTCTGCAACGCGCTCATCACTGACATTGAACCAACTCACAGCGGTCTTTGAAAGCTGCTCCATTGGCAAACGAGCCACCTGCTGGGAAGCCGTTTTCCATAGCCCGGCGGCGGGACGACTCACAACTTCAGGCCATGAGGGTAATACGAAGGGAGGAAGGGACGGCCTAGACAAGGAAAACTTAGATTTTTCTCGTCGGCGCTGTCTTGGTTCTGACTCAACGGGAGCTTGCTCTTTTTCGGCCCCCTCAGAAACCTCGGGTACTTCCCCCACAGACAGCGATGAATCTAACAGAACCTCGCCCCCGTCCGGCAGGCGTGATTCCGCCGTGTGCTCCAGACTCGACGACAACTGAGACGACTCCGATGGATTGTCAGGCTGAGTCATTCCCTACTCCCCAAATACCTCCTCTAATTTAACGAGTTCCGCACCATTGCCCAGTTCAGGAAAACACCCCTTCCAGGTTCGGCTTAAGCACAACGAGGCTAAAACTCAACTCGATCACCCCGTTTGATCACCCCGTTTGATTACCCCGCTTGATCGTCCCGCTTGAGCCCCACTTGATGAGCACCCCCTGAAATCCAGCCCCACGACTTCAGCGACCCCATTCGATAACGACGCCGTTCGATAACGACCCCATATCGACAACAGGCGACAGCACAGGCGCCACCCAAGAGCCATGGGCAAAATTCTCCGCTAAGCATAAATACGCATCAACATCGAACAGTTTTGCTTATAGGTTTTACTTATAAGTTTAATAATGTTTTCTTTTGTTGCATTAGATAATACACGTAGCACTCCATTTATTACGCAGCCTGTCGAGAGAGGTATCACTATGATGAAAGCGTCGGACATCATGACCAAAGAAGTGGTCACGATCAAAGGTTTTGCGACGGTTGCAGATGCCGTCAAAGTCATGAAGGAAAAGGGATTACGGGCTCTTCTCGTCGAGAAGCGTATTCCTGATGATGCCTACGCCATGGTGACGGAAACGGACCTGGTCAATAAGGTTGCAGCCTTCGGTCTAGATCCCAAAGCCGTGCGAGTCTACGAAATCATGACGAAGCCCTGCATCACCGTACCGGCGGATCTGGGCGTTGAGTATGTGGCTCGCCTCTTCGCTAACACGAAGATTCGCCGGGCTCCCGTTGTCGGCGACAGCGGTCTGCTGGGCATCATTTCCATCAGCGACATCCTTCACAAGAGTGATTTTGTAGAGAAGCCCCAGGCTGTGGTCTACGAGAACAAGATTCAGGAAGCCATTGCCAACGCACGCCAGGTTTGTAGCGAAAAGGGTGCAACTTCCGGGGAATGTGCCGCAGCTTGGGATGAAGTGGAAGAGCTTCAAGCCTCCGCAGCTCACCAGCGTCAGATCAAGGTTGAGTCGGCCTACGAGTCCTATGTTGAGGACGATCCCGATGCACGGGCCTCCAGAGACTACGACACCTAAAAGGTACGACACCTAGGAATGAGAACAACGTCGTCCAAAGATTGCAGAATCTCACAGCCGGTGGTGCGGCCTTTTTCTAGGATCTGAGGCCACCGATTCTTAAGAGCCGTACGCTTTCTCTAGCGTCACGGCTCTTTTCTGTGAGTGTTGGCGGTGAATCTTTGCGGTGAATTGCAGTCATCGCTCCACCTGCCGGTGATCCCCCCTGAGCTGGGACCGCCCTTCCTAATGTGAGGAAACGCAGACGCAATTTATCCCTCTGCGAGAGGATTGTCTTATCTCCAGAAATTGGCCTGCCTGGAGACAATGTGGTGCAATCCCTGACCCCAAAGGATATTCAAGGCTTTTGCTTAAAGAAAAATTCACGTTCTTTTAAGGTTTTTCCAGAGAGAACGTGATGTTCATCACTGAAATCTCTCAAAAGAGTCGATGAAACCGTCTCCACCTTCAGTAGAATTGTTGAAGCATTTGAGGGCATGCCCTCGTTAACATGCTGAACGGGCGAGGGCCCATTTCTTGTAAACCCCATCTAATCCGGAGATTCACGCGGTTTTCTTCGCAAGAGAACCCCAATGATTTCAGGCCTTAATGACTGGTTGAAGACGTCGCAGCATGCTTTGTCGCAACTTCATTCTTCATTTATTGTTTAGAGCGCGGTTATTCACGTATGGATGTCCTTGCATTGACCCTGGTCCTAGCCATTTTGACGTTGGTTCCGAACCGGCCGACCCTCTCAGGTCGCGCTCTGCCGGGTAGGGTCAAGCAATTCCGCCGTCGCCCCTAACGTATCTCATCCCCGGTTCTTGACCCCAATCTGTCAGTATTGAACCTATTGGCCTTCAATCTGTCAGCTTGTCTGTTCCGAATATGTCGTCTTCTAGAGCCACTATCCATCGATCGCAACCCTATCCCCTCAGTGTTGCGCCCATGATGGATCGTACCGATCGCCATTTCCGCTACTTTATGCGGCAGATCACGCGTCACACGCTGCTCTATACCGAAATGGTGACGGCCCCGGCGATTCTGCGGGGCGATCGCCCCAAATTACTAGACTTCTCGCCCATTGAGAAACCGCTCGTCCTCCAAGTCGGTGGCGACAATCCCCAGGACTTGGCCGAGTGCGCCCGCATCGCCGAAGACTGGAACTACGACGAGATTAACCTAAACGTGGGTTGCCCCAGCAGCCGAGTACAAAGCGGCAATTTTGGGGCTTGTTTGATGGCAGAGCCCGAGCGGGTCGCCCGGGCCGTGGAGGCCATGCAAAACGCCACGGCTTTACCCGTGACTGTCAAACATCGCATTGGCATTGATGAGCGCGATCGCTACGAAGATATGGAAGACTTTGTACGCACCATTGCCGCGACGGGCTGTCGTTACTTCACCGTTCACGCTCGCAAAGCCTGGCTCCAAGGCTTAGATCCAAAACAAAACCGAACGATCCCCCCCCTACGCTACGAGGATGTTCACCGCATTAAGCGAGCTTACCCGGAACTATTGATTGAAATCAATGGTGGCTTCGTCACCCTGGAACAAGCTGAGAGCCAGCTCCAGCATGTCGATGCCGTCATGATTGGCCGCGCTGCCTACGACCGACCCTATTTATTTGCCGAAGCTGATGCCCGCTTCTATGGGGAGACGGCTCCAGCCCCCTCGCGCCATGCTGTCGCCGAGGCCATGTTGCCCTACATCGAAACCTGGAACCAGCGGGGGCTCAAGCCTCACCCCATCACCCGCCATATGCTGCAACTCTTTGCCGGGCAGCCGGGCAGTCGGGCCTGGAAGCGCCACATCACAGAAACCGCCTGCAAAGCGGGGGCGGGACCAGAAGTCATCGCCGATGCCCTTGCCCTCGTCCCCTTCACGGCTTTTCCCACGGCCTCAGCAACCACTCACGTTGCATAACACTCAGGTGACAGAAAATTCAGGTGACAGAAAGCCCATGCTGCACAAAACCATCAAAGCGCTGGGATGCGATCGCATCCAACGCCACCTTTTCCTCTGCGCAACTCCGACCAAACCCAAATGTTGCGACCCAGATCAAGGAGTAGAAACCTGGAATTATTTAAAACATCGCCTCAAGGAACTCAAGTTGGATACGCCTAGCCCGGAGCGCCCCAACTGCATCTTTCGCACCAAAGCAGACTGCCTACGCCTGTGCCAGCAGGGACCCATCTTACTCGTTTACCCCGACGGCATTTGGTACCACAGCGTTACGCCCACCGTACTGGAGCGCATCATCCAAGAGCATCTGCTGGGCGCTCGCCCGGTCGAAGACTATATTGCCCTCAGCCATGCGCTCCCTGAGCCGGAATGCCCTACCCCATGCGACAACCCAACGGAAGGGACTTGAGAATCGCCAAGACATCGACTCAGGAGTCCTGGTTGCTGCAGCCCGGGAGCACCAACCCAGCAGCCCGTCCCCGACCGAGTCAGAAAGAGTGAGACTTTACCATTTTTCAAACATCCTCTTAACGCCCATTTCTTCGAGACAGATGCCTCAAAACGCCAGATTTAACCTCACCGCCACCTGACAATATCCGTTGAAAGGATAAAAAATAAACACAAAAAATAAATTCAGCATAGAAAAATATCTATTCAAGCAAAGAAGCTTCGGACAATGATTTTTAGTCCATGCAGAAAAATTTCCCCTAAGCTTTCCGGAATACTCCCTCGGCACAGCGAAAGCCCTAGATAAGTGGAAACCGCAATTCCGTCAGCTGTTCACTCCAAATAAAGACGCAAAAACCGTGGAGGCTGTTGCCTATCGGACTGTTTGACTTGCATTTGTTAGTCAATTATACTTAGCCCTTTTACCTGCCTACAAACCTTGCTATCTTTCGGGTTTTGGCACAATAAGTTCGATTTTGCGAGCTTTCATTCGCTCAGATGCGAGGTCAATTTTGCAGCTCCAGGCTCCTCAGCCGAGAAACCCTGAAAACTCTGGTTGGTCAATATAGGTAGCTTTGGGTACTATATAGTTGCCACAATAAAATGCGTGATGAACAGGCGCTGGTTTCAGCTTTGTTGTTTCTACATTTGATGAGTGGCGATCGCGGACATTGCATCATGAAGGATACCGAGCGTGGGAGATAACAAGAAACTTCTGCTCATTGACGATGACCCTAACCTCATTCTCTTGGTTAAGGACTACCTTGAGTTTCGTGGCTATACCGTAGTCACTGCAGAAAATGGTCGATCGGCATTGGAAGCACTGGAAGACCTCACTCCAGACATGATTATTTGCGATGTGATGATGCCTGAAATGGATGGCTACTCCTTCGTGAAGCATGTTCGTGAGAACCCCCAGACAAGTTGGATTCCGGTCCTGTTCCTATCAGCTAAGGGACAGAGTCAAGATCGTGTGAAAGGTCTGTCCACCGGGGCAGATGTTTACATGGTCAAACCCTTTGAACCCGAAGAGTTAGTCGCCCAGGTTGAGTCTTCGTTGAAGCAAGCATCTCGCTTGAGTCAGCGCCAGTCCGGCCGAGGCGATGCTGAACCGACCATCCATGTTCCGTTTGACGTCGAACTGACGCCGACAGAACAGAAAGTGGTTCAGTTTGTAGCTCGAGGGATGGCCAATCGCGAGATTGCCGAACAGCTCAATGTCAGTCAGCGCACTATTGAAAGTCACGTCTCCAACATGTTGGGCAAAACGGGACTCCATAACCGCACTGAATTGGCACGTTGGGCAATAGAGAACAGCATGGCCTAACCATCAGTTCTTGGTTGCACCTCAACGCGGCTAAAACCTAAATACGACAGAGGGGCTAAAAGTGGCCCTCTGTTTGTATAATGGTTACTGATTTTCGCTGATGTAGCTCAGTTGGTAGAGCAGCGGTTTTGTAAACCGCCGGTCGCAAGTTCAAGTCTTGTCATCAGCTTCCTCAAGGAATAAGCGTTTCGCCCGTCGTAGCAAGGGTTTCGGGCTACGGCGGGCGATTTGCTTGGTTAGTGCGTGGGTACTAATTGGGGCGCGTTGGGGTACGTTAGGCCGACTTATGGGGTACGTTTTGGGGTACGCCAGAACGGGTCTATGCTGTGGAAACAGCAAACACTTGTACTGCTCCTGAACCCATGACTTCCGCAACTGTTCACCCTCGGCTTCGGGCCAAGCCAGGTCATGTGCGCACCAAAATCGCCCGCAATAGTATTCAGCTTGTTTTTACCTATCGTGGCAAGCGACACTACATCGCACCGGGACTCGCGGCAGACTCTCCTTGGGATCAGAAGCGGGCAACGGACATTGCCTTCCAAATTCAGAAAGATTTGGAATATGGAGAATTTGACCCGACCTATCAGAAATATCGGATCAAGCCTGATCCTGCGGAGAATGAGGAGCAAGACACAGATGTGCCTCAACCTGCTCTGGACCTCCCTGAGATTTGGGATAAGTACAAAGCGGTCAAGATCCCTGGAAAATCTCCGTCAACCATCCGAGAGTATGGCTGGGTGGGTAACCATCTCGCCCGTTGTCCCCATAAGCAGCTCGACGAGGCACAACAAATTCTGGACTGGGCTGGCTCCCACATTCCTCCTAAGTCTCGGCGCAAACTTTTCAGGTATCTAGCTGCTTGCTGTAAGTGGGCTCAGCGATCGCACCTCATCAAGACCAATCCCTTTGAAGGCAGCGCATCAGAGGTCAAAGTCAAAAAGAGCAGTACCGAAGAAGACGAAATTTACCCATTTTCCCGTCGGGAGCGAGAGCAGGTCATCACAGCATTCAGGTGTAGTCGTCGCTACAAGAACTATGCCCCGCTGATCGAATTTTTGTTTTTGACGGGATGTCGGCCCAGTGAGGCGATCGCCCTGCAATGGAAGCACATCCGGGAGTCAGATATTTTGTTTGAGCAGGCTTTTGTTTACGCGGGTCGCGATGGGATTGTGCTCAAGCCCAGCCTCAAGACTCAGTTGCGCCGTAAATTCCCGATTAATCCCCAACTCTCAGCATTGCTCAGTCAACTTCGTGCGCGAGATTGCTCGGGAGAGACTTTTGTTTTCCCCAGTCCCAGGGGAAAGACGATCAACTGGGGGAATTTCACGAATCGTGCCTGGCAGAAGGTCATGGCTTCGTTGCTTGAGATTGAATATCGCAATCCCTATCAAACGCGGCACACGTTCTGCAGCCTTTGTCGGGAGGCTGGCATTCCCAGTGTTCAGATCGCAAAATGGGTGGGGAATTCTGCTGCGATGATCGATCGGGTCTATACCAAAGCGGTTGAAAATGTTCAGGTGCCTGAGTTTTGACGATTCAAAGTCCGGTGACTGACCATTGCTAGACTGGAGGTAGCATTTCTATTGGTTTAGCAACAAGTCTCCTCTCAGAAGACGTATAGCTCGGTTGGAATTTCTGGCTGGTTGCTGCCGATGGTGAGGGTGCGGGGCAGAGATTGAGCGTTGATCCAGTAGAAGCGAATGTTGTCTTCGGCGGGGTGGACTTTGGTTTGAACGTGGCGGTGCAGCTGGGCCATTTCTTCTAGGGAGAGAAAGCATTCGAAGACGCTTTTCTGGACGCGGCGACCGTAGCCTTCTAGAAAGGTAGCAAGTTTGGTGCGGCGTTTGGTGTTGGGGATGTCGTAGGTGACGAGGACTAACATCAACTTGCTCTCAAGAAGGGTTGATAAGCCATGGTCTCTGTCAAACAGGTTTTGTAGTGTTTAATTTGAAGCTGAATGGCGCGACGGTAGGCAATGGGAGTAGTTGCGTTGGGATGGGAGACGTCTTCGGTGAGGCGTTCTTCGACTTTGCGGATGAACAGGCGTCGGGCAGAGTCGGTGAGATAGACGCCGGAGTTGGTGGAGCTGGTTTGAAAGTTACAACAGGTAACTAAACTTACAGAATACAGAGAGTTGTGGTTGATGGTGTGTTCAGTTAGGATGATAGGGTGGTTTCTGGTGTTCCTCATGGTAGTGTCCTTGGTCCTTTACTGTTTTAACTACAAATCAATGATCTGTTAATGATTTTCGAGAACACTGTTGT
>CALIJJ010000056.1 GCA_938017515.1 uncultured Pseudanabaenaceae cyanobacterium
GTATTTCAGGCTGGTCTTCAGGACTTTCAATCGTGGGGCTGATGTAAATTCCGGGCTCAACCGTAACCACCTGACCCGCCTGGAACTGTCGCCAGTCTGTTTCGTTGTGTTTGTAGGAACCCACATCATGGACATCGAGACCCAGCCAGTGACCCGTGCGATGCATGTAAAGGTGTTTGTACTTTTCTTCCTTAATGATCGTTTCCTTGTCCCCCGTGAGCAAGCCCAGCTCTAGGAAGCCATCCACGAGCACACTCACCGCAGTGTCGTGATACTGATTGAAGGGACTACCGGGTTGGACCGCAGCGATCGCAGCCTTCTGCGCTGCCAGCACCAAGTCATACAAAATGCCCTGTTCCGGAGTGAATTTGCCATTCACCGGAAACGTACGCGTGATGTCCGAGTTGTAGTAATCCACCGAACAGCCCGCATCGATCAGCAGCAGCTCATTATCTTCAATGCGGCAGTTATTTTCCACGTAGTGCAAAATGCAGGCATTGTCCCCCGCCGCCACAATCGAGGGATAGGCGGGTCCCAGAGCGCCCCGCTTGCGGAAAATGTATTCCATCTCGGCCTGAACCTGCCATTCATACTGCCCCACTTGAGCAAATGACCGGGCACGGTTGTGGGCTTCCACAGCAATGTCTGCGGCCTGACGAATCAGCATCAGTTCCGCCTCACTCTTGACCAAGCGCAAAGCATCCAACATCTGTCCCGAATGCTCTAGGGCCAGGGGACCCACTCCATGCTTTTGGACCCCGCGCATTTGCTTACGCCAGTGGGAAATAACCCGCTGATTGAATGATTCATCAGGACCAAATTTGTAGTAGATGCGATCGGCCTTTTTGAGAAAGTCCGGCAATTTCTCATCCAGTTCATCAATGGAGAAGACCACATCGGCCCCAATTTCATCCTTGGCCAGCTCCACGCCCATACGCCGACCGCTCCAGGTTTCCGCTTTGGCATCCTTCGGTCGCACAAACAGCACAAACTTGTGCTCCTCTTGGTGCGGAGCGAAAACCGCCACGGCTCCCGGTTCGTTAAAACCAGTCAAATAATAGAAGTCACTATCTTGCCGAAAGTTATATTCCACATCGTTGTGCATGACCGCATGGGGAGCACTGCAAAAAATAGCAGTACTATGACCGAGTTTCTCCATCAACTGGGTGCGGCGGCGGTGGTATTCAATTTGCATGGTGTTCAGTTGGCACTTATATCGAGAGAGCGGTGGTATCGAGAGAGTGATGGTTTTGTTCTTACACTCAAGCGGAACTTGATCGTTCTTAAAATTTTAAGCGGGCAGTGTCCGTAGTTTTTCGGAGTTTTACCCAGGCTTAAATTTATAGTGATTACTCTCACCCATTTGGGTTAATCCAGACTAAAGTGGATCGGGACAGAAATTCGTTCGGAATTTGCGAGTCCTAAACTAACCTATCCCGAAGTGTGAAACGGGAGGTCATCATGAGACAGCGTTTTGGCAAAGTTGTGATTTTATTTAGCCTGGTCGGGCTACCCGTTGGCGTGACCCTGTGCAGTGAGCAATTGGATGAATGGATTGGCCTGCCTGCGTTAGCAGCCATGGTCTCTCCGGCGATCGCCCTCATGGCATTGGAACAGCGCCACCACCAAAAGGCCTAGCGAGAAGAGCTTCAGAATCAAGGCTCAAAAAAGTAACAAAGAGCACAAAAAAGACAGGAAAAAAGTCAAAAAGAAAAACGCATAAAAAACGAATTCAAAATCTTCGGTAATCGGCTCATTCCCCCCTGTATACATCAGCGGATATTGCATCAAAGACCGCCAAGATCCCAGGGGGATTGAGATTATGCACCGACAGCGTTTAACAGCTTGTGCTTATATTGTGGGGCTATTGGCTCTGCCCGCCGCGATCGCATCCTACGGCGATCATGTCGCCGCCATGCCCTCAGTCACCTCCATGGCTGAAGTCTTTCACCGCAATGACAACATGAGCCCTGCGGCGCCGGTTCGGGTAGAACGCCGGTTCACGCGGGCAACGGCCCGTTGAACCGGGGGCCATGCTCTCGGGAGATTTCTGCAAAGCAATCAACCCTGCATCGGGGCAGGGTTTGCCCAGAGTTTCTTCCTCAGACCGATATGAGTCAGGCCGATACAGACCGAGCATTGATCGGCTCACGCTGCCCGTACAGGTATTTTGTTTTCTGAATATCGCCTCCGCCGATATTATTTGTGCCGCAATCGTTTTTGAATTTTTTGCCAGGTTTGTTTCACCCAAAGCTGCCTAAGCCGGGTGGGCGTTAACCCAGGTACGTTGGCCATGTGCTGTTGCTGATGGTCAAAGAAATGATTGATATCCATCAGAATCGTTCGCAGTCGTGGCACTAAGCTCGTCGCTCGGTAGGGCGCGAGGTCAAGGCGATGGGAATGGGGTTCGCTCTGGGACACCTCCGGGATCGAGCCTGGAGTTTGCCCTTGGGTTGGCGCAATACCTTCAGAGGCTGGCGAAGCGATCGCCCGCAAAATCCGCTCAACGTCGTACTCCGTTGAGTAGGCTCCGATTTTGTAGCAGTTAAAGCCAGGGTCAAGAAAATCAGACAGCCCGTGGTTCACACTGGAAAAAACCTGGCAGCCACAGGCGATCGCTTCCAGCGGCGGCAGACCAAACCCTTCGGTGACCCCACTCACAGCCCAATAATCGGCTGAATCGTAGAGATAGACCTTGGCACGGTTGAACAATCCGGCGAGATCATCCACAAACGAATCAAGAATCGTGACACGGCAGTCCTGGCGCTGGAGGGCTGGCACCAGCTGCCGCATCAAATACTCCGAAGATTTACGGGCTTGGACCAAGACATCAATATCTCTGGGGAGGCCGCGATCGCAGAACGCGTCGGAAATTTCATTGGGCAAATAGTACAGCAGACCATTATTGGCCTGTTGCCCCCAATACCCCAAAGTATTGCGGCTGACGGTGATCACTGGCACTCGGGCCGGGATCCGAAACCCATAGCCGGCACTGTGAGCATGGTAAATCACACAATGTTGGGACAACTGCGCAACGAGCTGAGGCGCATCAAACCCCCAACCCACCACAAAAACACAGTCTCCAGGAGACGTTTGCTGGAGTAGATCGGTCAAAAAGGCATGTTCGGGTTCACGCTGCCGATAGGTGGCCACCGCCGCCTCACAAACCTGCTGGGCCAAGGCCAGGGTTTTGAGTTCGGCAAAAAGACCCCCACCCCGAAACTGGGCCGTGGTGCCTGGCACCAAAAAATAGAGTTTCCGCATGGGGAAATGTCCTGAACAACTCGGCGGTGATTCAATCAGGCAGCGCTCACATCAGACCGTTATTCAATCCGGCAATTGTGCAATTCGACGGCTCGAAAACTAGGCCGCGACAAGTTGTTTGACCAACCCTTCAAACAGAGCCAGACCATCGGTGCCCCCCGTCATAGCATCGGATGCCCGCTCCGGGTGGGGCATCATGCCCAACACATTCCCCGCTTCATTACAGATACCAGCAATGTCATTCAGGGAGCCATTGGGATTATCTGCGTAGCGAAAAACAACCTGGTTGTTGTCTTCCAAACGTTTCAGCGTATCCGGCTCCGCATAGTAGCGACCTTCGCCGTGGGCGACAGGAATCGTAATCGTTTGGCCCTGGTCATAGCCCTGGGTAAAGGGCAGGTCAGTGCGCTCGACGGTGAGGGGCGATCGCTCACAGACAAAGTGCAAATTGGCATTGCGAACGAGGGCACCGGGCAGCAACCCCGCTTCCGTCAAAATCTGAAACCCATTGCAAACGCCCAGCACGGGTTTTCCAGCTTTGGCATGCTCCGTCGTGGCACGCATCGCCGGAGAGAAACGGGCAATGGCACCGCAACGGAGGTAATCGCCGTAGCTAAAACCGCCTGGAACGACGACAATGTCGATATCAGAGAGATCGCTGTCTTCGTGCCACACCATGCGCGTGGGCCGCTGCATGATGCCCTGGGTCACCCAGAGAATATCGCGATCGCAGTTGGATCCCGGAAAAACAATTACACCAAATTTCATAGTTAGCCCACCGCCTGCAATTCAAATCGGTAGTTTTCAATCACCGGATTGGCCAGCAACTGATCGCAAACCTCATCAAGTTGCTTTTGGGCCGCCCCTTCGTCCGCTGCTGAGACCTTCAGCTCGACGTACTTACCGATACGAACCCCTTCAATTCCCCCATGGCCCATGTGCTTCAGTCCCGACTCCACCGCCGTTCCAGCGGGATCGAGGACCGATGGCCTCAGGGTCACATAAATCTTGGCTTGGTAAGTGGTCACGGATTTCGAGCCGAATCAAACGGACTGACGAGCAAATTCGTCTTCTATTCTATCGCCAGGGTGACCTCCATTTGGTGAATGGATTCCGCAACCCAAGCTTCAAACAGCTGATTCAGGATTTCCCCGCGACGCTTTTCCGTCAGTTGGGGCTCGGTACGCTCCTCCACAAACACCAGGTGGGAGCGTCCGTCGCACAATACCGGGCGCAGCAGTTGCGGGGGCTCCGCAGCAAAGGCCACCGCCGCAATCTCTGGTGGAAGCTGCGATCGCAGCCGTTTGCCCAAATATCCACCGCGACGACGCAGCCCAGAGGTCGCCGCATAGTCTCGGGCGAGGACCGCAAAGGAAACTTCCTCGGCTTGAAGGGCGTAGAACAGCTCCATCGCAAAATCAAAATCGTCCAGAACAATCTCATAGAGAGCGACTTTACAATAGTCGCGATACTGCTGGGCAAACGTCACCTCAACCTTGTCGCGGAAAAGATGCTCGGCCAACTGCTGGGTCAGGAGTTGCTCGTGCAGCCGCAGTTCTAACTCTTCGAGGGAAAGTTGATAGCGAGTGAGCCAGGCCCAGGTTTGTTCTGCCCCCAGTAGATTGTGGGTGAGGCGAAACTGATCGGCGGCGGCTTGCAAATGGTCTGCATCAACGCGAATACCACGGGCCTTGGCAGTGTTAAAGATCAGCTGACGGCGTTGAATCGCCTGAACCACCTGGGGAATGCTGAGGGAAAGCTTGAGTTGCTGAATCAGGTCCGATGCAGCAAGGGTAATGGAGGTGTGGGTAAGGCTAGACATGGAGCTTAGGGAACATTGGGCGGTGTGGGTGATGTGTCACAGGGGCTGACCTTCTGACTCGCCTGACGTTCTATCTCGTTCTATCTATCGACAAAGCGCGAGCGATAAAGAACGAGACGAAGATGGGGCAACGGTGGTTCGCAGAAAGCACCGGCTTGTTCAAAGCCTTATTTCCTCGAACACATCTGAGGAAAACGCTTTATAAATTCAGGCCGCTGGTCCGCATCTTTTTGAAGGGATCAACGAGGAGATCAATGACGCGCCGTTGGCGAATAATGATCTCCGCGTTCGCCGTTTGTCCCGCGGTCAAGGCAATGCGCTGCTCCCCGGACTGAACATAGGGTTGAGCAATTTCTACCTCCACGTCATACACCTGTCCCCCGAAGGGGGATGAAGTCAAGGGAAGATCCGAGGAGGCGTCCGCTGTCATCGCCCGGGAATCGGGGGAAACCCAGGTGACTTCGCCCTCGACAATGCCGTAGTCCTGGAAAGGATAGGCATCAAACTTGAGTTTCACGGGCAATCCTTCCCGCAAAAAGCCACTGTCCTGGCTGCTGACCTGGGCCCGCAGGACCAACGGTGCCCCCTCCGGCGCAATACGAGCCACGGTTTGTCCCGGCTGCACAACACTGCCCGCATTCTGCACTGGCAACTGGAACACAGTGCCTGAGACCGGCACATGCACCGCTCGCTGCTGCCATTGGTAGTCCAAAGCCTCCAGGCGGTTCTGGCTCTGACGAATTTCGGATTGGAGCACCAGACTTTGGGCACGTAGCTCCTCAATCTGTCGCTGGCTTTCAAGCGCTGCCATCTCTCCCTCCCGCAAAATCCGATCGTAAATGCTGCGCTGCTTTTGCTGCTCCACCGTGGTCTGGTCCAGGGTGGCCCAGGCCTGCTGCAGTCGCTGTTGGGTCTCAATGACAGTGCGCTGGGCTGCCTGTACTTCGACTTTGGATAGGACCCCCATGTTATACAAACTCTGGTAGCGCTGGACCTGGTCTTGATCCTGGACGAGTAAGGCTTCCAACAACTGGCGATCGCTCCTTTGATAGGCCAATTGCTGGCCAATTTGAGCCAACTGAGCCTCCTGCTCTCCCGCCTGGGCCTGGCGCTGGAAGCCCTGGGTGCGAAGACTCAACTCCAGTTGATTACGCATCAGTTCCAGTTGAGCCAAACGGTTGAGCTGCCCCTCACGCTGGGCCTGGACCTGCTGACGTTCCGCCTGGACTGTGGCGGATTCCAATTCCAACAGGGGCTGCCCCGCCTCCACCCGCGCTCCCTCCTCAAAGTGGACCTTGGCAACCGTTCCACTCACGGGCACATCGAGCTGTAAGGTTTTTCCCTTGGGCTCCAACCGCCCCCGGGCCGTTCCCACCTCATCGACCCGCGCCGTCATCGCCCAAGGCATGACCACGGTTGAGAATGCAACCATGAGGTATAGAACACTACGACTCCACCCCCGGGGTAGCGTATCCAGCATGTCCTGGGTGCCCTTCGACCAATCCTCTGTCGAATGGGGGGGCGGCGTGGAGTCAGGCAAGGCCGCTACCACTCCAGGGGGAGATTTGGGCAAGGCGGATGGGGAGATTGGGGTCGATGAAGAGAGAGAATAGGTCATGGCGATCGCACTCGATAAACTTAAGTAAACTGCTGCTGGTTCAGGTAGTAGTACTGGCCTTTACGGGCCATGAGTTCGTCGTGGGTCCCCCGCTCCACAATGACGCCGTCATCCAACATCAGAATCAAATCGGCATGGCGCACCGTGGAAAGGCGATGGGCAATGACCAGCGTGGTTTGTTGATGGAGAATTTGGCCCAGATTGTCTTGAATGACCCGCTCCGACTCGGCATCCAGGCTACTGGTCGCCTCATCGAGAATGAGCAGCGGTGGACGCCCCAGCAGCGCCCGGGCGATCGCCAGCCGCTGCCGCTGTCCCCCGGACAACATTCCCCCTCCCTCTCCGATTTGGGTGTCATATTTCATGGGCATCGTCTCAATAAAGACCGCTGCCCCAGCCATACGCGCCGCTTCCTGTACAGCCTCCAGCGTGGCATCGGGCTGAGCAATGGCGATGTTTTCGCGAATCGTACCGCCAAACAAAAACGTATTCTGGTCCACAACTCCGACCTGTTGTCGCAACGACTCTAGGGACACCGTGGAGAGATCGTAGTCATCGATCCAGACGCGCCCCTGGGTGGGCTGATAGAGTCCGAGCAGCAGTTTAGAAATCGTCGTTTTGCCTGAGCCACTGCGACCAACCAGCGCCACGGTTTGCCCCGGTTCGACCGCAAAATTGAGATTGTCGAGGGTCTGAACATCACTATGGATGTCATAGCGAAAGCAAACCTGCTCAAACCGTAGCTTTCCCTGGAGCGGTGGCAGCGTTAACCGCCCGAGGGCACGGGAGTCCTCCTCAGGGGGCGTATCGATAACATCGTTGAGACGCTCCACCGCAATCAGGATTTCCTGAAAATCATTCCAGAGAGAAATCAGCCGTTGAAACGGACCCACCACCCGGCCCACCATCATATTGAAGGCAAAGAGTTGGCCAATACTCAGTCGCTGCTGCAAAACCAGCCAGACGCCGAGAATCATTAGTCCGGTCCCCGCCGCCGTCTCAATCAGAGAAGTCAGAAAACCCACCTTCTCCCGAAAGATTCGCCCCGAAAAGCGAATGCGAATGGCCTTATGAAACAGCCCTTCCCAGCGCCAGCGCACGGACCGTTCTAGCCCCATCGATTTGATCGTCCCGACGCCATTGAGGGTTTCAATCAAATAGCTGCCCTCGGCCGTCTTCGCCGCAAAAACCTCCCGGGAAATCCGCTGGAGCGTCGGTGTCGTGGCCAGCGTAATGATTAAAAAGAGTGGGATCGGCAACAGCGCCACAATAGTCATCTGCCAGCTATACCAGAGCATCAGCGCTAGATAAATAAATAGCGTCAATACATCCAGCAACGTAGTGATCGCTTCTCCTGTCAGGAAACGACGAATCTTGCGGTTTTCCTGCACCCGTGAGGTGATGTCACCGACATAGCGGGTTTCAAAGTAGCTGAGGGGTAGGCGCAGGGTGTGGCCGATGAAGCCCGTGATCAGCGATAGGTCAATTTTGTTGGCGGTGTGGTAGAGCAAATAGCGCCGCAGCGATCGCATCACCAAACTAAATAGGCTGAAAATAATCAGCCCCAAACTCACCGCAAAAAAGGTCGATTCACTGCGCTGTGTCACGACACGATCGAGCAACATCTGGGTCAGCAACGGCATAAACAGGCCAAACACCTGCACCATCAACGACGCCATCAGCACTTCCAGCAGAATCGGCAGATGGGGACGAATCAGCGTCACAAATCGCCCCAGATCACGCTTGGCCTCGGGGGCTCGCTCAAGAAAAGCCGTCGGCTGCATCAGCAACGTATAGCCTGTCCACCCCTGCTGAAATTGAGCCGGGGTGAGCTGCAGCCGTCCGATGCCGGGATCTGAAAGATAAATCCGGCGGGGGGTGATGCGATAGACGACGACAAAATGCTTGCCCTCCCAATGGGCGATCGCCGGAAGCTGCTGTTTGGCGAGCTGCTCCAGGGTCGCTTGAACAGGACGTGTAGCAAACCCGACACTCTCCGCCGCCAGCATCAATCCCTTGAGGGACGTACCGCTGCGATCGACATTGGCCGTAATCCTCAGTTGGTTGACATCCAGGCGCTTGCCCCAAAACTGTCCCACCATCGCCAGACAGGCGACACCGCAATCAACGGCACTCTGTTGGGCCACAAAGGGATAACGACGCAGCGCCCACTGCCAAACCTTCTGGTTCGAAATTTTAGGATGGGGAAAATCCGCATGACCCACTTGGGTCATGCTGGGGTCGGTACTCTTTGTCGTCCCCTTGGGACGAAAGGCACCGGGCTTCCGTAAGCGACGTGAACGAGATGCAGCGGGCGTCGCAGCAGTCGTCAAGGTCTGGGGCAATGTCTCCACGGGGCGAGACATCGGCGGCCGCTGCACATGCAGCCATTGTTCTGCGGTCAACCCCATCAATTCCAGAGGAGATTCAGCGTGCCACTGAGGAAGGTCCCTCCGAAGATCCGTCAACTCATCTGGCAACAGCACAGACCCCGGAGGGAGCCGCTTGCCCGACACATGCACCAAAGAGCCCCGTCGCAGAATCCAAAGCCCGCCTGGAGCGAGGGGCACGGCGATGCGTGATGTTGCGGGGCTAGCTCCGGCAGGGCTGGCTCCGGCAGGGCTTGACGCGAGTTCAGTCGAATCCAGCACGAAGTCGGCTGACGCTTCAGTACCTGAAAGGACGGGACCAGGCCGTAGCGGTCCCGCCGGTAGTTCATAGATGGCAGCCTGTCTCAATCCTCGCTGGAGCTGGGCTGCCCCCAACGACCGCAATGACGATCGCCGCTGGCCCAGCAACACTCCATCCAGCACCAGGGCCTCCTGGTAGAGAAAGGTGATCCACGCCCGACTGGCAGACAAAGCTGCCATGAGCTGGTCAGGCAAACGCACCAAGACCAAGTCCAAGGAAGCTCGAACGCTATACGCTCGAAATTCTGCCTCCGGGAAATGCGATCGCGCTCCAAACGTATCCCCCAGTTGCAATGTCATCACCTGCTCGGCTTGGTCATCCAACAGTCGAGCCCGACCTTGGATGACACAATAGAAGCCGGAGGCTAGCGGCCCATGGCCCCCTTCAGGGGTAGGGGACGAAGCCATCCCTGCAAGCGGTTCCGCTCGGTACCTCGGTGGCCAGCAGCATTGGCCAACCCGAGGCGACAGGACCTCTGACTGGACAATGACACGACGCAACTGAGAGGCTGACAAATGCGCCCCCAGGATGGGCCTCAACAGCTTTTCTAACTGTTGCTGACTCGGAACGGACCGGCTCGAATTAGTCGATTCTCGTTGATCCGTGAACACGTTGATTATCCACAATCCATTTCAGAGACAAAAGGCTGAGACACAGGGTTGGGGTGGGAAGTCGGCTGCTTCTGGGCCAACAGGGCCGCTTGGGCCTCGGGGCTCAACTCTCCAATTTGGATGTGCAAATTGGGATTATGCCGACGGGAAAGGGAGGCATTGGCATAGGAAGTGCGGGTGGATAGCCCCATTTGCTTGAGCAAACGATTGATGTGGCGATCGCTCACACTGACACCGGTTTCCTGGGACAGATGCTGGTTCAACCAGCGAGCCGTCCAACGCCGGAAGGGATAGCCAAACTGCCGTGGGTCATGGCTCACCAACTCCTTCAGACGCTCCAAGTAGGCATCGCTGACTGTACGAGGACGTCCCACCGCATTGGTCCGGCGCGGCCGAGCAGCGGTGCTAGTACTAACCTCAGAGCTGTTAGACGACAGCGGTCGTACAGGATTCTGAGCGGAGAAAGGCTGGAAAGATTGAGATGAAAGGTGCTGAGATGAAAAACTCACCGAGATGACTCCTTACGTTGACAGGTGGATCTGGTAGATCCCTGGGTAATGAGAGAAACGGGTAGAGCTTTGCAAGACTTGAATTCTAGAACCTGACTCAAAAGCCTTCCGTGGAGATGAGGTTAGGACTGCAAACCACAGCCATTGGACAACGCGATGCAAACGCAGAAGCCCAGTTCACCAATACAGGGTTGTACACGGACAGGAGTACTCAGCATTTAAGCATGTTGATGCGAAGCGCTAGAGAGTAGAATCTGGCCCACAAAAGACGAAATACTGACATCTCTGTATGAATAACGTCTCCAAAAGCGATTTGTACCGATTCATCACAGGAATTCCAAATAATGTCCTAACCCCAGGATTCACAAAGAAAGTCGATTTGATTTTGTCAGAAAACAATCAGTTAAAACCTGAATCTAAGTCTCAAATTTAACTGAATTCTTAGGCAAAATGGCATCACCAATCTTCGTAAACAACCGAGATAGCTTCACGCAGCCTTCATGGATTGAAGGGGGTTTGATCCAAGCCCAACGCCCCTAACTGGGGTGAATATGGGGCTGAACAAATGCTCCCAAATCATTAGACCTCTTGCACGAAACCCAAAGTCGCCCCCGGTGAACAGCTCCCGGTAAACAACGACAGATCAACGGCGACAGCTCATGAAGCGGCTCACGCCTAAAAATCACACATCCACAGAGCGCCCCAGCACTTACAACCTCTTACAGCCCATTACTATCAGCAACAACCGCTTAAACGAACGCAATGTCCTATCAGCTCTCTAGAGAGCTCCGAGCATGAAACCCTAACCTTGATTTGAACAAGCTTCCACTAATTTTGTCTTTTCTTTTGTCTACCAAAAATCAGTTTGATAGTTGATCATCCGCTTTCATCTGCTCAATAGTTAAAAGCAAGAGATACGGCAAATAAACACCGTATTTCTTATTTCAAAGCATTAAAGCTTCAACTCATTCTTTCGTTTTGAAAGGAGAATCAAACCATGTCCAAGATTTCAATCTCTGAACTCTCTCCAGCAGGTTCCGATCTGTTTGAAGGTGCAGATAGTTTGGTCAACCAAGTCCGAGAGCTATCTGAAGCTGAACTTCAGATCTCCGGAGGTGGCTGGCACTACGGCGGTTATGGCGGCGGCGGCAGCTCCTCCTCCAGTGGCGGCAAACGCGGCGGCAGCTCTTCCTCCGGTGGTGGTCGCCGTCGTCGCGGTGGCAGCTCTTCCTCCGGTGGTGGTCGCCGTCGCCGTCGGGGTAAAGGCAAGAAGCGCCACTACGGTTATCACTATGGCTATGGCCGTGGCGGCGGTTCCAGTTCCTAATTCATTTTGATAGGTGCCGAGCAGGTCTAACCCTTGCTCGGCATAACAGTATTGTTCGTCCCTGATACTTGTGGACAAAGTCTGTGCATCTACCACTCCGCCTGACTTCTATTCTCAGTTCTTGTTTTTAGTCACAGCTTGAGTTGCGATAGCAAAAACGATTCAACACACCGAAGGTGAGATGGGGAATGAACGACTCTGCGATGCCATTTATCCTCAGTACCGAGAATGTTTGTCAGTACTTGAGCGATCAACAACTGATCTGCACCACCGATCAGACGCCAGAGATTGAACGGCGCGACTACAAAAATTTCAATCTCTGGGTCAAAGTCACCGAGACCTGCCAGTATCTTGTTAAGCAAGAACGCTTTGATGAGAAGGGGGAAACCAGCGGTGACTTAGCCTTTGAATGGCGCATTCAGGAGCTGGTCAATGGCTTCCCAGAGCTGACTGAGCTGCGATCGCTCATCTCTGAACTGCTGTTGTATGCCCCAGAGCAGTCGATCCTCGTGTCTCGCTATTTTGAGGGATACGAGGACATCACCCATTTTTATCATCGCACCGGCCAATATCCAGCAGCGGTGGCGGCAGCGATCGGAGGTGCGATCGCCACCACCCATCGTCTCACCTGGAATCCTCTCTATGAGCGTTTCCTGTCACAGCTTGAAGATGGTGAACCCATCAACAATCGCGCTCGCTTACTCAGTCATATCGACAGTCTAGGTCCCGATATCTTTGCCCACTTCTGTCCCGAAAACCTAGAATTCTTTCGGGTTTATCAAACCACATCCAGACTACGTTCCGCAGTCCAAAGCCTTCGCAAAAGCTGGCGTCCCAGCTGCCTCATCCATCGTGATCTCAGGCTCAGCAACATCGTGGTTCGTCAACAATGGGCGGACGATCCCACCCAACCATGCCATATCCCAGTTCGTATCATTGACTGGGAGAAATTTGCCTGGGGCGATCCAGCCTATGACCTGGGAACGCTGTTAGCCCATTACCTGCGGCTTTGGCTCAATAGTTTAGCCATCCATCGAGATCTGGCGCTGCGTCAGGCATTGCAACTCGCCACGATTCCCTTAGAAGCGATTCAACCCAGCCTTAATGCGCTCGTCGCTGGCTATCTGGACGCCTTTCCCCAAGTCCTTGCTCAATATCCTGACTTCCTCGAACGAACCCTGCAGTTTACCGGCATCGTTCTTCTCGAAAAAGTACTGCTGAAACTAGAGCATCGCAATATCTTCGGCAATACAGACCTCTGCGCCATGCAGGTGGCCCAGGTCAGCCTCAATCGGCCTTCCGTTGCTGCCCAACAAATTTTTGGTGTGCCCTTTTCCCAACTCGCACGGGTAGAGCCATGCATCGCCTAAGCTAAACCATCGTTTCAGAGCTTGGCCTTCAACCGTTCAATTCCCAACGTTTTAATTTCTAGCATTTCATTGATCCATTTAAATATCCATTCAAAGCGACTCCGATGCAGACTATCAACGCCTATTTCCCAAAAACGAGCGCCCCGCTTCTAGAAGATATTTTCAATAATATTCAGATTGATACCATGGGAGGCATTTGGCATCGTCGCTATCCGAAACAGATGTCAACGCCAGAATTTGTGGCTCATCTTGAACAACTCCCTGGAGAGATGCGCCATCGATATTTGACCCTACAGCTACGCAGTTTTTTGCAAGCATTCTACTTCCAACAGCTCGATTGGTCTCTGCCGGACGACATCGACACAGCAGATTTAAACCTGGCTTCTTGCAACAGGACATCGCTCGACATCAATTCTGATGTCGCTTCGTCCCCCAGAGATCCAAACGATAGGGATGTTGCGGGCATTGATGAGGTCAGCTCAGCCCAAACGCTGCAAAACAATGTTTATAAGGGGTTGGATATCGCGTTTTACGAGGCTCTCAAACGGAGCAACTGCGGTCAGGGATATTTCGATGAGGGGTGGAAACTGCTGGAGAAACAAGAGGCTCGATTTGTCGTCATCAAACATGGACTCACCCTAGAAGCCCAACGGGACTGGCAAGTTTCCCCAGCCCATCGCAACGCACAGGTGGGCGATCGCATTGCCCTCCTCCTCCCTCCCAATCAAATTGAAT
Source organism: uncultured Pseudanabaenaceae cyanobacterium (assembly GCA_938017515.1). GTDB lineage: Bacteria > Cyanobacteriota > Cyanobacteriia > PCC-9006 > JAAUQQ01 > JAAUOP01. Next base: position 13,948 of record CALIJJ010000056.1, read on the forward strand.
CGGATTACTACATTGCCATTGGCAATGCAGGTCTCCCTCCCCATGCAAGCGTCCAACGGTCTTCACAGACACGGGGCTCCGTTGTCCATTGCTTTTTCAATCTTCAGGCATCGTCAGCCTGTGCATTGATGGACAGGGTCACTCGCCATTTCAACGATCGCAAGCTCCCTTTTCGTCTCCAGCTCCTCAATGCGCCCGATCTGTACGAGGAGCGCTGCGACACAGGCGTACTGAGGATAACGCGGCAACACTATACCGCCCTAAAACCTTGGCTGGAAAACCTTGCCCAGGATCTCAGTCTCATCCCAGAGAGCCTTCCCCTCACCCAGACCCTAGTGCCAGGGATCTCGGTGGCAGAGGTACCATGGCAGCCTGCCCCAGGAAAACATTGGTCAGCGGGGAAAATCATTCCCTTTGCTCAACATCGCTGTGAGGCGATCGCCACTGCCCTGATGCAGACCGTCCTCAGACCAGCCCACACAGAAACACAAGACCAGAAACCAGCCTCAAAAAAGCAGTTTGCAGAAGCCTTAGAACAATCCTTTCAACAGTTTGAGATTGACTGGAAATCCCCTTATCTCAACGCTGGTAGTCCAACGCTCTAGCGACTTCCAAAGGGAGCAAAGCAACCCGAAAGTTGCCCTAGCAATATCTGAGTTCAAGGGGAAGCAGCCCATCTAACAGGGATTATCCGTCGGCCTGACAAGCAGCGAGCATACGCTCGTCATTCTCAGTCACGTCTTCAATGGCATGCATGCCTTCCAAGCCCATTTCCACAGGCGTCGCCGTCAAATCATTGGAGGCCACAATGGACGTCTCGGGGGCTAGCGCAATCGCATGGGTATAGACTTCTTCGGAATAGGTTTCAGTGACCCGCAAAGCCAACTGTTGCTGGTTAAACCGACCATCGAAGCAGTTAAAAGAAGATTGGGGCCAGTACACGGCACCTGTCACGTGATCACCCTCAACCTGAAAAACCATATAGGCTTGACCAAGCTGCTCGCGCTCCACGGATTCACCATAGAGATAAACCCCGTTGGAAAGCCGAGGGCCACTGGGACGGGGCAACGGAACGGCATCCACAGCAGCGATTTTGATCGCTTCAAAATCAGTGAGGGCATGAGCCGGTGCAATCTGTGCGCCGGTGACAGCCAGACCGAGGGAGAGCAACGCAGTAACGTTGAGCGTACGGGCGGCACGATGGCACGCTGCGGTGACGAAAGTTTTAATGTTGTGCTGGACCATTTTCATCCCCTCCCTGAAACCAATTTTTTGACGAATGTATTGTTACGGGCCGTCTTCACCAACAGCTCTCTTTCACATCGGTCATCTACAGATAGGTTCCGTGGAATTCCCGAAAGCGCTGCGCTTGACTGGGCCAGTTTTCAAATCGGCTTCTGACTCATTTCCTTTAGCAATAGGGGCAAACCCCTAGCGCCTCGGGTATATGCGACATTTCGCTCTGCAAATGTATTCTCCGATGCATTGCAAAGATCCCTCAGTGATTACCGTCATACCTTCGCAAAAAGAAACATACAGTTACAAAACGGAGCGTTTTTGAATTGTTTCAATCAAAGCCCGTGCATTTGCAAATCTTTAAAGTTATTTTGTCGGCACTGGTGTGGGTCGGCAGACGCTGGGGAAACCGTCTCTATTCCTAGAGTGCCCATGCAAAACCCAGCAATTTAGCCGATGTGCTCGGCAACAATTATTTCCTCAGATACTTTTAGTTGTATCTCAAGAAAACAGAAACAGACTCATCCTAGCGGCAGATTCTCCACTGTCGAAGGAGCGATTTTGAAGTCAGCCCTGTGCTCCCCATCAGCCTCTCTTAAAGAGCAGCAAATCAAGACTCTTTCTTAGGTATAAATAAATACACAATCCATTGACCATTCCCCGTTAATCCTCGACAAATCTGCCTGGATCAGGTTGAAATGGAGCTGCCTCAAATCAACACCCATCAAACCATCAGCCCCCATCAAACCATCAGCATCCGTCACCATTGAACAGTACTGATGAACTTACCGCGTTAGCTGGAAGCCATCGAGCAACATTAGCGAGGAATCGCAATGTGGGCTGAGGGAAGAGCCGTGACACGACCCTGCTTGAGCAACCCCTGGTAGATCATGGCAGCGACCTCAGCTCGGGTGGCATTTCGATTCGGATTGAGCTGGTTGGGATCGGGATGGTTCACCACAATGCGGTGGTGGAGCGCCGTCGCCACAGCTTCCCGAGCATATTTGGGAACGCTGGCCTGGTCGGGAATACGATTCACTAAGCCGAGATGTCCACCTTTGAGTTGGAGACCACTGACCAACGAAAGCAGGACTTGAACACGGGAAATCGTCCGCTCAGGCTGAAAACGACTGTTGGCCGTTCCTGACAAATAGCCTCCCTGGGTAGCCTGAACGATCGCAGGGGTGGCCCAGTGGCTCCGATCCAAATCCTGGAAATTGGGTGCTGCGGTGCGCGCCGTTGGTGCAAAGGCCTTGGCGACCATAATGGCGTACTCCATCCGACTGACCGTGGCATTGGGCCGGAAGCTACCGTCGGGAAAGCCTGTGAGCAGATTTTGGTCCACAAGACTGCGGACAAAGGGCTCGGCCCAGTGGCGACTCAGGTCCGTGAGGGCCGTGGGGACAATGGGCTGCGGAATAAAGGGAGAATCAATCGCCGGAACCTGGCGCAGAACCACCAGGGCCTGATAGACCATGACGGCGATCTCAGCCCGGGAGATAGGTCGTAGGGGGTTGAGCAGGTTGAGCTGGGGGTGATTGACGATGATGCGGTTTTGGGTGGCGGTGGCGATCGCATTGGTGGCATAGCTGGGGATTTGGGCGCGATCGCTATAGACCTCCAGCAACCCTGGGCTCCCCCCACTGAGGCCCAGTCCACTCACCAGGGCCACAATGGCTTGAACCCGCGTTAGCTGCTGGTTGGCGCGGAACGTTCCGTCGGGGAATCCGGCAATAAACGCCATGCGCGTCGCCTTTTCGATGGCAGCCCGAGCCCAAAAGTTTCCAGGGACATCGGGAAAGGGAATCACCGGGCGGACCAGCGGGCGGTTGAACGCCTTGGCAATCAGCGCCGCATATTCAGCCCGGGTCAGAGAGTTCTGGGGCCGGAACGTGCCGTCGGGGAAACCGCTGAGAATCTTCCGATCAACGAGGGCCTGAATAAACACCTCGGCCCAATGTCCCCGCACATCAGACAACGTTACAAGGCCCCCGGCCCCCGGGGTACCGCTCCCCCCCGAATCTCCAGTCCCACCATTGCCTCCAGTCCCACCGCCCGTCACGCCCCCCGTCACTCCTCCCGCATTGAGATTGCCCGCCGGTAACGGCACGGCCACCGGCTCGGGAAGCGCGATCGACTCGGTCAGTTCACTGGCCTGCAACGAAACAGGCCCCCGATTTTTACGGGGGTCCATCTGATTGCCCACGGACACCAGCGTCTTTCCGGTTTCAACATTGAGATCAAAGCGACCGCTGCTGCGGAAAACATTGCCCGCCGGAGCCTGGGGGTTCCCAAAGTCTGGCAAAGCCTGCCCCTTGAGGCTGAGGCCGATGTCGCCACTGTTCTCGATGGTGTTGTTACGCAGCACTGGAGTGGCCGTGCCTGCTAGGGCGATACCGGTGCGATTTTGATTGAGACGATTGCGAGCAACCAAAGGGGCACTCTGGTCCCCCAGGGCCATGCCAATCGAAGATCCTTCGATGCGATTGCCCCAAATTTCTCCTTTACTGTTGCGCAACAACGACAGACCACTGGTGCGGTTCTGCTGAAAAACGTTGTCGCGAATCAGAGAATTACTCGTGCCCGTTGCCACCAAGCCTTCTCGGCCACAATTTACCAGGGTGCAGTTTTGCACCACGGCTCGACTCGATTCCAGCCAAATGCCGGTCCCTTTATCCGCCGCATTCGTAATCGTGATACCGCGCACCTGGGCATCGTTAGCCAGCAAGACGGTCGCGTTTTGCTGGCCCAGGGTCGGGCTGGTATACAGTCCTCCACCCTGGAGTGTAATCCCCTGTCCTTTGGTACTTTCGTTACCGAGTAAGACAACGCCTGCGGGAACGACCAAGGGAAACTGTTCCCCCGAGGCGCTGCTGTAGGTCCCCGCAGCCAGCTGGATCACGGTGCCGGGGGTGGACTGTCTCAGGGCTTCTGAAAGGGTGCGAAAGGGTGCCTCATCGCTACCGTCAGCGCGATCGCGACGGGGTTGGGCACTGACCTGAAATTTTTGCAGCGGCGGGGATTGAACCATGGTGGGCGAGGAGTCGCTGAGATGAGCACCCGATGGAGGGTCTATCTAGTGGGTCTAGGGTTTAACGAGGGTTTAAGCTGACCCTTACTCGTTAGGAACTATACGCTTAGATTTCCCTACTGAGAAGATAACAGCCAGTATGCCCTGGTTTTTTGTGATTGGCACAGGGGTGGTTTGGGCGATGGCTTTGGCGTTGGAGCGAGGACCTGTCTAGATTTGCGCCTATTACTGGTTTGTTTTGGCTTGTCTGAGCTGAGGTTGTCCTGTTGTTGTTTTGTAATTCTTTATTTGTTGGGGGCCGTTTCGCTTCCTCATCTGTGGGGAGCCGTTTCTCTTTCTGATCTGTGGGGAGCCGTTTCGCTTCTGGGCAGCAGGTGCTGCGGATTCGGGGGACTTCCCCCCGGCCCCCCGCGTTTTTGGGGTCCTAACTCCCCCAAACCCCCCGTAATTGGAGGATTGTTGGACAAGCGTTAATACGCTTCTGGGAGTGAACCTGTATTGCGAGCCATATACCTCCAACAGGAGCAAGGCTCCTTAGATGTACAGATGAAACAGGAGCCAAGTCTTCAAGATGTGGACGCTCTGGTGTGAGCAATCTGGTGTGGATACTCTAGGAAGCCAGCCTCTGGAAGCGCGCAAGGGCAAACCCGCACAAACCACGTATGACGTTCTACGCAACACACAAAAATTCCTTGTGCAGGGGTGTCTGAGGGGAGACACCTGTCCCCTCAGCGGGGGGCTCCGGGGGAAGCTCCCCCCCGGCAAACGATCCAACATCCCACCCCAAATCCCCCCTCACCCCACCCACCAAAACACGAAGGGCTTAGGACAGCCCCAAATGCGATCGCAACACACACCCCATAATCTCCACCGGCACATCCTCTCGCCCCGTCCAAATCCGTAACGCCGCCGCCCCCTGCTGCACCAACATCTCCAACCCATCGATCGCCACAGCCCCCCGCTCCTGGGCCAAAGCCAAAAACCGCGTCGGATTCGGTACATAAATTAAGTCATAGACAATCGCCCCAGCCTTCAATTTCGCCATGACCTCCGCATCCACCGGCGAAGCCTCGACCTTCGGCGCCATCCCCACCGGCGTCGTATTCACCAACAAGTCGGCCTTCGGCATCAAATCCGACAATCCCTCCCACGTCCGTACCTGCAAGTTTTTGCCATACTGCGACCCCGACCAGCTCGCAGCAAACGCCTCCAGCTTCGCGGCATTGCGCCCCACCACATGGATCTCCGAGCAGCCCAACATGGCACAGCCCGCCACCACCGCCCGCGCAGCACCACCATTCCCTAGGACAACTGCGATCGCCCCATTCCAGTCCCGCTCCATCCGTTGCAGCGGTGCCAAAAACCCTTCCACATCCGTATTGGTCCCCCGCCACCCCGGCGGTTCCCCCGTTTCTTCGGACATCCACCACACCGTATTCACCGCCCCCACGGCCTGAGCCACCTCCGAAACACTGGTCAGCAAGGGCAAAATCGACTGCTTGTGGGGAATCGTGATGTTGAATCCGACCAATTCAATGGCCGCAAAACCGGCGATCGCCACCTCCAACTCATCCGGCTTCACCGGCAGCGCAACATAGGAACAATCCACCCCCATCTCGGCTAAGGCAGCATTGTGCATCAAGGGCGAAAAACTATGTCGCACGGGATGGCCAATCACCCCTAAAAGTCGCGTTTTTCCCGTTATTTCCACCATAGTCCTAGGGGCATCTTGCCAAAATTGGAAAATCCAGCAACAAACCCAGCAACCATTGACGCGTGATGGAGATTCTACGGACAAAAAAGACAGTTAATTGGCTTAAATTCAGGGGAATTCTAGGGTCGGCACTACGTTGCCAAGCCAATGACAGCCTTCTTTGCTCCGTGTTCTCGCCAAGGTCACGCCATTGCGGGCTCATTCCAGAGATATCCAATCACAAGAAGCGACATCGATGCCAGCCGCAGCGTCTGCTCCCCGTTCGAGTCAAAAAGCTGATCATCAGAACCACACGCCGCATCAAGCCCCTAGACATTGCGATGATGTCGCGCCAACATTGAGTCCCCCCCCCGAAAGACGATTTGAGGTCAGCACCAATCTTCCAGTCCGAGGCTACGATCGCCATCGGCGAATCATTTTTTGGAATCACGCCAGTGAATTACTCTATGGATTTAAGGCTGAAGCTGTCTTTGGAAAACCGTTAGAAACGGTTCTCCTTCCCGAAGAATCGCGGGATTTGATGGTGTCCCAAATCGAGACCTGGATGGCCGGAGGCGCGGCGGTTCCCTCAGCGGAGCTCGAACTCTTGCACCGAGACGGCAGTCGTATCCTGGTGCACTCCAGCCCTGTGCTGCTGAGAAACAGCCAAGGTGAGTTGGAGATGTACTGTTTTGATCTCGATCTGCGCGATCGCAAACAGAGCGAACAAGCCCTACGGGCCAGCGAAGAAAAGTATCGCAGCACCTTTGAAAACATCACCCAGGGCTTATTCCAGATTGACCCCGAAGGGCAATACCTCAGCGTCAATCCCTTTCTGGTCAATCTGCTGGGCTATGAATCCAGCGAGGCCATGATGGAGCAGCTCACCCATCGCGATCGCCTCTACGTGGACGTGGCACGCTACTGGGAACTCAAACATCAGCTTCGAAACCATGACATGGTTCATGCCTTTGAATCCCAAGTCTATCGGCAGGACGGCAGCAAAATTTGGATTTCCGAGACCCATAGAGCCGTTCGCGATCAGGAGGGCTGTCTTCTCTACTATGAGGGGCGTTTAGAAGACATTACGTTACGCCATCAGGCTGAGGAACAGCTTCGCTACGATGCTATCCATGACAAACTGACGGGTCTCTACAACCGTGCCCACCTCAGCAAAACCCTGACTCAAACCCTAGAGGAGCAACGCACAGGAAATAGCAACCTGTGGGCCTTGTTCTTTATTGATCTGGATCGTTTCAAGGTTATCAACGACAGTCTGGGGCATGTGGTCGGGGATCAAATCCTGCAAGCCGTCGCCCAACGCTTCCGCTCAGCCCTACGATCTCAGGATTTATTGGCTCGCCTGGGCGGCGATGAATTTGTGGTGCTGCTGCGAGGATTAATCACCATGGAGGATTGTATTGCCATTGCAACTCGACTGACTGAGTCCCTCCACGAGCCCATCCTCTTAAATGACCAAGCCTTTGCCATCAAAGCCAGCATTGGCATTGCCCGGGGAAACCTCAGCTACGAGCGTGCAGATGAGGTGTTTCGAGATGCAGACATCGCCATGTATCGAGCCAAGGCCACGGGCGGTGGACGTCCCATGTACTTTGAGCAGGACATGCACCCACGGGCGCTGGAGCGTCTTGAACTGGAGCACGAACTCAAGCAGGCCATGGAGCAAGAGAAGCTTCAGTTGTTCTATCAACCCATCATTGATCTCAACAGTGGCATTAAGATCAGCGGCCTCCGCAGCTCGAATCCAGCATTGCCCCCCCAAGCCATGGCCCCAGAGGATTGGCTCCCAGTCCAACCCAGTGGTTTTGAGGCCTTGCTGCGTTGGCACCACCCCCAACGCGGCTGGATTTCCCCGACCACCTTTATTCCCATTGCAGAAGAAACAGGATTGATTCAACCCATTAGCTGGTGGGTCTTTCGTCAGGCTGTCCGTCAACTCCAGAGCTGGCGCAACGAATTTCCCCAGGCCCGAGATCTGACGTTGAATGTCAACCTCTCCGTCGTCCAGCTCAAACAAGTAGATCTCGTGGAACAACTGGAGCAGTTATTACAAAGCTGTGATCTACCGGGCGATCGCCTCAAACTCGAAGTCACCGAAACCAACTTCCTGGAAGCCTCGGACTCAAACATGCAGATCTTCCAGGATCTAAAGCGTCTGGGTGTCGGACTCTGCATTGACGATTTTGGCACCGGGCATTCCTCCCTCAGTCGTTTGCACCAGTTACCGCTAGATGTCTTAAAAATTGATCGGGCCTTTGTTGATGGCCTAGAACGAGACCCCCGCAAGCAGGCGATCGCCCACAGCATTATCCTGCTGGGCCATGGCCTCGGCGCCAAGATCGTCGCAGAGGGGATCGAAACCGAAGCCCAACGAAAACTCCTACAGCAGCTGGGCTGTGACTTTGGCCAGGGCTACGGGTTCAGTCACCCCGTGCCCAGCCAAGACGCCCGCCATTGGATTCAGACAGCCCGTGCCTAGCGCGCTCTCCCTCTGGTCAAGGGTTCAAATCACCGACGTCCCTCTCCAGATCATCGGCTTCATCTGTCCCAGGGCCCAAGCTCCGATCACCGCCTAGCCCTACTCCTGGGGTTCGGTAACCTCCCCTTCTTGGGGGAGTCACAGACCTGGGAATATGAGCGAGACTGTTTTTGTGAAGACAAAGATTGGTTCAGGCGCAGTTGGAAAACGCGGGCGGTACTCGCCCAGCCTGAACTTTTGGTTAATTAGTTGAGGCAAAGCGAACGTACCACCATGGCAAAAGTTGTCGGAATCGATTTAGGAACTACAAACTCTTGTGTCGCGGTAATGGAAGGCGGCAAGCCCACCGTGATCGCCAACGCCGAGGGTCTCCGGACGACGCCTTCGGTGGTGGCCTTTGACCCCAAAACCAAGGAAACGCGGGTGGGTCAGATTGCCAAGCGCCAAGCGGTCATGAACCCTGGCAATACTTTTTATTCGGTTAAGCGCTTCATCGGTCGTCGCTTTGACGAAGTCTCGAACGAGACCACCGAAGTCGCTTACAAAGTCATGAATGACGGCAACAATGTCCGTCTGGATTGCCCCGCAGAGGGCAAGAAGTTTGCCCCTGAGGAAATCTCTGCCAAAGTCCTGCGCAAATTAGCAGACGACGCGAGTAAGTACTTGGGCGAAACCGTCACCCAAGCGGTGATCACCGTTCCCGCTTACTTCAATGACTCCCAGCGTCAGGCCACCAAAGACGCTGGAAAGATCGCCGGTCTTGAAGTCCTGCGCATCATCAACGAGCCCACCGCAGCCTCCCTGGCCTATGGTCTCGACAAAAAGAGCAACGAAACCATCCTGGTCTTTGACTTAGGGGGCGGTACCTTCGACGTCTCCGTCCTAGAAGTCGGCGACGGTGTCTTCGAAGTGCTCTCCACCTCCGGCGACACCCACTTGGGTGGTGATGACTTCGATAAGAAGATCGTTGACTTCCTCGCTGAAGAATTCAAGCGCAATGAAGGCATTGACCTTCGTAAGGACAGCCAAGCGCTCCAGCGTCTGACCGAAGCAGCCGAGAAGGCCAAGATTGAGCTATCCAGCTTGACCCAGTCTGAAATCAACCTGCCCTTTATCACCGCAACCCAGGATGGCCCCAAGCACCTGGATGTGACCATGACTCGGGCGCAGTTTGAGGAATTAGCCGCTGATCTCATCGATCGCAGTCGCATTCCCGTTGAGCAGGCCATCAAAGACGCCAAGATCAGCAAAGAAGCCATTGACGAAGTGGTTTTGGTGGGGGGTTCCACCCGCATTCCTGCCGTTCAGGAAGTGGTCAAGAAAGTTCTGGGTAAGGCTCCCAACCAGACCGTCAACCCTGACGAAGTGGTTGCCATTGGTGCGGCGATTCAGGCCGGTGTCTTGGCAGGTGAAGTCAAGGACATCCTGCTCCTGGACGTTACGCCGCTGTCCCTGGGTGTTGAGACCCTGGGTGGCGTCATGACCAAGCTGATCCCCCGCAACACCACGATTCCCACCAAAAAGTCTGAGACCTTCTCCACCGCTGTGGATAACCAGACCAACGTGGAAATTCATGTGCTCCAGGGCGAGCGCGAGATGTCTAACGACAACAAGAGCTTGGGAACGTTCCGTCTCGACGGTATTCCTTCTGCTCCCCGAGGCGTGCCCCAAATTGAAGTGACCTTCGACATTGATGCCAACGGTATCTTGACCGTCGGCGCCAAAGACAAAGGTACGGGCAAAGAGCAGTCCATCAGCATCACCGGCGCTTCCACCCTGTCCGACTCTGAAGTCGACAAGATGGTCAAGGATGCCGAGACCAATGCCGATGCAGACAAGGAGCGTCGCGAGAAAATCGACGTGATGAACCAGGCCGACCAAATCATCTATCAGTCTGAAAAGCAGATTGAGGAATTAGGGGACAAGGTTCCCGATGATGCCAAGGAGAAAGTCGAAGGCTTCGTCAGCCAGCTCAAGGAAGCCAAAGCTAGCGACGACGTTGAGAAAGTCAAGTCCGTCATGGAAGAGTTGCAGCAGGCGCTGATGAGCGTGGGCAGCAGTATCTATGGTCAGGATGCCGATGCGGCAGCAGCGGCGGCAGCAGCGGCGGGTGCTGCTGGTGGTGAACCCACTGACAGTGCTGGCAGTGATGGTGACGACGATGTGATTGATGCTGAGTTCTCTGAAGGCAAGTAGGCTCAGAGCGAAAGTATCGTCCTTAGAATCTGCCTGAGGATCTGAAGCTGACTCTTGAGTTAGCACCTGCCCTGTCTCCTATCGGAGACAGGGCTTTTTATTGGCATTTCAGAGGATTGCAGAGCCGGGGTCAAGCTTTGAGGAAAGCTTTGAATGCGACGGTGGAGAGCGAGGTACGACGACCAGCAATCTGCGATCTCGCGTTGTGCAAGCAGAGCATTCTTTTCTTGGGCGATCGCACAGCCCGCAGAACAGGAAGAACGAGAAGAAAACCCCATGGCCAACACATCAACGGCATCGACGTCATGACATCAATCATTCAGAACTTCACTTCAACATTTCACTTCAACATTTCAACAACAAAAAGAGGCATTCCGAAACGGAATGCCTCTTTTTGATTCAGACGATAAGTGCCTAGATACTCACGAGCCTAATCGCCAGAGTGTGGCTCTTACCACATCCCCTGAACGGAGCAGTAACCGAGGGTGGACTTGCCGTAGGTCTCGATGTTCTTGCCGTTTCTGTCGGAAGAACCATCGGCAAGGGGGATCCACTTTTTGGAGCCATCATCATGGCGAATCGCGATCATCACAACGCCGCCGCCAGTGGTCTGACCATCTTTAACGAACTGCTCTTCGCGGGGGTAAGCCAGGATAACACGCTCGCCGATCGCCTTCACCGCCGTAGGGCTACCAGAAAAGATGTCGCTGGGGTTGTTGTAGAACGCCACTTGATTGTTGTCGAGACCGGAAACAGCACGGGGCTGCTCGGGACCCACTGCATTGCTGACAATGCGGCGGCAACCGGGATCACTATTGATGAAATCACCAGCAAATGCAGGCGCAACAGCACCAAAGGTAATCGCAGAAAGAACGGCAAGACTCGCAGACTTGATGAACTTAGACATGGAAATGTTTAGGTTGAGAGATACAGATGACGAAAAGAGCGCGATCTGAACGTAGGCATCTTTCGAAGACAATGAACACAAGGTTGTCTTCCTTACCCAATCGGCGTCAGGAAACAGTCGTTCACGACCATTCTGCCGGGGTTCCTCTGCATTGCAATACAGAAAACATCATTTCGTTCGCTCTAGAATTACGATTCCCAGTCATTTGGCACAGTTAAACAATTCAATTTAAAAATTCGGTTAGCCGCTAATTTCTCCTATAAATAAAATAAATATGAGGTAAATGCTGAGATTCGCCAGGGAATATTGAGGGAATTCTTATCACTAACACCCTAAAGAGTTGCAAGGATCTACCAATAATCATTCCTGCACACAGGCGAATATCCCATGCGTTTTGCAATCGCGACAAAACTAAGTCTTCACTTGGCCATAGGCTTGCTCGTCGGAAGCGTGGATAGCCTAGGTCAGCGTGCCACAGCGACCCAACCTCCTGAGGAGATCACAAAAGCTTCGAAGGTAACAACGCTATCCTCCTCTTCTCAAACGATCAAAGGCCTCATTCCACAGCAGACCGTTCCAGTCACTCAACACCAGACGACGGAAGCCCAAGGCTTGCAACAAACACCCGAAAAGACCCTAGCGGTTGCCCCCTTAGGAACGTCGCTTCTGGATCTGATTCCATCCGTAGCTGAACCCAATGCCCCGATTGAGGAGCCTGCACGGTTAGTTCTACGATTGCGATCGCGCCGCGTTCACCTGATCAAGGGCGATCGCGAAATCGTCAGCTATCCCGTGGCCGTCGGCAAAACCGGCTGGGAAACACCCCAGGGTCAGTTTGAAGTCATGCAGAAAATCCCAGATCCCGTTTGGAAACATCCCTGGAACGGCAACCTCGTTCCCCCCGGCCCCAGAAATCCCCTGGGACGGCGCTGGATTGGCTTTGCCCGCGACGGCAACAACTTGATTGGTTTCCATGGCACGATCGACGAATCCTTGATTGGTCAAGCCGTTTCCCATGGTTGTGTACGCATGCGCAATGCCGATGTGGAAGCACTATTCGAACAGGTTGAAATTGGGATGGCAGTCACCGTTGAGCCCTAGAGAGTGATTCAACTCCGAGCGTTGAGCCCACTCTGCTCGGCAGTTGTCCTGTAAAACCCGATGAGCGGGCATTTTTGCACTGGCAATGCAGCTCGGAATCACGAGAATGGGGAAAAAGCCATAGACACAGCGAAACACGACAAGGGTCAGTCGAGATTCTTTCCGAAGTGGGGCTGCCAGAGAGAAGCAGACTCGCCTAAGATAGGATGCTGTCTGTGCATCGTTCCAGCCCAATCTGTCCGTACTTGTCTGAGTTTGATTCCATGGCTAAACTTTCCGTCGAACTGCGCCGCTATTTTTTGGATGGGGCTACTGAAACTGTCGAGGATGGGGCGATCGCCAATCCCCCCACGCCAGAGGGCGATGTCACCCTGGATGAAATGTTGAACTTGGCGGGCGAGCGCACCTTCGGCTTTTTGTTTGTACTGCTGTCATTGCCCTCGGCGTTACCCATTCCCGCACCGGGTTACTCCATTCCCTTTGGCATCGTTATGGCATTACTCGCGGTTCAACTAATCACGGGAGCAGAGCAACCCTGGTTACCCAAGAATTGGGGCAAAAAAGGGTTCGAACGCAAAAAGGTCTGCGGTTTTATGGAGGCGGGCGTACCCTGGTTGGAGCGGATTGAAGCGGTTTCTCGCCCGAGATTACTGGCCGTTTGCACCAACCCGCTGGGTCGCCTCTTCATTGGTTTGGCGATCCTACTCATGTCCATCTCGATGATGATCCCGATTCCACTCACCAATACGCTGCCCGCCATTGGCATTTTTGTGACGGGCTTTGGGCTGGTGAATGACGATGGAGCCATCAGCCTAGCGGGCATGACCATCTGTGCAATCAGTGCGGCTGCCACCAGCACGATTCTCTATCTGTTCTTTACGCTGGGACGCGAGGGCATGACCCAAGCGGTGGACGCAGCGAAGGAATGGATTAAGCCCTAGGAGCACACGGGATTATCGCAAAATCCTCACCAACCGTATTGCTGTAGCCAAGGTCTTGCGGCTATGCAGGTAGCAAAGGGGGAGCATGACTCAGCAGGGATAACGATTGGCGTGATGGCGTTGTCCCTGGTGGGCTCGATTGGGTTCCTGGGCACAGAGTCAGAGAAACATACTGGGCTCAGAGAAACGCACTGCCGTTTAGGGAAGTCGATGTCGCGATCGCCGCCCCAACGTCCGCCCCATACTCCTCAGCCATCCCCAATGTTCCCGCCATGCGTTGCACTTGCACCTGGGGTAGCTCGGCGATCGCTTCCATTTCCGCTTTAGAAGAAGGCGGTGCCTGCTCTGCCACCAACACCATCACGGGGACTTCGATGCCCTCGAAATAGCCCAGAAATTCCGTCCGTGTCTGGGCTGGGTCTAGCCCTCCGGTGACGAAGGCTGCGGGGGCATAGCGAGCACCGGGCTGCTGGGTATTTTGGTAGCGTTGGCTGATGAAGTCGTCGGTGAGTCGGGCTTCATCGACGAAGACGTGGCGGCGATACATCCATTTCAGGAAACTGGGCCTCGTGTTGAGACCATAGAGGAATTGACCGAGGAGGGGCGATCGCACCAGTCCCCGCACACCACGCCGCACTTTTTCCGATGCTCCCATGACCGCCAGGGGTCCGCGCCAGGTGGGAGCAACGAGGACAATTTTGGACCAGAGGTCTTTTTGCTCGTTGGCGATGGCCATGACGTAGCCTGCGCTGTGGCCTGCGGCGATGACGGCGGTGGGGGCTTTGAGGCGATCGCGTACGAAGTCCTGGAGAAATTGTTGGTAGAGCTGGGG
>CALIJJ010000057.1 GCA_938017515.1 uncultured Pseudanabaenaceae cyanobacterium
TAAACCATCTCGACGGCCTTCTTGACGCCCTTCTTGGCGCCCTTCCTGGACCCCCTCCGCCTTCACGTCTTGATAAAACCGAGTGTCTTCAAGCTTCACCTCAGTAATCCCCAACATCGCCTCCACCTCCTTTCGGCTTAAGTGAGTGAACTTGTAGATCAGGATCGTTGTTGCCATTTCTATGATGGCACGCTGCTTTATCTCCGGCACCTCATCCCGCTGTGAACGGGTCACTAGCGCCTTCGCCTGATTCGCTGCTGCTTCTTCCTCCAACGTCATCAGCACCATCAATGCTGCTTCCAGTGGCAATGTCTCCTGAAGCGGGCGCAATGGAAGACACAATTCCTCAGAAAAGGAAAAATCGGATAGCTGGAATAAAAGTGTGCGGATCACTCTTTTTAGCTCGCGAAGAAAAATACATCCGCTGAAATTTGCATGTCGCTGGGTTTGAACCGTGTTTCCACTGCGATTGATGGTCGTCTTTTCAAAGGAGAGTAGCGCAGAGACAGGATTCACTCTGTTGGAGCTACTGATTACAATTGTGATCATTGGGATTGTGTCGGCGATCGCCCTCCCCTCCTTCCTCAATCAAAGGACCAAATCCCAAGAGACCGAAGCAAAGATTCTCATCAGCGCCATGAATCGGGCGCAACAGGCACACTACTCCGTGTATCAGAATTTTGCAGCATCCCTGGCAGAACTAGAACTGGGAATCTCGAATCAGATGAACGTCTACGATTACGATGTCGCTCCTTCAGCCGATGGTAGGGCAGTGACCAATCGAGGGCGATCGCGCAACGCCGACCTCAGAGGTTACGCGGGCATCGTTGCTTACACCCAGACATCAGGCACATCAATCATTTGTCAGGCCACAAAGCGAGGAACCGACGCCATCGAAACGGTCACAACGGGGACCACAGCTCAATGCCCGAGGGGCTATCAACAGATGCAATAGTCAGTCTCGAAGGAGAACATGCGTCAAAATCTGATGGGGCAACGCCGCCAGCGTTCTCAACAACATGGCAGGCGAAGCAGACCTCAAGCCCCAGCGCCTTCGCCAATAGTTGTACAGCCAACATTTTATGGAAAATAGCTCCAACCCTCGTCATAAAGAACGGCGAGCCAGAACTTGTCATTGATTCTGGCGGTTCCAATCGCATTCGTACAGCAATCTTGCCAGTCCGTTGCAATGTATTAGACTTCCAGATTCCCTTGAATAGAATCAAGCTGTGATTCAGACCCGGTTTTAAAGCGATTCATCCGCAGGAAATATATCTGTTTATTGACCAAAAAATATTTTTTGATGGTCCCTACACCGTCCAAAAAGACGAGGATAGATACTTCATAGGGGCAGGTGCTCCTCCTTGGTATGGGGCCTCAAAAGAAGTCAGGGCATGACCCCTCGTAAGTTTTGAGGGGTCTCTGTAGAAGTACCGAAGTCAATCCAAATCAGCCGCATAGAATGGACTCGCCTCACTCAGGTGCTTTCTATGACTTTGACGAATGTCTTGCCCCGGACTTTCGACTATTTCTCAATCTTAAATCATTCAAATTTGAGTGACTCAAGTTTGAATATGCCAGCTTCTGAGAATCCCAATTTTCATGATTTAGAGTTCCATACCCCTGAGTTCCATACCCCTAAGTTTCATACGCCTGAACTTACTGAGCCAGCGTTTAATGAACCGGTATTTAATCAATCAACGTTGAATACGTCAGAAAATGCGTCAGAGTTCACCTCCCCACCGTTCAATCCCTCCCAGCTCTCCAATGTTCATCGGACTGGCGATCGCTACTGCAGCGCCAAAGCATTAGCCTTGGGGCATATGGCAGACCTGAGCTACTGCTCTCGCCGTCTCGTGGAAGCAACACTGATCAATGACTGGGGGTTTCACTTCGTTGAATTCTTCCCCCTCGGTCCAACCAACGCATTTCTGGTCGCCGATGACGAGAAAATTATCGTGGCCTTTCGCGGCAGTGATGACCCTAAAGATTGGCTACATAACCTGAAGCTTGACCTCGTGGATGGCCCTGCCCAAGGAGAAGTACATCGGGGATTTTTAAAGATGTTGGGGGACGTTTGGCAAGCACTTCAATACAGCATTTGTCGCCTAAGGGCCCAGGCTCGCTGGCAGGGTCAAGAATTGGCCCTGTGGTTTACGGGACACAGTTTAGGAGGTGCTCTGGCGACGTTGGCAGTGGCACAATTGCGGGAAGCGGGTGAGGCCATTGATGGTCTTTATACCTTTGCATCACCGCGGGTGGGCGATCGCACCTTTGCCCACAACTTCAATGTGGACTTTGGCTTCAAAACCTTTCGCATCGTTAACCAAAATGATCTGGTCCCCCAACTCCCCCTCCGTTTTCTGCGGTATCACCATGTGGGGCAGCTGCATTATTTCGATCGCACCGGCCAGCGCCATCACAATTCCACGGCACTCTTCCGATTGCTGGATGCTCTCAAGATTCATGCCAACGACCTGTTCGATCTCGACTTTTCTGCAGCGGAGAACCACGATATTGGACCTTACCTAGGTATGCTCTACCGCGATTATCACAGCGAGTTTCGTGCCCCCCACCGAAGGCTGAATGAACGTGCAGAACAGCGGTTGAGACAGGACCAAATCCAGCCTGCTTGGATTCAGCCATAACCATCTATCCCCGGGGATGCAACACCAGCACGTATGATGTTTGGGGGTTCGTGTCAGCAGCGTTCCGGCGCAGAGTTCCGGCTGGCATCAACCACCCCAATGCTGTCTGTGTGTGGGTTTGCTGGAACCCAGTTGAAAGTCATGGTGCTAGAGAATTTTGAACTGTGCGATCGCGATCTGCCCGAGGCGCTGCTGGAGCGGTATCTCAAGGCAGATGCGATCGCAGTGGACACGGAGACGATGGGGCTCAATCCTCGCCGCGATCGCCTCTGTCTCGTGCAGCTCTGCGACCCCGACGGCTACACCAGTGCCCTGCGCATCGAAAAGGGTCAGGCATCAGCCCCCAACCTCAAGCGGCTGATGGAAGCAGAGAACATCACCAAGATTTTCCACTTCGCTCGTTTTGATATTGCAACGCTGAATTACCATCTGGGCATTCAGACTAATCCGATTTTTTGCACCAAAATTGCCAGCAAACTGGCCCGCACCTACACAGGCAGCCACGGACTTAAGTCCGTGGTGAAAGAACTAGAAAGTGTGGAGCTGGACAAATCAGCCCAAAGCTCGGACTGGGGCAATGTGATGGCCCTCAGTGAGGAGCAATTGGCCTATGCAGCCAACGACGTCCGTTTCTTGATCAGCATGCGACTCAAGCTAATTGCCATGCTGGAACGAGAGGAGCGTTGGGATCTGGCTCAAGGGTGTTTTGACTGTTTGCCCACCATCGTAGAATTGGATCTGCGGCAGTTTGGCAATGTGTTTGAGCACTAGCCCCCATGCGATGTCCACCCCGACCGGCGATCGCCATCACCCTTCTCTGCTCGGCTCTCCTCGGGTCCTGCCTTGCAGCCAAGCCGCCCAATCGGGGAGCTGTAGCAGCAATGAAGCAGGCCCTCGCTCAACACCCCAATGCACCTCTCAATCTGGCTCAGGTGGTGCCATTTGAATGGGAGAAATTCTGTGCCTACGGTCCCTACAGCGATGCCGTCAGCATTGAAACCACCACAGGCTTTGCCTGGTCTGGCCATGAAAAATTTGATCTGGCATCGAGCGATGACTTTTACTTGCTAGCTTTCTTCCAAGGTCAGCAGCCCATTTCCGTGGAGAGGTTCATGCGGCCCACAGCAGATGCCAGCGGCATTGAGGCCAATCGTTGCTACACCATTACAGAGAGTCAGTTCGAGCAATCGGTTGGCTTGAACAATAGGTTTGAAGTGCCCCCTTCAGTCACCACCCACTGAAGCGTAGGGGACAGAGAACCGATTCACACCGAGTCATCCCACTGGAACAATAGGCGCTGCCGCGATCGCGGCATTTCCTGCTCTTTCCATTCCCCCAGCAACACCGTCATATTCCGCTGCATCGCCAGCCAATCCGCCGGACTGGCCCAAGCCACCTCAGTCATGCGAATGGGGACCTCAGTGAGGTGTTGAACTTGCCATTTGGAGAATCCCTTCGGAATATCCCAGAGCATCAGGTGCACTTCAGACCAGTGATTCAGGGGTTGCTCACTCAACAAATCGCCAATCAAACCAATGCCGCCAATGCCGTATTCCTCACGCAGGGATTGAGCGATCGCCTGGGCCTCCGACAGCCAGTGCGCTCGCTTTTCCGCGTCCTTCGCCTGCTCCCGTTCCAGGCGCCGCAGGACCCGCACCCACTCGTACCCCGGCATAAGTCTGACGGTTTCGACGAGGCCCAGGGTCATCAACAGCAGGGCAATGGCGTTGCGCGTCCCCCACTGACTCCCGCCAATCAGAGGCCCTCGTTCTAATTTACTTTCCGGACACCAGGCAAGGAACTGCTCTGACGTAATGGCACTGGGCTCCAATCCAACCCGAGGTTCAAAGGGCACACCGTCCCAGGGGATACCTTCGTCACTATCTTGCAATTGCAACTGCCAGGGACGACGATGCTTGAGACTGGTTACAATCGGCAGCGTGGGGTCGTCATCGTCCAATAAGAGTTCCGGCGTAAAGCTAAGGCCAGAGAGCCCGCGATAGCAGCCATCGGCATCGGGCGATCGCAGTTCATAGCCCCCTCCAGCGATGGAACCAGAATCCTCCTTTGGTTGCTGCCAAAACTGCACCTGCTTGGTGAGTGGATTGACGGTCCAGTAGTGAGCAACGCCCTGCTGTTCGTAGCGTTGCTTACGCATCTTTTCATCCACATGGGTCCACTCCGGCAGAACAATTTCCACGACGAGGTTGGCAGGACCCTGGAGATAGCGGTCAAAGCAGGGATTTTCAATCAGGCGCAGGTCCGTCACCATCTGGATGTCTGGCGTCAACACATCGTCGCCCATCCAGAGGCCATAGTGAGGACCAAAACATTTGCCCATGCTGCCCTCGCCCACGGCGTTGTCAAGGGACTGGTGTAGGCGAGCGCGGATTCCACAATGCTCCCTCACATAACGCGAACCCAGCGGGGGCAGGTTGTGGCAGCGGTGGCCCAGGGGCAGGGATTCGGCCCAGATGAGCCAGTCATCGGGGGTTTGGCAAGACACTTCGTAGGCAGTGCGAAGGGCAGACCACCACAGTTCAAGGGGGGCGAAGGCGATCGCGGCTTCCAGTCCCCACCCACGCATTGCTTCCCGCAAAAGCCAGTAGCTTCCATCCAGGGTGCCACCCAGGACAAATTTGCCATTGATCAGTTCAAGGCGGAATTCGGGCTGGCGTAGATAGCTTTGTTCAACCCGGCTGGTCGCATCGTGGCAGCGTAGGCTTTCCTGGGGCGATCGCTGGGGGCGTCGCGGGTTCTGGTGCGCAGAGGTCATAGAAAGACTATATCAAGATTCCAGCCTCAATCTCGGTGGGATCTTGCGGTGGGATTTGACCTACGTTGAAGTGCTGATCAAGGAGCAATTTAAATGACATCTCAATGACATCTCAATAACATTTCAACCTCATGGGGTGCGATCGCGCCCGGAAATCGATAGATTTCAGCTGGAACGGTACAGCCCATTGCTCCTAGCCATGGACCCGAGCCATCGGCAAGAAAATGTTTACGATCAATTCATTTGCGTTACGGCGCAATTGATCGACAATATCAATTAATCCACGCCCTATGGCTCCATTCTGAATCTTTCCGGCTTTGATCTTTTTTGATCTTTATTGGCTCTGATCCTTTCGGCCGTGTGATTCTCTGACGGTCATTGGCCCCTCCGGGCCATGCCAATGCCTTTCTCGCTGAGTCAGTTGTGCTGAACGATTCGTTTCAAATCGTCATCCTCGAGCTATCGTCATGAACTCAGACCCCATCCCGCCTAAAAAGGCCACTTCTCCTGCAACGTTGAGGGATTCCGGTGCATCAAAAGTAGTCTCATCCACAACTGCTGAGACGCCCCCAGGACCTAGCAACTCACAACCGACCGGCTCACAACCAACCGGCTCAAAACCAACCGGCTCAAAACCAACTGGCTCACAATCCACCAACCCACAATCCACCAACCCACAACGCGCGGGCACCGCTGCGGCCCCACGTCCAACCACAGCAACAGCCCCCAACCGCACCAAGTCAGTGTGGCCCGCCGCGATTCTGGCCATGGTCCTGGTGGCCGGGGCCGTCGGCTGGAAAGCCTATCGCAAGACGCAGAAGAGTAGCGGACCAGAGACAGATACGGCTCAAATCAACACGAGCCGTCTACCCGTGCGGGTCGCGAAGGCGAGAACGGGATTGGCCCAGGACTGGGTCTTTGACGAAGGGACCGTATGGCCCGTCCAGCGGCGGGTACTCAATTTTGAGACCAGTGGTGAGGTGACGTTTATTGCCAGTGTGGACGGTCAAGATTTGCGGGAGGGCGATCGCGTCCCCAAGGGTCAACTCCTGGCTCAAATCGACGATCGCAACCAAAATGCCAGCATTACGACCTCCACTGCAGACGTTCAAGTCGCCATCCAGCAAGAAGAACAGGCCCAAGCCTCCCTCGCCCAGGCTGAAGCACGGCGGCGGCAGGCCCAGGCCGACTTAGATCTACAACGCACCGAATTACAGCGCTATCAGCAGTTGTATGCGTCAGGGGCCGTGTCGGCGAGCGATCGCGATGTGTACCGCAACCGCGTCATCCAAGCCGAAGCAGCCCTCAGCAGTGCGGAACAAGACATTCGCTCCGCCCAAAATGGGGTGCGCTCTGCCCAGGCCCAAATTGAATCCGCTGGGGCTAGGCTCAAGCAAAGCAATGTCGCCCTCGAAGATACGCAGCTGATCTCCCCCATCGATGGTCTAGTTGCCTACATCAACATCCGCGAAGGGGAATATTGGACCCCCTCACGATTGGACTCCTCTAGCGATCAGCGATTGATTGAAACGGCTCCCATTGTCGTGGTCGATCCCAAAAACTTTGAAGTCACCCTAGAGGTGCAATCCGAGCAGGCCAATGACATCCAGCCGGGACAAAGTGCCTACGTCGTCTTGGAAGAAGAAGTCAGCGCGGCCCAAGCGTCTGGAGCCAGCAGCAGCACGTTGCTCAAACTGGCTCAGGACAAAGGCAGTGCCGGTTCTGTCTTCTCGGTCAGTCCTAGCTCCACCCCCGGCAGCCGTGGCACCAAGATTACGATTCGTGATTTAGCCGCTGTGGATCGGCTCAAGGTTGGAGGCCGTGTCTATGTCTGGATGGAAGTGGCCTCCAATCCCAACGCGGTGCTCATTCCCTTCAAGGCAGTGGTCCCGCGCGGACAGGAATTTTATACCTTTGTCGTGCAAGAAGACGGCACCGTGACCCAGCGACAAATCCGTCAAGGCGTGGAGGGAGCCAACGGCGTCGAGATTCTGTCTGGGGTACAGGCGGGAGAAACCGTAGTGATCGAAGGGGAAAACCGTCTGGTGGAAGGGACACCGGTTGATGTCGTTGAGATTGGGGGTGCTCAATGAGCCAGCCATCCTCTCCGGACCTATTGCCACCGGAGCAAGCGGCGATCGCCCCAGCCCCCCAGCGAACGTCTGCTCTGAGATCGCTGATGGAGTTTTTCTTTACTCAGCAGATTTTTGCCATTCTCCTCTGCTTCATGCTGATCATGGGGGGCCTGATGGGCTATTTCTCCATGGTCAAAGAGGGCGACCCTGAGATCAAAATTGCCCGCGCCATGATCACGACCACCTGGGGCGGTACCGACGCAGAAACCCTGGAAAATCAGGTCACCGACAAGCTCGAAGAAGAAATCAAAAGTCTCCAGGGACTGGATGACTTCACCAGCGCCACGTTTAACTCATTTTCGATTATCAATGTCGCCTTCAAGGCCGAGTCCCCCGTCGCGGAATCGATTCAGGCCCTGCGGGGCAAAGTGGATGACGCTGAATCGGAGCTACCGGCAGAATCCACCGGGCGAGAAAAAGTTAACTTTGAACAACTCTCCCAGCAGGATGCTCCGGTTCTCACGCTGGCCCTGAACGGCGAAGGGTTGGATGTTTCCTTGCTCAGCCGTGTGGCCGACGATCTGCAAGAGCGCCTGGAGTCGGTCAAAAATGTGCGGGAGGTCAATCTCGGCGGCCAGCGAGATGAAGTCATCCATGTGCAGATGATTCCCAGCCGTTTGACCACCCTGGGGATTTCGGCCACGCAGGTGCGCAATGCCATCCAAGGGGGCAATAGCGATGCGTCCTGGGACTTGGTACGGGATGAAGACTTTGGTGCCCAGGTGCGGTTGTATGGTCGTTTCCGCAGTCTGGAAGATCTAAAAAATCTGCCGGTGACTCGCCTCGACGATAGCCGGATTGTCTCGTTGTCAGAGGTGGCAGAGGTCTATCGTGGATTGGAACGGGAAACCCAGCGGGCCTTTCTAAGCTGGCAGGGCAATGAGTTTAGTCCCACCATCAACCTGGAAGTCGTCAAAGTGGCAGGCAGCGACACGATCCAAGTGATCGATGATGTCCTGGCCGATATGGAGTTGGCCAAGCAAGACCCCAACCTCTGGCCCCATGGTATGGAATACCAGGTTCTGAATAATGATGCCAATACCATTCGGGCTGACTTGAGGAATCTGGGCAGCAATGTTTTGCAAGCTTCTCTGCTCGTCTTTGCGATTTTGTTTATTGCCCTGACCTGGCGAGAAGCTTTGATCGCGGGCCTCGCCATTCCGCTGACGTTTTCTGGGGTGCTGTTTATCCTCTGGATGCTGGGTTATACCCTCAACACCATGGTTACCGTGGGCATGATTCTGGCGCTGGGGCTGCTGGTAGATGTGTTTATTCTCATGCTGGAAGGGCTGCATGAGGGCATTTTTGTGCAGGGCTTGAGCTACCCCCAGGCAGCGATCAAGACGGTAAAAACCTACGCTTCACCGGCGTTTACGGGGCAACTGACGACCATTTTAGCCATGGCTCCGCTGATGGCCATTTCGGGCACGTTGGGCAAGTTTATTCGGCTGATTCCCATCAGTGCGATTACCTGCCTTGTGATGAGCTATGTCCTGGCGTTACTGGCAGTGGTCCCCCTGTCGAAATATTTACTGGGTAACCAAGCTGGACGGGGTGAGTCCAAAACCTACATGGATCGCCTGACGGAACGGGCCTCGGAGTGGTTTTCTGAGTGGAGTTTGCGCATCACGGTGCCCAATCGTCACGTGGCGCGTTTGTGGACTGCGGGGGCGCTCGGGCTATTTGTCTGTGCGGTGTTGTTATTTAGTCAGCTTCCCAGTTCTTTATTCTCCGTCAGTGACGACAACAAGCTCAGCATTAATGTGGAGCTGCCCCCCGCGACCACGCTAGAAACCTCTCAAGCCGTGGCCGATCGCATGGGTGAACGCATCCGCACTTACAAGGACCCCGACGGCGAGCCCGTGTTTGAAAGTGTGGTGAAGTTGGTGGGACAACGCAGCAATCTGGTTGCTTCTAGCGAAATCAAACCGGGCAATGCGGATTATTTTGTGGGACTTTCGGCAGTGTTTGTCGATCGCAACCGGCGATCCAGGGACTCTTTTGACTATGTGCGCGAGCTGAAAACCGACCTCGATCAAACCATCATTCGCGACTACCCTGGAGCCGTCTTGAGCACATCGTTTCCGATGGCAGGCGGTGGCGCAGACCCCATCCAGATAGAAATTTTCGGCGAAGACCTCCAGGAACTGCGCAACATTTCAGGGCAGGTGCAACAAGTGCTGCGGGAGATTCCCGGCACGATGGATGTGCGCGATGACCTAGGCAATCTACGCGATGACTATAAGCTGGTGCCCAAGCGTGAGGCACTGAATTTTTACGGCATCAGTCAAGATGACCTGGGCTCGCAGGGTCGTTATTTGATGATTGATAACGATGTGGGCGATTTCTCCGTGGGCAGTGGCCAAGAGGATCTCGACATCCGACTCAGTACTCGTTGGCCTTCACGTCAGGGCGATGTGGGCGGTCCCTCTCGCTTAGATGAATTTGCAACGATGCGGTTTATCACGCCCGATGGTGAGGCGCTTCCCGCCGAGGCACTGATGGAGCCAGTCCAGGGGGCTGTTCCACTCTCGATTACCCACCGCGATACCCAGCGAAGCGTAACGGTGTTGGCCAAAGTGATTCCAGGAGAAAACTACTATGACACTGAAATCTTGGCGGAACTCACCCCTCGGTTAGAAGCGATGCAGTATGACGCCAGTGGTGGGGGCAATGGCGATCGCCCCAGCAATCGCTGGCCCCAAGGTTACCGTTATCGCTTCGGTGGCGATGCGGACACCAGCAGCGAAACCTTTGGCTCAGCGGGGCAGATGCTGGTGGTCGCAATTTTCCTCGTCTTCGCCGTGTTGGTGTTGCAATTTGGTTCCTACACCCAGCCACTCATCATCATTCTGACGATCCCGTTTGCGCTGATTGGTACCTTGTTTGGTTTCTTTGTTCTGGGTCTATCGTTCTCGTTCCCGGCGATGATCGGCGTAATTGCGCTGGTGGGGATTGTGGTGAATGACGCGATCGTAATGGTGGAAACCATGAACGAACGGCGCAAACAGGGCATGGATGTGCGTCATGCGGCGGCAGCAGGGGCGAGCGATCGCCTCCGTCCCATCCTAACCACATCCATCACCACGATCATTGGCTTGATACCGCTAGCCCTGAGCGATGCCCAGTGGTTTCCGTTATGTATGGCGATTATTTTTGGTTTGTTGTCAGCAACGCTCATTGCCTTGCTGGTGGTACCGGGGTTGTATTTGCAGCTGACGCCTAAGGGCAAGTGATGCTTTAGGGTAAGTGACGCCTAAAAGCAGGTGAAAAGTACAATTATGCTCAGAAAGCCTGAACCACATGATCCTGGTTCAGGCTTTCTGACGTTTGATTCAGTTCAGGCTAGAGCAGTGCTTTGCCAAACGTGACGTCGAACTTTTGGCACCAGATTGCAACGGAGCTAAAGTCTTCGAGAGTAACGGTTTCAGGGATTTCATAAACTTGCTTACCTTCCAGGGACTGAAGCCGCCCCAAGCTGACGAAGTCCGATGAGGAATAGCGTTTGGGGGTGCTGGAGCGATGGAGTAGCACAAACAAATCTGGGCCATTGGCGGAGCGGAAGGTATCGTCTAGTTCGAGATAACGTTTGCCGCCTTTTTGGATAATTGAAATGTTGCCAACGGTTTGTTTGGCGACGGTTTCGAAGCTTGAGGTTGCGATCGCAATTTTCTCGGCGGAGGCAGCACAGGGGTCAGCGGCAGCGGCACAAGGATCGACGGCGTTCGCGGCAGCGCAGGGATTGACCTTGGAAGCGGCGCAGGGATCGATTTGCGCAGCGGCACAGGGATTCTTGGCGGCACAGGGATTAGCAGAGGCGTGAACAGTGCCGAGGGTAGCTGCAGCGAGGACACCAGCAATAGCCAGAGAGGTCAGGTAGGTCAGTTTCATATTAGAGACGTTGGAGTGATGACGAATTGAAGTGATGACGAAGTTGCTTGTAAGCGCTTGTTCTTTGGCTTGACAATTGCAGTTAGCCGTACCAGTCTGAGAGCTTCCTGAGTCCTTATGAGACGGAAGATAAGCGCTAACTGAGAAAATCATGAGAGGAGCCGCCCACCCATAAAACACGCTCGTCCAGATCACCAGAGAAAGGATAAAAATGCAGAACAGGGCCACGCACAGTCGCCACACCTGGACCCCTGCCATCGCGGTAAACAGGGCCGTTAAGCAAATCCTGAAGAGGCGAACAGTGCGATCGCCTTCTCAAGGGATGTATACATTGGGTCGTCACGCTCCAAGCAATCGTCGTTCCTTAGTTTTACGATTCCCAAATCGGGGTCTGCTCTCGACGACCCTAAGCCAGGAAGGAACGCACCTGCTGGGCCATCTCGCGACTGGGGCCGTCGCCCGTGACAAACTCGATCTGCTCTGGGCCAACCGCGCCCAAGCCCAAATCAGCGGCCCGTCGAATCTGTGTCTGGGACCAAATGGAGCCGTTGGAGACTTCGCGGGTGGTGCCCAGTTTGCGCAGCATCGCAATGCCCACAGCATCAATGGCAATGCGATCGGTGGCAGCGAGAATCACGCCCGCCTTGACCCGTTTGCCTTGCTCTGGCCCGCCACCCACAAAGGCATCGACGCCGTCAATCACCACCAGGGCAGGGCGATAGGCTTTGTTGACCTCTGCAATCATCAGCCGCTGGTTCGTAGAGCGGTGCAGCTCACGCATGTAGTCGTGGCCATCGCCGGGGACGTAGCGGGCGACCATGCCGATGGTGTTTTTGAGGGAGAGGGTGAAGTGGCCGCCAAAGCGGTGGGTTTTGAGGCAGCAGACGTTGACAATTGCATCAGCATCTAGGACGGGACGGGCGATCGCAAATCCGCGAGACCAGTTGGTGCCTGTAGCGGGGAAGTATTGCCAGTCGTTGCGATCGAGTTCGTCAAAGACGATGGGTTTGAAGCCGTAGCGTTTGGCCAGGGCAAAGACCTGCATTTGTTCCATGGCGTTGCGGGTGGTGGCCATGCCGGAGCGATCGCCTACGGTAATGGCTTTGGCACCCGCTCCCTGGATGTGCTGCACCAGTGTTTCGAGCACCACGGGATCGGTGGCAGCGGGGGCGGGGTCTCCGGTGTTGTAGTTGGGTTTGATGAAGACGGTTTTTCCCTGGAAGCTGGGGGGCTGGAGCAGTTCGATGGCACGGCGAATGCCTGCGGCGCGATCGGTGGTTTTGACCAGGGCGACGCGGTGGGGGTTGAGGGCGGCGGCGAGTTGTTGGGCTTGGGTGAGTTCAGAGGGGGTGAGTTCAGGTGGGCTGGTGGTTTCGAGTGGGGGAGATTGGGATTGGGGGGATTGGGCGGCGATCGCACGCAGGGCAGCGGGTAGGGCGGCGGCACCACTGAGGAAGCTGAGGTGTTTAAGGATGCGGCGGCGGGAGGATTTTTGGGAGGGATCTGATGGCATGGTTAATTCGAGGAAAAGTGACCACGAATGTATTGACTATTTTTTGGGGTGGTTTGTTCGTGGTGGAATTTGTTTAGAGCTGTACCGGTGATGAGCAGAAGCAAGTCTTGTTCAATCAAGCGCACAAATCTGAATTCTGCCTGAATGCTTGCTGTGCTGACTTTCAGCCTTAGCAGAGGGTATGAAGGCTGGGGTAGGATAGGGAAGCAAATGTTCCCTTCTACAGGGCACTGCTGAAAGTCAGCATGGATAGATATTTTGAGCTTCAGGATCTACGGTTTGAGTGGAATACAGACAAGGCTGCTGGCAATGAGCTCAAGCATGGCGTTACCTTTGAGGAAGCAGCGGAGGTTTTTCTGGACCCATTCCACGTTTTGGGTGATGCTTCTGCCCTCGGTGAGCTTCGGGACTTTGCTTTGGGGTATTCGCTGAGCCGTATGCTGTTGGTGATTAATGTGGAGCGAGGTCCAAGGATCAGGATTATTTCGGCCCGAGAAGCAACTCCTTCAGAGGTTAGGTTGTATGAGCAGTCTCAATGAAATTGAACAGAATACGGACCACTCGGATGATTTTGACGTTGATCAGGTGGAGCTGAAGGTTCGGCCTCGGGAAGCTGAGGTGGTGACGTTACGGTTACCGAAGACGGTGTTGGAGTCTTTGGGGAAGGTGATGGTTCGGCGGTCGGTGTCTTCGGTGGAAGCGTTGATTCGGTTTTATGTGGGGCGAGGGTTGCG
>CALIJJ010000058.1 GCA_938017515.1 uncultured Pseudanabaenaceae cyanobacterium
ATCACGTTCAGGCCCTGCAGCGAGACACTGCCCACCGTAACGCCGTCATCAAAGGCATCATCGGTTGCATCACCATTAGCAATGTCAGCATCCGTCTCGGCATCGACCCCCGCACCCAAGAACAGGTCATTGGCACCACCAGCATCGGTCCGAATAAAGTGGCTGGGACCACCATCAGCTTCCAAAGAGGAATAAGGTGCAGGCAAGTCACCATAGTCGCGCTCCACGACACCCACAGTCGCTTCAGAAGTCGCGCTGGCTTCCTTGCGGTTGTTGGTCGCGTCGCCGTTCACCGGGTCACCCGCTGTGTCACCGTTATTAGTGCCAGCATTATCCTGGGTGTAAACATCCTGATCGCTGCCGTTGGCAATGTAATCTTGGTTCTGGGTTGCAGGGGTATCGTCGTTCGGTGCGGTGTCACCCAAGACCACCTTGACGACGTCACCGTCGGTCAGGCCCGCATCCAAACGGATGGGAACGCGAACCGTCACACTACCACCTTCGTCAAAGGAACCTGTTCCAATGCCAGTGAGCGTACCTGTTGCTGCACCACCTGCAGGGATCGCCACAGGGCTAGCGCTGAGGTCGGTGGGAGAAGAACCATTCTGGTCGAAAGCAACAATCTCGATGTCGCCTGCCAGGGTACCACCGCTACCGCCAGTGCCGTTGAGCTGAATATCTGACGGCGCATCAGGAATGAAGAACTGAGTCGCATCGTTACCCGTGTTGGTGATAGTGAACGTGTAGTAGACCACCTCATCAGGGTTGATATTACCGTCACCCTGAGTCGCAATGGGGCTGGTCACATCCGCAGCCGGTGCTTCTTCGGGCAGAGCAGAGGAGACCACGGTGATGCCAGCGACCTCAGCCACGGTCACAATAACTTCGTTTGATGTCACGGCAGTTGGAGGATCGGTCAACGCATTAGGATTTTGGAACGAACCCACAGCCGTGTTGCGAATCTCGGTTCCTGCATCAGTACCATCAGCCAACGCTGGCATCATGTAGGTCAGCGTACCGCTGCTGAGCATCACAGCGGCCAAGAGAGTACGACAGTAACGCGCCAAGCGGTTGCGCTTCGAAGCAGGTTTCGAGCCTTCGTAGGGAACAGTCATTTTGAATACCTAAATGGGGTAGATGTTAGGGCAACCCTGATTGACAGATTTTCTAGCAGCTAAAAGCAATCGATCCCTAGCAAGCCAAGGAATTTGACTGTTTTAGTCTTCGCTAGATTGATGCACTGAAATGGTGGCTTGAAACGATGGACTAGACAGGTCAAATCAACCTAATTCACCGTGACGCGAAACCGGATATAGCCGTAGGAATTCATGGGGGTTCCTGGACCCGTTGCATAGGGCAACTGGGCAGGACTTTGAGCAAGATTCACCACGACAGCACCGTTGCTATTGGGGACAGGAGGGCAAGGGACTGCAGGCGCATTACCGACAGAAAGAAACTCGCCGCTATCGCCATCGCTAGCATCGCTCAAGCCAGTCGTCACACCAGAACCGATCACCAGTTCCAGCGACCCTGGGACATAGGTGGTATCTGAGGGCACCATGTCGCAGAGATTGACGTTAGTCAGGGGGAAGTTTCCCCCGGAGAGGAAGTAGACGGTGTACTCCACTTCGTAGGCTGGTCTTACGCCACCGCGACTGATGTCACCTGCAAGATAGTTGCTGATGCCTGCGCCGTTGCTGCCAGGGGGCCAATGGGGATGGTTATCCGCTAGGGCTTCGTTAACAGATGTTGATGGATTGTCATAGGTATCATCAATATAGCTATTGAGCTGAATATTATTAATTGCCGTAATTCGCTTAACGAGAACTAAACTCGGATTGGTGAAATGGCCAAAATTATTGTTTGTATCAATTAGGCCAAAACCAAAGCCAAAGTTAGCAGTCTCCACATTGTCTGTGGTTAGCGTATTATTATCAGGGGGCAAAGAATTAGGATCAATGTCAAGAACAAAAGAGCCGGTTGCTGACAATTGGAAGTCATAGAAGCCCGCACTATCTGAAAGCTGGCTACTGAGTAATTGATCGCCTCCATCGACCGTGCCGTCATCATTCAGATCTCGATAGAGACGAGTCAGGACGTTGACAGAACCACTGTCTCCGGTGGTGAGCGTCGCGCTAATATCGGGGTCCAGAAAGACGGTCCCACTGATTTGATTAATCGCCGCTGTCAGACAAGCCAGGCTTTCATAATCATCTCCGAGGGCGAGTCGGCCAATTTCTGTCGCATCACCGGCAGCAGAAAGCTGATAGAAATTATCATGATTTTGAGCCGGACCATCATTCCCAGATGTTGCGTAAACTGTACCGTCATTAAAAGCAGCAAGGGACTCAACATCTGTTACTCCTATTGTTCCCAGCGATGTTACAGAGCCATCAGAAATATCAACTCGAATGTAACGATTAGTACTATTTCCACCTTGATTGGCAACAGCGTATAGCTGAGCATCTGTAGGACTTACAACAATATCGTCAATATCGTCAAATCCAGTACTTGCCAGACTTGTAATCACCAGATAATCAATGCCGACACCGAAGGCATCTGGCACATGCAACCCTGTATTGGGATTGATCTCAATCAGTAGGTCTTCATTACCATTGTCACGACGAACTGAACCATAGAGTTTTCCTGTGAAGGGGTGGAAGGCTAATCCATTAACGTTGTCAAAATTAAGACTTCCAGCAGGACCGCTACCGCTGCCAAAGCGACCAATGTTTGTATATTGTCCGCTACTAAGGTTCAACCTTCCGAATCGATTGCCATCAGCTGCGTACAGTAAGCCAGTGAGGGGCTGGTAGGCGATCGCCTTCACATCCGTCGTCCCGAGTAAGCCAATATCCGTTTCGCCACCGTCGCTAATCTGAATTTGCACCAGACGATCCGCGTCGGTGCCACCACTGCTGCCCGCCACGGCATAACAGGCACTTCCAGACAGAGGCGGTGCTGCATTAATGGCCGTAGTATCAACAGCTGAGTTGTTGCTTAGATCGGGGTCATTGACGTCGTTGGGGCGGGTAATGGTGGCGGTGTTAGTGATGGTTCCGGAGGCCGTGGATAGGACGTCTGCAGTGACCGTGATGGTGGCGATCGCATCCTTCTCTAAATTCAGTGTGGCATTGATATCATTACCTGACCCACTCGCTTGGGCACAGGCACCATTTCCAGCGGTGATGGTACAACTCCAGTTGACATTGGTCAGCTTATTCGGAACAACATCGCTTAGGGTTGCACCGACTACATTGCTCGGCCCGGCATTCTTCACCGTTAGTGTGTAGGTCAGAGACTCACCAGGATTGATTGAACTCAAACCATCATCTTTCGTGATAGACAGATCGGCCTCGCGAATCGCAATGCCCCCTGCCAGAACAATGCTAGTGGAAGGGTAGTAGACCCAAGTATTAATACCCCGTCGGTTACCAAAGGTTGCACTAAATTCATGGGCCCCGTTCTGACTGTTGGTGCCAACCAGAGCATCCCTCGGGTTGGGCCCAGTGCCAGCACAGTCCGCCCCCGTTTCCCCCGAAGCACAGAGGCTATAGTCGCTGGCGCTATTACCCGTATTGCGATCGTCGTAATAGACCGTATAGGGATTGGGAATCGGACTCGTTGGTGGGCTAGGGTTATTCAGCCGTTCAATAATGATGCCATTGGGATTATTTTCGGGGTCGACCATGGGGAAATGGGCTTCCCCTGCATACAAGTTGATTTGAGCACCGTAGGAGCTGGTGCTGGCAGGTAATGGATTACCATCGCCATCCAGGCCATCCCAAAAAACACTGTTATTTCCCGGAATGGCACGACCCAAAAACGTACGGTCAAGACCATCGCCAAATGTACCGTTTTGGTTCAAATCGAGGGTAATGCTGTAGCTGCTTTCCGCCGGACTCTCAAAGCTAAAAAAGCCCCCTAGGGGATTGCTCCCCGCCTGTCCAACGGTTCCTTCACTGCCCGTAAACTCAAAATTCTGTGGTGTGGGTGGTGGGGCGGGTAAACTATACAGCCAGGTCAATCCCTGGGGAGAGCTGGCTGAACTGGGCAAATCGCTGGCAGGGGGATTAATAAAAATTTTGTGGGTGACATCCGTTACCGTGTCCGCAGCATTCGGGTTCTGAAAGGTATATCCCGGCGGAAGAACGCCGGGGTTAGGACCAACATACTGAAGTGAGCGAAAGATAGGGACATTGGTACTGGTTTCCTTGAAGCCGTTGTTGTTTGCAAAAAAGATAAAACCAAAGGGATCAAGGCCATTCAAATCAACGCGATACTGATACCCTTCCCGCGTGAGAACCGTAAATTTCGAGTTGAGGGCGATATTGTTATCGCCCATATTAAGCGCATAGTAGTTGGCATACACCCGGCCTAGGATGGGGGTGCCATTAGTATTTTTAACGGTGACGTCCCAGGCGGAAACATAGCCGACATTGTTGGCTTGACGCCAGTTGCCAGTTGCATTAACGACGGGTGGGTTGGAATTATCATTGGTGGCTGTTTCCTTGGGACTGACAAAATCAATTTCCCAGATTCCCGTTTCGCCAGCACCGACGGTCAAAATACATGGTGTAAATGTCTCATTGATCTCCTGGCTACGATTGGCAATTAACCCTGTGGCACCACAGGTTCCCGGCGCACCATTGGGTTTGCGATAGTTAATCACCCCATTGCCCGTACCGACGGCACTGGAGCCGAGTTCAATCGTTTCTCCAGCTTGGGCATAGGCTTTGATAATGGTTTTACGGGGAACGAGACCAGCTGTTGCCGTACGAAATTCCAGATAGGGGCGCTGGCCGCCATTGTTGGTGAGGTCTTTGCTGCCTTCTGCTAGGGCCGATGATGGGGGGAGAGCGATCGCCATCAGCAACGCCCCAACCAAGCTAGATGCCATCGCAGCCCCATGGAGCATCCAGCAACCAGAACTGGCTGGCAATTGCTGTGAATTGTAGAGGTGGGGTTGTTTTCGTCGCCCCTTAGCAGGAAATTTCATGGCCAGAGATGCAGAGCGTATGGGTCATCAACACAGGTCAAACACAGTCAAGAAATGCGGTCTCAATCAATGGGGGTCATCATTCTTGGGATGATTCGTTCTGCTTCGGAATCTTGGGAACAGGCTCCTGGTCACCAAAGCCTCCAAATAGCTCGTTAACTTTGAGGGTGACGTCAACGTATGGACCACTGTTAGATTGGGAGCCGTCGAAGTCGCGATCGCCCACGCGACCTCGTACATATCCCACCCCGAGGCGAAGATCGGGTGTTAGATAATAGCCCGCCTCAAACACAAACCCGGTTTCACTAAAGCCACTGCTCTGGCCAATCCAGCGGGCTTCTCCCAACAGTTCTAAACTGTCATAAAGGCGGTAGGTGCCACGCAATTGAGCCAGGGTTGTTGTATTGCTTCCAACCAGATCTTCGGCGATGAACGACTCACTCTGACGCAGAGCAAATTTGCCATACAACTCCCAATTCCAAGCCGGAGCATAAATGGCCTCCGCTGCGAAGATATGCTCACTGGAGCCCGTGCCACTACCGAGCAGAATCGACTTAGGAATCAGGCTAGGGTTACGTCGGTATTCGTAGCGCAGCAGCGCGTTGAGCTTATCTTCGGCAATGTCGCGGTAGGCCAGTCCTAGGCGAAACTCCGTCGTGGGACCGTTGTTGCGCAGTCCTTGGTTGCCGTTCTTGCTGCGGTTAAACCGCATGAGCCCCGTTAAAGACGGCGAAATCTTGCCCGTCACCGCAGCGCTAATATTCGTACTGGTTCCCCCCGAAGCATTGCTGCGTTCGTAGCGGGCACTGGCTTTCCAGTCAGGATTGGCCGTGTACTCCGCGCCAATATTAAAGCTGTCACCACTGCTGACGCCGAGGGTGCTGCTGTTCGCTCCCACAAGGACGGGTTGGCGCGTGCGATCGCCTGCCGCCGTCTGCCCGAAGAGATCGCCAACAAAGCGTTCATAGCCAAAATCCAAATTGAGACCATCAGTCACCTCCCAACGGTGCTTAAGACCGATGGCCCCTTGACCCCGCATACCATTCAAACCACTGACAATGCCATAGCGCCCCGTCAGACTGGTGTTGTCAAACAACACGTAATCTCCAGTCAGATCTAAGGTCGTAAAGCTTTGGCCATCAAACTGACCATTGGTAAACCAATGCTGGTTTAATCCCAGATTGATACCGGGCAAGAGTTGATATTCCAGTCCGACTTGGGTTCGGTCGGAATAGACCGCATCGCTGCTATTGGATAGGGTGGTTTCATTAAGGGCATTGACGCTGAGCTTAGAGGTCAGCGGCATCGTGAAGCGTGAACGGAGTTGGCTAGAGGAACGGCTGCGGCTGCGATTGAGACGATCCTCGCGATCGCGATAGACCAGATCCACATCGACATTCGCTGAGCCCAAGCGCTGCTGCACACCTGCCGTGATGGTCGTCAGACGATTATCAACCCGTTGCCCTGGCAAAGGCTCAGCATCAGCCGCCAACAGATCTCCCACGGTAATGATCGGACGAGGAGCAACCCCTTGATTATTTTCGTGGTCATAGCTCAATCGCAGACTGGTTGAAGTGCCAACTGCTGCCGTCATCTCTGCACCATAGCGCGTTTGTCCCGGCACAAAGCTCACCGTGGCATTATTGGCAAACCCCGTATCCGCATGGCGGTAATAGGCGCGCCCCGTAATGCTGTCAGTGATGCTGCCCTGGGCTTCTAGACGATAGGCGCTGCCGTCCTGTTGGCCCAGCACAAAGGAGTCATTTTGGGAGTAGGCATACTCCGCAACCACTTGTCCCCGTACTCCGAGGGAGAAGAAACCATCAACGCCATAGAGCGAGAAGTCGCGATCGCCCTTATCCTCCTTCAGTGCTGTTGCCCCAATCCAGCTCTCCTGCTGAAGTTCACGGCTGAGATGATAGCGGGCGCGCAGGGCACGGATACTGGTGGATTCCCCGGAATCATGCTGGTACGTCGCAACAATGCGGCGAACCAGAACCCGACCATCCCCGGCGATCGCGGTCCGCAGAATGGCCTCGCGAAACTGGATCGTGCCGCGATCGTAGTCAATGTCATAGTCCTGGCCCCGGGTGAGCTGCAACCGCTCGATCAGCGTACCGGGACGCTCCAGTTCCTCCAGCTCCAGAAAGATATTTTCACTGCCGGGAATCAGCAGGCGCTGAGAGACAAAGTAAAATCCTGAAGTACCATCCGGTGCAATCACATCCCGCTGAAAGCCCTCGACATTATTGCCAAAGAAGCCCGTGAGCTGGAGATTGCCAAAATTGTAGTTTAGCTTAGCCCCATGCAACTGTCGGGTTGTCGCGGTGAATTCCTGGGAGGGATTGGCAAATTCTTCGGTGCCATAGTCGCCCCACAGGGCAAAGTCGGGGGCTGCGCCCAAAATCGTCGGTGTACGCTCAATGCGGGCATAGAAATGGTCCAGGGATGGCGTCAGATTGTTGACCGTTGAACTGTCGCCGTGAACGGGATAGCTAAAGTCACTGATCTGGTCCTGAGCATCATAGAGATTATTATTGCAATTGCAGTCTTCGTTGAGCGGGCGATCGCTGTTATAGGCCCCCGTAAACAACCATTCTCCAATGCTCCCCGTGGCAAACAGTGCCCCGCTAGCATCTAGCTCATAGCCCTGCTCATCGAGGCGGAAGTCTTTGAAGCGATCGTAGAAGTTGAGTCCGCCCTTACCCCAGCGCGTATTCAAAACGCCACTGACCAAGCCCGGACGACTGTCCGTTTGAAACTGTAGCTGAGCGTAGGCTTCTAGGTCTGCACTCGCCGCACGAATACGAGCCGTTCCCGCTTCCAAGGGGGCTTCCAGCGCCGCTGAAAATAGTCCTTTTTCAGCTTGGACCTGAAACCCAGGCTGGGTATCGGAGTGGTCCTCACCGACGAACTGGCCCAAGGACGAGGTTAGGGTCACAACGGCACTGTAATTCGAGCGATTGCCACTGTCATCCAGCAGTTGTCCTTGCACCGTCGCACGGGTTCGTCCATCAGCGGGCACAGTGGTTTCCAGGACCTTAACGGCGAGTTGAGAGGCGGCTCCCCGTACGGAGATCGTCTGACGAATACTCTGAAATTCGCCATTGACATAGCCCTCTGCGGTCAGCTCATTGTCTCCCGCCTGCAAGGATACGCCATACCAAGTCTTCGTTACGGTACCGTCTGCATCCACGGAGGTTTGTCCCACAGCAGCATCTCCCACAGAGAGACCGTTCACCTTTAGTTCAATCTGACTGTGAGGCGGAAATTGCAAAATAACCTTGGCGGCAGGGATATCTAGAATGTCGCCCGCACTGGGGGAAACAATTTTGAAGGCAGGATTGTGATGGGTTGAAACGGGTTGGGCTGCTTCAACAGTGCCGGTTTCAACAACAGTAGGTGCTGAAGGCTGATTCTGAGTTTCAGTTTTCGGTCGCGAGGGGGTCGCCGGACTGGGTTGCGGCTCTTGGGACAGCACCTGCATCAGGGTTTGGGCTGTCGCCGTCCCGCCGGTCAGCATCCAAGCCAGCACACTCACCAGCAGTATGTTTCGAGGTTGAGAATTCAACTGCATCACTGAGCCTCCTCTGGAAGGGAGATGACCGGAAAATTCATGCGAGCCATGCTGCTGGGTGCCAACCGCACCAAACGAGAATCGCTATTGAATTCGCGGCGATAGTGATTGGGGGCCAACTGGTATCCCGGTACACTGGCCAAATCCAGCACCCCCGTGTGGTATCCCGGTAGGACATTGGCGACTGAAAATAGACCCTTGTCATCGGTCACCACCCGATTGCCATCCTGGAGATAGATCACAGCATTAGGAATTCCAGGCTCATGGCGCTGTTGTTCCCCATCACGGTTATGGTCTTCAAACACCCGGCCAATCAGCACACCACAGTCCGCAGTGATGCCGGGTCGTACCCGCAACTCATGGATTGCGGGACCATCCTGCACCAAGAAATCGTTATCGCTCCGTTGCCCTTCCAGGACAACGGAATTTTTGCCTGAGCCTCGTGCTGCATCTGGCGTGATTTGCACGGCATAAATGACGGTCATCGTGCCCTGGATGGG
>CALIJJ010000059.1 GCA_938017515.1 uncultured Pseudanabaenaceae cyanobacterium
AAGCCATCGCACGACCAGCGGTAACCCCCATGACCCTCGCCACCGATCGCCGCTACAGCCTAGACGAATACCTCGCCTACCACGACGGCACCAACACCCGCTACGAACTCATCGACGGAACCCTCAAACCCATGAGCCTCGGTACCGGCCAGCATGGTGGCATCGCAGAATTCATCAACGACACATTCAAAGCCGAGATTCGACGCCTCCAACTTCCCTGGATCTCCAAAGACATGAAAATCGGCATCCAATCCCCACGCGGAACCCGCTGGGAAACCTGCCGCATTCCCGACGTAACCGTCCTAACCTTAGAACTTTGGCAAGAGCTACAAAATCGGGAAGCCGTCATCCGGCTGAGCGAACCGCCACCCTTGCTCGTCGTTGAAGTCGTTAGTCCTTCCACCATTCAAGAAGACTATCGAGCCAAGCACAGCGAGTATGCCGTGTTGGATATCCCAGAGTACTGGATCGTGGATGCTGAACGAGGATGCGTGACGCTCTGTAGCCTGGATGAAGGACGTTATCAAGAGCACGAGTTTCAGGGAGAAGCAGCGATCATCTCCCCCACATTTTCAGAATTACAGGTAACGGTCTCGCAGTTACTCAAAGCAGGATTAGCCTGAAATCGCTCAAACCTCACCTGTTAAACTAAACCCACCCACCCAGTTCAGGTGACCCATGGCTCCTGCACTCACCCCACCCACACAACAGAAACCACTCAGTGTTGAAGACTTCCTAGCCGCCTACGGCAGCGATAACCGCTATGAACTGATCGATGGCGAGGTATTTGACTTGGAACCCACAGGCCCCCATGAAGAAGTTGCGGCCTTCTTGACCACCAAGCTCTGCGTCCAAATTGACCTCGCGGCGCTACCCTGGTTTGTCCTACAACGCGGACTGCTTCGCCCCTCCACCGTCACCATGACCGCCTTTCGCCCCGATATCATGGTTGTCGATCGCGAAGCACTCACCCAAGAATTACTCTGGCCCGAACAATCCGTCCTGACCCTAGGCAGCTCCATCAAATTTGTCGCTGAAGTCGTGAGCAGCAACTGGCAAAACGACTACGCCCGCAAAGTCGAAGACTACGCTGTTCTCGGCATCCCAGAATACTGGATTGCAGACTACGAAGCCCTCGGCGGCATCAAACACATCGGCAAGCCCAAACAACCCACGCTCTCTGTCTGTAAGCTTGTCGATGGAGAATACGAAATTCAGCAGTTTCGCGACAACCAGATCGTCGAATCCTCTATCTTTCCAAACCAAAGACTCACCGCTGAACAGGTCTTGCAAGCAGAGCGTTAGATTAGTGTCACCTGAGCAGCGATCGCTACAAAGTTGCTAAAGCACCAACCAATCAAAAATCTGCCCAGCAGTCAAACTCAGCCCCAACTCTGGCAGCACCGGAACCTCTGCACCGCCACGGATCAACTGCAGCCGCTGCGAACCATCGACCACCAGCACCGTCTCCTCAGCAGAATCGACCAACCACCCCAGCTCCGTCCCATGTTGTGAGCAATGCAAAAACTTATCCAGAACAGCCGTTTGGCTCTGATCCGGCGAGAGCACTTCGATCGCCCAATCGGGATGAATCAAAAAGCGATTTTCGACCCGCCCATTGGCCTGACGCGGAATCCTCTCCCAGCGAAAGACTGCAATATCTGGCACAATCGAACGTCCGCCAAACGTACAGCGCAGCTCAGGAAACGCGATCGCCACCTGATTCGGCTCCCCTACTTGATTGACACTGTCACCAAGCTTGGACTGAATCCGACTATGTTCTCCCTGAGGCATCGGTTTCTGTTGAACTTCGCCATTGCTAAACTCTGAAGCAGGCTTTGTCTCTGGCTGCTCCAGAAATGCCTCTAAAGAGACTTGCTGTTTAACGGGGCTAACGGTCATGGTGCTCCCGATGCGAATCATCAATTGCCCAATGGCTTGATTATAGCTGGGGCGATCGCCAGCACTGTATCGTCATATCAGCAGAATCTGGCTCAGGCAATGGCTTCCACAGACAGCACACCATCAACACCGAACCTCCCCGACGAAGTCATCGGCCTCATCCCCGCCGGAGGCCGCGCCACGCGCCTTGCGCCATTGCCCATGAGCAAAGAGCTTTATCCCGTGGGCTTTCAGGCGCTTCCCGGCAAAGGCAGTCGCCCCAAAGTCGTTGGTCAATACCTCCTAGAGCGCATGCAGCTCGCAGGCATTCGCAAAGTCTTTTTCATTCTGCGATCGGGCAAATGGGACATCCCCAGCTACTTCGGCAACGGCTCCCAACTCAGCCTCGATCTCGGTTACCTGATCATGGGCACGCCCTTCGGTGTCCCCTACACCCTCGACCAAGCCTATCCCTTCGTCAAAAATGCCCGCATTGCCCTGGGCTTCCCCGACATTCTCTTTTCTCCTCAGGAGATGTTTCAGCAACTTCTGGAGCATCAAACCGAAACGAAGGCTGACGTTGTTCTCGGCATGGTGCCCGCTCAGCCTGGGCAGATTGGCGGCATGGTTGATTTTGACCAGACCGGACGCGTTCGCCAGATCCTGGAAAAACCCAAGGAAACCGACCTGACTCATATTTGGTGCGCAGCCGTATGGGCACCGAGCTTTACGCAGTTTCTCCATGAGCAGGTTGCTCCAGTGCTGGAGGCTTACGCGGCTACGGGGGCTGAGCCTGAGAAAGAACTGCCCATTGGAGATGTGATTGAGGGGGCGATCGCCGCAGGCCTCAAGGTCCAGGCTATCCCCTTCCCCGACGGGGAATTCCTCGACGTCGGCATCGCCCAAAACCTAGCCAAGGCAATTCAACACTTTGCTCAACACGTTTCAGACCCAGCCGACCCTCCCCTCCGTTTCTAATCGGCAGATCAAACCAGCTTAATTTGATACCGTCTGCTGCTGGGATTCGGTCTGCTGCTGGGCCATTTGTTGTCGGTAAAACAAGAAAACCAACAGCCACAACCCACTCACCAAAATGCTGTCAGACACCAAGCTAGCCCAGGCTGCTCCCTTCCAGGAGTAGAGCGGAATCAAGAAGAAATTGCCCACGCCATTCAACAACGCGACCCCCACCTGCAACAGCGTGCGCGTGCCCTGGAGACCAGCTCCCGTGAGGGTATCCGCTGCAAAATTTTGGATCGAGCGCAAAAACAGCAGGGGCGACAACCAACGAATCGCACTCACAACCTCCGCATAGTCCGGCCCCAGCAACAGCGGCACAAGCGGAGCCGCTAGACACACCGCGACGCTGGCCATCAGGCCGTAGGTCCCTGCGATCGGCACCAGCCGCTTCGCCACCTGCATACTGCCCTGAACACCGTCTACGCCGGCCCGAAAAAACTTGGCATAGGCGACCGCGGCCAAGGACATAATGGGAGCCAAGGCCACATCAATCACGCGATAGGCTGCACCGTAGATGCCCGTCGCCTGGAGCGTTCCAATCCGGGCCAGCATTGTCTTATCCAAATCATTGGACAGCGTTGACGCCGAGAAATCGACGGAGAAAAAGAATCCTTGGGCCAGTTCCGGTGCGATCCACTTGAGAACCACCTTGGGTTTGCCCAGGGTGCGTTGGACGAGGAAAAGGGCGATCGCCATCGTCACCACCCGACTCACCAAATACAGCCCGCCCCACACCGTCACATTGGGCTCCGGCACAAACACCGCCAAACAGAGCGCAGCCAACACACTATTGACCGTCAACAGCACATGCAGTTGAGCATTCAAGTGATGCAGGTCCACCGCCATAAAAGCCTTGAGCGCAATTTCCACTACCCGAGAAAAGATCAGGTCCGCCAGACCCACACAAACAATCAGGCTCAGCGTGGCAGCCGGTGATAACACCATGCCAGACAAGCCCAGCAACACCACCATGCAGACCGTACCAAAGGCAGCGACCATCGCGAGGGCATTACCCCAGTAAGCATTGAAGCGTTCTGGCTCACGGGAGACATGCTTCATCAAAATTTCCGACGAGCCCCACATGGCAAAGGGCAATAGGATTTTGACCAAGGCAGCCACGCCAATAAACGTGCCATACTGCTCCGCCCCTAGCGAGCGGGCAATTAAGAGGAAATAGACCCCCTGCAAAACATTGCGGCCTAGACGTGACCCCAAAATCCACAGGCCCCCCTTAAATGTGGAGCTTTGTAATTTCGCTTGAAGGGATCGTTGGAGTGCAGTGAATTTGGCAAACATGGAAACACCAGTGAAGTAGAAATCAGTCAAGGACTAAAGCCAAGGCCCAGAAAGCCCTGGCCCACCCGGTCCCTAGCTGGCTGATGGAAGAGGTGAAACCGATGATGATGGTGATTGCAAGGAAGAACGGGGTTGAGTCACGGTGACATACCCCTGCAGTGTCGTTGCAACATAAATCACCCAAAGCACATCGTTAGAGCGCAACAGGGTCGTTTCAGTCAGATTGTCGAAGATACAAAAAACCAGTAGCAGCACTGGCCAGAGATACTCCGAGCCAGAGGTGTAGCGCAGCTGAATCACACTGTGCAGCAAATGGTAGTAGAGGCCCAGCACCAGCAGCGAGACCCCCACAAATCCGAGCTGAAGCCAGATATCAAGAAACCCGTTGTGCGCGTGGGGAGTCTCCCACATGAATGCCCGCCAAATGTAGGCCGCATCACCATCCAATCCCTGACTCCAGAAAGCGTCATAGCCATAGCCAAGCCACGGTTTCCGTTGCAGAACCTCCACCACGAATTGCCAGATTTCGGTGCGGCCCGTTAGCGTAATGTCCTTGTTGAGGAACTCGGCGATCGCCTCCAGATTCCCCAGCGCCCACAAAAGCGAAGCCGAACCAATAAACGTACCGCCCAAAACCACAGGCACCAGATAGCGCCAACGCCAACGCAACAGTTGACAGAGGCCCACCACAGCAAGCACCACCACAAATTTAATTAAGGCTCCCTTCGAGGTGGAAAGGGCAATCAGAGCTGCGGATGAGGCTAATCCGAGGGCCGGGAACAACGAAGGTCGTTTGGAATCAAGCAAGAGGAGAAGGAACGTCGCACCGCTAAGCACCATGCGCATGCCCAACGTATTTTTGTGGGTATAGATACCTCTCCAGTCTCCTGTATGAACTCCGCCCATGATGCCGAACTGAGGCAGCAGTAAGGCGTAGAGAATGCTCAACCCAATGACCAAGCCAAAGGACCAAGCCATCACAACAATCTGCTCTTTGAGCGAGTATTGCGTTGCCAGGTAAATCCCAAATAGGGTGGTGCCAATCAGGCCCACGGCTCTGACATAGCTAGCATCTGGCGCCACCGACCAGAGAATGGAGGCAAAGGCAAACACCGCCAACAGGATGGTGAAGCGATCGCGCATCACCACCTGTAACGTTTGCTTCCAGCGAATGGCTAGCAAAAAGGCAAACCACAGCGTACTCGCCAGGTAGATCGTCCGCATAATCGGATTACTGGTCGTCGCATACCCCGCATCACCTTGGCTAAAGCCGCCGGTTACCAGCACCGTGATGGGTCCACCGGAGTAGAACATCAGCGCGATCACGGTATAGAACTTTTCGAAGGATTTGAGCAGCGATAGCATGGGTCAAGGACCGGAAAAGAGATCAGAGAGAATCAATGAGGCCAATACATCAGCCCATACATCAGGCCCATGCATCAGCTAAGACCTGGGCTAGAGTCTGGAGCTAGAGCCTGGAGCTAGAGTCTGGAACTGGAATCTGGGAGCTAGCACTAGGATTGGGTCAGCAACAGGCGAATCGGTTCTGCTTGCTGACGCCACTGGGCATCAACATCCCGCTTGAGTTCCACCACGGACTGGCGGAGGGGAGCAGAAAACTCAATGGCACGTCGGCATCCCAGTGCGATCGCCTCAGGATCAAGCGGGTCCACATACACCGCTCCTTTGGGAAAAAAGGATTGCAGTAGTTTGGTATTCGACAAAACCATGGGTTGCCCATAGCTCAGTGCCTCATTGGCCACACTGAGCTGAATCCCATCCAACTTCGTCAAACCGACGATCGCATCGGCTTGGGCAAGCAGCGCATTAAACCGAGACTCAGAGACAAAGCCTGCCAGCTTCAGATTCTGGGGTACCTCATCCAAGCAGTGCCGACCCTGGGCACGGCTAACATTGCCAGTGAGGACAAACGTAATCTCAGGGGCAAGGCGCGCTGCCTGCAATAGCTCAGCAATGGGTTCATCGGAATTAAAGGAGCAGGGCACCAAGACCCAGGGAGTCCCGTAGGACACCGGTTCTGGAGAGGCTGACTCTGCATCAATCGTCAGCGTGCGATCGCGCAACAC
The DNA here is from genome assembly GCA_938017515.1 of uncultured Pseudanabaenaceae cyanobacterium. Lineage (GTDB taxonomy): Bacteria > Cyanobacteriota > Cyanobacteriia > PCC-9006 > JAAUQQ01 > JAAUOP01. Next base: position 6,285 of record CALIJJ010000059.1, read on the forward strand.
AACCAATAACGACGCGTCCATCCCCAGACCAATCGCCTGATCCTCCACATCAGGATTGTGGACCACAATGGATTGACAACGATTTAAGAGGGAAACGACCCTTGGAAACTGAATCCAGGGACGGCGAAACGTCGCATTATGGCAATCGGCAATAATCGTCAGCTCTTGCTGAAACAACTGCTTGTAGAAAAAAGCAAGATAGAGCAGCGGTGCTGGCGGCATCTGAATCCACAGGACCTCAGGGCGGTGACGCAGCAGTAATACCATCGTCTGCCATGCCTTGATGACATACTCCAAGGGTCGAAGCGATCGCTGCTTTAGACTGAGCCCAATATGGTGAAGTTCGTAGCCCAATTCAGCTTCCATCGCCACAGCCCGTCGCTGGAACGGCACCCAGGCAATGTAAAGCTGCCGCTTGAGTACGGGACGCCCTTGAACAGGCGTTGCTTGATAAGTTGCAGGGGAATTCCCCTGGCGAAGTCCTGAGTTTGTCATGCCTCTAAACCGGATAAATCCTGTTATCGCGTTGTCGGTAGGGCACCGCTGTAGCAGGTTTGACTCTGGTTTAATATTCTTCTTTTAGATGCATAAACATCATTGAGTCGCCGTACGCAGCAGCTTCAACATGCGATTGACGACGACCGGGCGAGACTGTGTGGAAAAGCGCCACTGAATGACTGATTGGGCCAAGCGTTGAGGCAAAAGCCCAGCCCCCAAAAACCACAGCATCAAAACAATTCGACGTCGATGGCTTAAGTTTGAGTATTCCCAAATCGCCTGGATAGCATTCAGGGCCAGTCGCCAAGCGCGATCGTCAGAGACTGGGTGCTGGGAAGACTCTAGTCGAAGTGAGGCCAGACGATTGCTCAAGTGCAGTGGATCTCGCAGTCCCATTTTTGCATCGGCAACAAGATTAAATTTCGTCGCCGTCTGACGTAGGTGATGATAGCGAGCAAAATCATGTTCGATCGCTTTACGGCACTGGGCTGCAGATTGAATCTCTCGGGCCCAAAGGTTACTGTCATGCTTGCGTCTGCCTCCAATGGAAGTTTCAACAGACACAACAGAGCCATAGAAGGGGGCCACAGAAATCAGATAGCCATCCGCACAAAGGCGGAAGTCCTCTTCAGGGATGGGCATCACTTGCGTAAGCAACGAGCGAGGAAAACTCAAGCCACTGGTTACCGTGGTCGAATATTGTCCCGTTTTCAACAGTTGTGGCACCACATTACCGTCGTCAAAGGACAACTCCGGTGGTGGATACTGGTCAATATAGTTGCCCTGGGCATCCACTAAGTCGAGACGGCACTGCACCATCACGGGAGGCAATGTGAGGCCGTGGACAGCCTGCGTAATCTGCTCAATAGCCCAGGGATAGAGATAATCGTCGGCATCTAGCAAAACGATTAGCTCCCCTCGACTTTGGCAAAATCCCAAATTAAGGGCGGAGGCTTGCCCGCCATTTCCCTTCAAAACCGGTACAACCAGGCTAGACGCCTCACTGTACTCGCGAATAATCTGAGAGGAAGCATCCACAGAACCATCGTCTACCACAATGATTTCCAAGGGGTCCTGGGTTTGGGAGAGACAGCTTTGAATGCACTGGCGCAAAAAGCGTTCGTAGTTATAGTTGTTGATCAAGATACTGACCGAGGGAGAGGCCATCCCAGGGGTCAGCGAATTTGAAGATTCTTGCATGGTGATTCCAGCTCGATGCTGATTTAGCGGCTACCCACCAATAGACGGCGCATGGCTTCCTGAGTAGAGGGATAACAGCGCTGCAAATGCGCCACCAACTTCGGGCCATCAAAGATGTCAACGGGGCAAGGCAAGGGTGGCTTGAGAATGGCTTCCACAACCTCATCCAGCGTGATGCAGCAGTGAACACCGAGATTGGCCATGCCTTGGGCAAACATCAACTGGTGATTGTCGATATGCTCTTTGTGCTCAGCCAGTCTAGGCACAATGATGAAACTGGCCCTCCGTTCCACTAACATGCGGGTTGACCCTTGACCCGCATGGGAGATCACAAGCCGAGACGCATCAACCTGCTGTTTGAGGTATTCGGACTGCACCACAGGCAAAGCAGTCACGAGGGGATGCTGAGCCAGAGCAGAAATATCGGAGGTTCCGTATTGAAGAAAGACCGGCTCGGTAATAATCTGACGTTCTAATAGAAGATCCAACCACGCGATCGCGCGATCGAACTGAAAGGGAATCGTTCCCAGGGTCACCGTAATCATGAATCTCGTCCGCTCTACGAATGAAGCTTTGGAGATGCGGCAACTGACTCAAGAACGGCAATCTTGTCTCAACAACTCAACGAATCCTAGTCAACGAATCCTAGGCCACCATGCCTCGATAAATCGCCTTAGGGTAGCGCTTGCATAATCCTGGCCACTGCACATAAAACTCATTGGACAGCGGGTAAACAATTTTGCCAGAAAGGCTGAGTTCCTCTGCACGGGAAATGCTTTCCACATAGAGAAAACGAATCCCTAGCAGCTTGGCGACGATCGCAAAGTTAACCGCCACACTTGCCCCCGTCGAAACCACCATATCGGGCCTCTCTCGGCGCAAAATGCGGAATGCTGCGGGCAGATTCTGGAGGAAGGCAAACCAATCTCGGGGTCCCTGGTAAGTCAGCCAGTGAACCCGCTCCTGTTGGTCATCCAAAATCTGTGTGTCACCTTTACAGTCAGTAACCCACACCCGCTCATGCTCCTGCCAAAAAGGGGCGAGGGAGCGCATGGTGGCAAAGTGGCCTCCAGAAGTGCACGTCAACAGCAGTTTCATAGTTAGACTCTTTGAGGCAGCGTGTAAGGAATGAATCGAACCGTTCGATTAATCTCAGGTTCGTGCTTGAAGAGATGCCCGCTGTAACTCGTGGGTGGAAATGAACTCGCCCCACGTACTGAAGAATACATAAGCTCTCAGCGTCGTGCCCAGAGAAATAACTGACTTTTCGGAAGGTTTACATGGGCATTATTCACAGGAAACTCTGCCGAATCCAGTGTGACAAGCAGGAAGAATTAACGTTATAAAAGCTGTCGAGCAGATACTATTCAAGTCTTCTTTGTATGGAAATTGGGCACTTACACGTATTTATCTCCGTATATACTGAAGCCTAAGACGAAGGGCACAACAAAAAGCGGTGAACAATAAGTCCACCGCTTTTCAGATTAAAACCAGAGAAAAGACTGATTCACCTGAAGAATTAATGCTTCAGCGATCCCATATGCCAGCCATTAAGCAACATTCTTTTCACCAGAGGACTCGTGAGGCAAAATCTCTTGTAGTTGTTCTAGGAATTGTTCGATTCGAGGAAGTCCAAAAGCTTCATTAATCAGTTGATGCCGTTCTAGCAAAGAGCGATCGCTAGGCTGCTCATCATCGAGACAGTCAATAACAGCACTGGCGAAGGAGTCTGCATCCTCAGCCATGTGAAAGAGCGACTTGACGGCATCGGGTAGGCCATAGACCCCCTTCGTCAAGGAAACAATGGGTTTATCAAGCACTAACATATCGATAGATTTAATGCTGACGCCGCCCCCTACACCGATAGGATTGACCAATACGCGCCCGGTGTCGTAAGTATCCAGGGCAGATTTTGGATTGATTGTTAGGGTTACTTCAGGGATCTTTTCACAGAGTTCCTGAATGCTTTTAACGGGGTTTGAACCTGCTATTAAGATAGAAATATTAGGCTTTTTTAATTTAAGCTTAGGAACAATATCCATTAAAAACCACTGAATTCCAGCGACATTATTTTCTCGGTTTAGATTCCCAAGAAAAACGACATCATAGGAAACTGGGACTTTATCTGATGCGGGCTTATCCCAGTGGGACAAGTCAGCGACGGGTGGCAAGAAAGAACCATGTTCGAGACCGAGGTTCTGCCAATATTTCAGGTCATCGACGGAGATATCAAAAAAGGCAAGACAATCTCTAAAGACAGAAATTTCCAGTCGTTTTAGATGCAACAGAATCAAGAATGAATACAGCTTCTGTGTGCCCTGAGCTGCTTTCAACAACGCAGAGCGGTGCTGATGCTCAATATTGTGAGAGCGCACAATGAATGGAATATTGAGTTGTCTTGACAACCTTCTCGCTAGCACGCTGGCATGAATGCCATCCACCAGAATCACATCGGGCTGAAACTTCGCCACTTCTGTCAGCAATTCTCGCCAAACAGAGCCATAGACCCGACGTGATGTAATACCCAAGGGATATCTCAACAGCTCAGCGGCCTGACGCAGACGAGAGAGGGAGCTCTTCCCAACATAGTCCAACAGTTGCAAGTCGCTCACACACTGCTTCATCACAGCAATGTCTTCGGGGTCTGGCTCCTGCGGCACCCAACAGAGCAACTGCACCTCTACCCCCAACTGCTTAAAGGCTTCAATGCGCCTCCAAATATCAACCCGCCCCCCATGCATGGGGGGATAGGGAATTTCCATCGCGACAATCGTTATCTTCATAGCAGTGTGTGGAGGGCAGCAATGGGGCGGCGTTCTCAGTGGCAGCGACCACCATTAGAAACGCAGGAAAAAGCAGCAGAGGATTGACATCAAAGGTCTACGATGACTGAGACGTAGCCTGAGAAGCATTACTTTCCTCTGCATCTAGACGCTGCATCGTCCGAGGAACATCTGGACTCTCGGTCGCGAAGGGAGAGGGCACAGGGGGTACCGTCAAATCATTCGGGATAGTACCCGGCGTCGCGAGATGTAGGGTGCTGTCCTGGCGTAGTTGGTCTTCATCTCTCAGCGTCAGTAGAGTTACAACCGTGGTTGCGAGGAATGCGCCCAAGAGCCCACCCAAGGCCAAAATCTTGGAGCGTTCTCCCGACACAGCCTGATCAGGAATTTCAGCAGGCTCAATCACGGTGGCATTGCCGATATCTTGCTTCTCCGCAGCCTCCAACTCTTTCAAGCGCTGCAATAGCGTTTGATAACTGGAGCGGGCCACCTCTAGCGTTTGCTCAAGCTGTGCTTGCTCCTGTTCAAGGACCGGCAAACTATTGGCTCTCTGGCGATAGGTGTTGCGAAACTCCTGCAACGATTTCACACGGTTGGCGAGGCTCAGACGCTGCACCTCAGCATCCAAAAATTTACCGATGATCTGCTGACGAAGTGCGCCCACCTGCATCAGCTCGGTGGAGAGGGGCGATCGCGCCCCCAAAACCATCTGAATCTCTTGGCGCAACAGTTGCCGTAAATTTTCTTCCTGGGCCTGTGCAGTCAAGACAACAGGGCTTTGATCGGTATAAACCCCTCTCTGAATAGCCTTTTGACGTTCCACAGCCTTCAGCTCTTCTAGCAATGCCTGAATCGCCGCTGATTGGCTAATATCACTGACGGCCATGGCATCCTGGGCCGTCAAGCCCAGGCTAACCTGTAGGGCTTCAGCCTCAGTCTCAGCTTGCACAAAAGTGGCTTGAGCCTCAGAAATTTGATTATCTAGGGTTTCGAGCAGCTGAACGAGGGACCTCGATTCCTCAACCAGAGAGATCACCTGATTATCCTCCCGGAAGCGACGCAACTTCTCCTCTGCCTGACGAACAAAGGTCTGAGTCGTGGGAAGCTGATCCTCCAAAGACTCCAGGGCTTTCATGGTTCGCTGCTGTTGGTCCTTGGCATTACTCTCGATGTAGAGTTTTGCAAGCTCATTGACCACTGCCGCAGCCACACTCGGATCGGTATCCTGATACGAAAGATTAATGACATCAGCCCCCCCGACGATCTTGATCGTTAGCTGTGTCAGAAAATCTTCAGCGGTCAAGGGCTGACCCTCACCATCTTGAAGCGATAGTTGCTCAATGACTCGCTCAATGACTGGCTTTGACGAAATAATTTCAACTTCAGTGGTTAGAGGGTTTTGGGCTTTGACCAAAGGGTCTAAGCCTCCAACCCCACGGCCAACCCCCGTAAGCGTCGAGGTTGTATCTGTTCGAACTAAAATTTTTGTGCTGGCTTCATAACTCGGAAGCTTCAAGGAAGCAGCAATGCCTGCGAGACCAATGGTTCCTCCCCAGAGAATCGCAATGAGCAACCAGCGGTTTTTCAGCGTGCGCATGTAGCGACTAAAATCAACATCCAGAGCATCTCTAGATTCCAGGGATTTGGTGTTCATAACTCTACCGTTAAATCGCGCCAAGCAATTGGGGCTACAATTAAAATATTCCCAATCACAAATTAGAAATCCCAAACAAAAAGAAGAAAAAGAAAGCAAAAACGCAGACTAAAAAGCTTTAAAACCAAGAGAAAATACTATGAATATCAAGCAAAAACTAAGCCAAAGAGTTCAATCTCCATGACCCAAACAATGCTTAATGGGGTGAGTTTCAACGCAAAACAGAACTTGACTTACACAATAGAGCCTGCAAGTTTCAAGAAGATTTGAGATGATAATCGAATTGAAATGCAAGATCACCAGGTTAAGGCTCTGCGATCGCGCGAGGCCTTTCCCCATTCCTCACAAGTCCTATGTTGAAGCCTTTCCGAACCGTCTAGGGATAAGCTAAGCAATCAAAGAAATATTTGATACCCCATAACTACTACTTGCCACTGAGCCTCCGTCAGGATATGTGGCGGTAGAAGCTTAAATCACCGCATCCTGCCGGGGCTGACCCAGTCTCTCCCAGCCCCGCTAAAGCCCGTACAAAATCGTGCGCCCTTCGGTCTCTTCCCCCATGCAACCCAAGGTCATCACGACCAACCCTAAGCAGACGGCGCTTACTCTTTCGAAAGATTAGATACGGAATTTGCAAAGAAAAAAATTAGGATCAAGCTTGATGGAGGAAAATTGGGCATTTTCTCTCCTAGAATCGACGGTCGCGTAAACCTTGTGCAGGTAAATGTTCTGGAATCAGTCAAAGTGTAAGGTTCTATGAACTGAGTTTGAGGGTCGCCTCTAAACTGAGCAACAATTGAGCCATCGATTCAAGCTCGCGTGCTCTATTCTTTGCCGTGTCTTTTATTCATGGTGCAGTTTTTACTTGAGTCGATAAATTGCTTTGCCAACGAGGCCAAAGGCCATGAGACTTGCTCGCCGGACTGCTCCACCCGAAGTCGAAACCAAGACTCGGATTTTGAAGGCTGCCCAACATTTGTTTGCCCGCTATGGCTATGACGGCACCACCACTCGGGATTTAGCTCAGGCTGCGGGGGTTGCTGAGGGCACCCTATTTCGCCACTTCTCTAATAAAAAATCAATTCTGGTTGAACTCGCAACGGAAGGATGGGTTGAACTACTCACGGACTTGCTCACAGAATTGAGCGAAATGAGCAGCTATCGAGCTGTGGCTGATGTGATGCGCAAGCGGATGCGCCACCTCCAGGAAAATACGGATTTAGTTCGCGTCTGTTTTATGGAGACACAGTTTCACCCGGATCTCCAAGAGCGCATTCAAGGCGAGGTCCTGGACAAGATGATGACGGTTGCTGAAGCATTTTTTCAAACCGCGATCGATCGTGGAATTTATCGACCGATTGATCCCAAGGTCATTGCTCGGGTATTTCTTGGGATGTTCATGGTGGCAGGCTTTAGCGAAGTAACCATCCTGGAGCAAGACACCTCCCCCCAAACCCTCAAGGAAATGGCTGAGGGGTTATCAGATATTTTCCTCAATGGTGTTTTGGCATAGGGACATAGCGCTCTCACTGAGATTCATGGCCGAGCAATGGCAATGTCATTTAGCCTCACCTAAAAGCATCTCAAAGAAAAAGCGAGAGACAAATGTCTCTCGCTTTTTCTTTGAGATGAACCTGATTCAATTGTGATGAATATGCAAGTTTAAGGGGAGTCCTAGGAACTCAAGGGCATGCTAGTGAACGACATAGCAAGCGGCAATCAGAAGCGCACTGATTGCGTAGAAAGTCGCAACAACACGAGTCTCGGCCCAACCGGACAACTCAAGATGGTGATGAATCGGAGCCATCTTGAACAATCGCTTACCCACGCCGTCGGCGCCTTTGGTCATTTTGTAAAAGCTGACCTGAGCAATAACGGAGAGGGACTCCACGAGGAATAGTCCACCAATGACAAGCAGAACCCAAAGCAAATTGCCCATGAGTGCAACCGCAGCCAATGCTCCCCCCAAGGCGAGAGAGCCGGTATCGCCCATGAAAACCCGCGCCGGATTACGGTTGTGAGCCAAGAAACCAACATAGCTACCACTCAGCGCTGCGCAGAAAAGCATCAGCTCAGGTGACTGAGCAGCGACAAAGCCGCCTAGGCCCAGTAGTGCGATCGCACCAGTGCCAGCAGCCAAGCCATCAACCCCATCCGTCAGGTTGGTTGCATTGCTCTCAGCGGTCATCACAAACAGTGCTAAGGGCCAAAACAGGAGCCCCAGGGGCAACACAAGACCCAAGGGCAAATTGACCGAAGTCACAGATTCCAGCCCCGAGCCTAGGCTGAGCCAAAGGCAAAAGACAGCACCAAAGCCCACCTGCAGCGCAAGCTTAAGCTTCGGAGAAATACCCTTATTGGAGCGATCGCGCAGAATGAGCCAATCGTCCAGAAAACCAATAAAGCCGTAGGCAAAGGTCAGACCTGCTGCCGCCAAAACCTGAGGGCTGAAGCCAGAAGCAACCACTGCAAACAACAGCGCCACAGGAACGACAAAAATGCCGCCCATCGTTGGGGTCCCAGCCTTCTTGAGATGAGCCTGGGGACCATCTTCTCGGATAAACTGGCCTGCCTTGAAGCGCCGCAGCATTGGAATAACCCAGTAGCCAAGCAACCCCGAGGCAATCGTACAAATTGCAAACGGTAGAAATAGTGAGTAAACACTTGCCGAAGAGCGTTGAGACAACGCATCAACCACAAGAGCACCCGCACTCAAGCCAGCCGACAGGGCCCACAGAAGCTTTGTTCCGGTTATACCTGTCGCCTGGTCAGCTAAATATTTTGCATCCACAGCAAACTCACTTCACTCATCACAACACACCAAGCAGCTTTCAAGACGAAAACTACGCTGTCAGACCACTCCCGTAAACTTATCGTAAAACGATAGGTTTAGCGGTGTATGGGCTCACACTTTGCGAGCACTCCTTTGCTCCGATTGGTACCTTAATAACCACCTAGCCATCAAGATGCCAATTGGGCAGCAGCCCCTAGAAGTGAAGGTGATGCGACCAACTTCTCAAAATCATGTCTCAGAAAAGACAGACCCTACAGGAAAGTACTGAGTTCACATCACCCACATCAAACAAACCGGCAGGGGGCAAGCAAACTGAAGCCAGAAGACCAAGATGAAATAAAAACGACGGATTAGGAGACAGCGCTAGTCGTCCATGTCCTCATCGTCATCATCATCGTCAAAGTCATCCTCATACTTGTCATCGTTACCCATGAGCGCCGAGATTTCCTCTTCATCGGAACCAGGCTTATCCGGTTCCACGGCGTCTTCACGAGGCAGGAGACGACCGCTTTTTTCTAGCCACTCTAGAATTGACGGCTCCCCGGCTGAAGGAAGAACGGGAGCCTGCTGATAGCGAGGCTCAACGCGGAGAGAGGGATTATTGTCCATGAAAGGCTTATCTCTGGAATCAAACGGACTGTGCCGCTTGGTACATCTCATTGGGCTCGGTATAGCTCGCCAATCACTAAGATGTCAAGGGCACCATTCATCATAGTCGAAGAAACCCCGAGAACCCCAGAGAAAAAAAGCTTAAATTGTAGTCCTCGCTTCGGTGAACAGGTCAATCCAACGTTGGACCAAGATGGTTAAGGCGATGTTTTGGCCTGGAAAAGTCACCTCAATACGTCTCCAAATATCCCCAACGGTCCACGATCTCCCTAAAAGAGGAAAGCCATGATCGGTAAATCAGAACTAATCGCAGAACTGGCCCAAAGCGATCGGGGCATTCGCTGCAGCCCAGAACAACGCTCGGCATTCCTCAGCAAAATTGCTCAGCTAGAGGAAAGGAATCCCACGCCCTCTCCCGCAAAAGCGACTGAACTGCTCGACGGAGACTGGGAACTGCAATACACCACTAGCTCAGGGCTGCTGGGCATCAACAATGTTCCAGCCTTGCGCCTCGGCACAATTTATCAATGCATTCGTGTCGAGGCAGGACAGGTCTATAACATTGCCGAGATTGAAGGATTGCCCTTTTTCGAGGGACTGGTGAGTGTCTCGGCAAAATTCGAAATAGAGACAGCAGCAGAAAGCCCACATCAGGACAGTCGCCGCCTCAATGTCTATTTCGAACGCAGTATCCTTGGCCTTCAACGGTGGGTCAATTATGAGAATCCCGCCCAATTCATTCCCCTAGTCCAGTCCGGCAAGCGCTTTCCAGCGATCGACACATCCATTCAAGGGCGCAAGGGCTGGGTTGATCTGACCTATCTAGATCAGGATCTAAGAATCAATCGCGGCAATGAAGGCAGCATTTTTGTCCTCACGCGAGCCTAGCTTTGCTACTATGGGTAAACTATGCGGACGTGGCGGAATTGGTAGACGCGCTAGATTTAGGTTCTAGTGCCGCAAGGCGTGAAGGTTCAAGTCCTTTCGTCCGCATCCTCATAAATCGAGACGCCCCTCTCAGAAAGGGTTGATTTGGTGGACCACCGGATCACCCTGAAGCAGTGTGAGGAGCGATTATCAGGTAGTTGTTAAGAAACTTTATTCTTCGTAACAACTACCGTATACTACCGAAGAGCAGCAGGGTCTGGTGCGTTGCTCTTGCGTTGTGCACGGCTGTTGCCGTACTCTCCGTCAAAAGCTGGAAGGCACACCAAGCTTCCCTGCGAGTTGCAAGTGGTTAAGGAGTGGAACCAGAATGTCGGAGGCTAAAACGCCCCTGACAGTGCCCAGAGAGTTTGTGCGTCCGCCGGGTCGCTTCAATCCCAATGTTTGGATGCTTCTCTCGGCATTTGTCTTAATGACGCTATCGGTGCTCGGCCACTTTTGCTGGGACTGGTACAACTGGCTTTGTTTTTCAATGAGTGTGCTTTCACTGCACCTATCGGGCACGGTCATTCATGATGCGTCCCACCATGCGGCACACCCGAATCGAAAAATGAATGCGGCCATGGGCCACGCGAGTGCGCTTCTGCTCGGCTTTTCATTTCCGGTCTTCACCCGCGTTCACATGCAGCACCATGCCAATGTGAACGACCCTAAGAATGATCCAGACCATTTCGTCTCAACCTGCGGTCCGCTGTGGTTGATCGCGCCTCGTTTCATGTACCACGAGTTCTATTTCTTCAAGCGGAAGCTGTGGCGAAAGAATGAGCTCTTGGAGTGGTTCCTGGGTCGTTTGTCCTTTGCGGCAATCGTATTCTGCGGCATTCATTTCGGCTTCATGCCCTACTTGATGAATTACTGGTTCACACCGGCTCTGGTGGTGGGCATGGCGTTGGGTCTGTTTTTTGATTACCTACCTCACCGTCCTTTTCAGGAGCGCGATCGCTGGAAAAATGCTCGGGTTTATCCAAGCCCGCTGCTCAATCTGTTGATCATGGGTCAGAATTATCACCTGATTCACCATCTCTGGCCTTCCATTCCTTGGTATCGCTACGAAGCGGCTTACCATGCAACCCGTCCTATCCTGGATGCAAAGGGCTCACCCCAACGCCTCGGCATCCTACAAAGCCCGAAGGATTTTTGGAACTTTGTTTATGACGTGATGGTTGGCATTCGCCTGGGCCACCACGGAGCAGACAACCAAGTTCCATCGGCCACGGAACAACCAGAAGTTACCGAAAAACCATTGGTTCCTTCTGTTTTGAACGATTCAGTCATCCCCCTTTCGGCCTCGACTCACGTCGGCCTGCGAGAGACAGGGATGGATACTGTTGTTATGGCTCGGCCCTCTCGTAAAACGCAACCGGTTCAAACCTCGGTTCGTTAGGACCGTCAGGATTGATCAAAAAAGGCGTTCCTTAACAGGAACGCCTTTTTTTACGTGTTGTTTGCTTTGCGGACAAGCCAACTGGTTTTAGCCCACTGGTTTTAGGATGTGGGCTGTGCCAGCCGCCAATCCGGACGTAAACGCTGGGCCTGACGCAAATACGGGTGGTACACCGGAAGCGTTAGGTCTGCACAATTAATATGCATCAGTAGACGAATGCAGCGTTCCAAACTCCCCGCCACATACATCTGTTGCACATCCAGGAGTGGAATGTCCTCCCATCCCGCACGCTGGCGAGCCACCGATGCCGGAAAGATGGCATCCAGATCCCGCGTGACCGAAAACGTCAGGCTCACGACATATTGCGGGTCAATTCGATTATTTGCTTCTAAGGCGTCCAGTAATTCTGTCACCGCCTCCTGAATCGCCGTTGCCGAATTATCCGGCACCGTTGTCGCCCCACGAATTGCCCGCACTTGCCACGACACCACACAGTCCTCCTGAATCATTCCGTTATCCTTCCATTCCCCTGTTCATTGAACTACCGTATCTCCTGACCTGTGCTCTGAGCGATGCTTTGGCACATTCTTTGACAGGTTCATTAAGGACGGTAGAGCCAAAGGGGCAGGCCGCTGGTCTCGATATCAAAACACAATTGCCCCAAATTAGCCGATAGTGCCCCAGGTGCTTGCCCCCGCGAGAGCAACCGGTTCACCAAAGGCTTAGGCTCTTCAATCGTGCAAACCTCAGTTTTTTCTGGATCTAGGTCTACAAGCTCCGCTAACCATCGTCTCGCATCGGCCTCACTACCTAAGCGATCGACGACACCTAGAGTCAAGGCTTGCTCCCCTGTGAAGATACGACCATCAGCAAACTGTTTCACGGCGTCCACATCAAGGTTACGAGCCTCAGCTACCGTTTTGACAAACTGCTCATAACTCGTGTCGATGAGCTCTTGCAAAATCGACTGCTCAGGCTCAGTCAACTCTCGATCAAAGGCCAGAATATCCTTGTAGGGGCCAGATTTAATCACCTTGAAAGAAACTCCCACCCGTTCTAACAGCCGCTCAATATTATTGCCGCGCAGAATGACGCCAATGCTGCCCGTGATGGTGCCAGGGTTGGAGACGATATGGTGAGCCCCCATGCCGATATACACCCCCCCTGAAGCGGAAATATTGCCGAAGCTTGCCACAATTTTGGTTTTTTCCTGCAAGCGACAGAGCGCACTGTGAATTTCCTGGGAATCTCCAACCGTTCCCCCAGGACTATCAATCCGTAGCAGCAATCCTGGAAAACACTGCTCTTCGACAATTTTAAGTGCCTTGAGGACCTGTTCCCGGGTACCACCTGCAATAGCCCCCGAAACCTCAATACGAGCAATTTTTTTGCGTGAACGACGCTTGAAGGGCCAAATCATAAACTCGTGCCGTTATTTTCTGTGAGTATTGTCTGTAGGCATTCATCCATTATCTCCCGTGACGGAAGCTCCTGTGACGGAAAGTCACTGTGGCATCCTTTAAGATTGGGCTAGCAGTCCCCGAATCATTCATAACCGTCCCTCCTGGCAACGGCTTGACCGAGGCTCAGATTTACTACCCCAAAGATTCACTTTGAGCTTCATGCATCGCTCCCCTTCCTCCTCTCGCCTGCCCTTTGAACCTCTGCTATTGGTGGCTCCATTTTTTCTATGGGGGACGGCAATGGTTGCCATGAAGAGCACCATGGCGCAAACGACACCGTTTTTTCTGGCAACGGTGCGGCTGCTACCAGCCGGTGCGTTGATTTTAGGCGTGGGCTTGCTTCTGGGGCGATCGCATCCAAAGGGCTTGCGGACTTGGCTGTGGATTTTGGCCTTTGCCTGCGTCGATGGAGCCTTATTCCAAGGATTTTTGGCCGAAGGACTGGCTCGGACAGATGCAGGACTCGGCTCGGTCATGATTGATTCCCAGCCTCTGGCCGTTGCCCTCATGGCGAATTGGCTCTTCGGAGAATACATTGGGCCTTGGGGGGGGCTGGGCCTGTTCCTTGGCATCCTAGGGATTAGTTTGCTGGGCATACCGGATGAGTGGCTCATCCAAACCTGGCATCACGTGGCTCACCGATGGGATATCAGCCAGTTCAACGCAAGCCAAGCCCACATCAGCCTAGACACAGCGGGAAGAGCTTTCCTCTCTAGCGACATAACTGGAACAGTCAGCGACCTCTTTCAGGCGCTGTTTCACAATGGCCAGTGGTTAATGTTGCTCGCGGCTCTATCCATGGCCACTGGCACAATTTTGAGCCGTTTTGCCTTTCGGGATGCAGATCCAGTCATGGCAACGGGGTGGCACATGATTTTGGGAGGACTGCCTCTCTTACTACTGACCGCCACAACAGAGCAGTCCCAGTGGGAACACCTCACCGTTTTGGACTGGTCGGCGTTGGCCTACTCAACAATCTTTGGTAGTGCGATCGCCTACGGTCTCTTCTTTTATTTTGCTGCCCAGGGTAATTTAACGAGCCTGAGCGCACTGACCTTCCTGACCCCTGTTTTTGCCCTAATCTTCGGCAATCTTTTCCTCGCAGAGCATCTCACCCCGCTTCAAACCCTCGGGGTCATCATCACGCTGGTCAGCATCTACTGTATTAACCAGCGAGAAAAATTACCCCTAAGGAAGAAGAGTGCTCGGCAGCGACTCCCCGAGAGCGAATCAGAGCCTCCCCTCCCTTTTCCTTCAGCGCCAGGGGATTTAGAGACTTCCTCTGACGCCCAATCAACAGCTGAAAAGATTCACTTAACGAAAAAGATGCCCTGAATGAAGGATTAGGGCATTCTCTAGCTAGAGATATTTGGACAGCAGGCAGGAACGAATTGCATCACCTTCAAGCCAATTCCGTGCATCAACCTCCCTGTTAGTATCCTTAAGTACAAGTAGATAGTTAGGAAGCTGACTGAATTGTCCCTGGAATTAATGCCGTGTTCCTCAGTGGACACAGCTGCAGAATAGGACGCTGGGCATTGTTCCTCAGCATTCCAATGAAGACATAGCTTTACTCTCAGTTTTTTCCGTCCGTCTACCCTTTACGCCAGGCCCAACGCAGATGCTCATTCACCACCACGTTTGGAGAACACTTCTCTGGTTGACAGTTCTTGCTCCTTGCTTTGCGACAGGTGCAATGGCACAACCGGAGGATTCATCGCGTCGGTGGGAAACTGACTTTTCTTCGCAGACTTCATCCTGGGTCTTAGCCCAAGCCGAGGAGACAAGTGATTCAGACAATCCCAACCTCCAAAGCGGCAATAGCGGTCCCTTGGTCATCAACCTTCAGGTCACGCTAAAAAAACTTGGTTTTTTTGATGGCGAGGTCAACGGAAGTTTTGATGGTGCAACCCAATCAGCTGTCGAAGCATTTCAGCAGGACCATGGGCTCACCCCCAGCGGTGTTGTTGATGCGGCGACGTGGGAGGCATTGGATGATCCCGCCGCCGCCAAAATTGCCGCTGCGATTGGAGATGCTGCTGAGGGAGAGACTCCCGAAGAAGAAACATCAACCGATGAGCCCTCCACGCCTTCCCCCTCTCAAGATTCGAAGGTTCGGAAAATTGTCATGGGCCTATCCCTAATCGGGGTTGGAATCGGTGGCTTTGGTATATGGAAGATTGTGGCCCCTTCTCGCTCAAAAAAACTGGCCCAACAAGCTCAACAGCGCGCTAAGCACGCCCCCTCGGGCACACTGCCTTTACTGACAGGAGCCCCCACATCCGCCATGCCCTCGGGCAAGCTTCTGGCAGCAGCGCCGCCTGCAACACCCGCCACACCTCTCTCTAGCAACAATTCAGTTGTTGAGAACGTTTCAGAGGCTCCGACCTCAATCAATCACTCAGCGGCCCCGCAGAATCCAAGGGCGGCAACGGGTTACGAGGCCCAACCCTTCCCAAGTTTTTCCTCCGATACACCTCCCAAACCTGCTAGCGACGTGCTTTCTCCCCGTTCTCCAACGACTCTCGTTCCACCGCCCCCTCCTAGCGTTGTTGAAGCCAATGCGATCCAAGCAGCCTCAGCTTCGCGAAATGGCAGCCAGAACAATGCGATTGAACGGAGCGATCGCACGGCGGAAGAGCTCACCCCCACATCACGTTTACCGCGCCTGGATGTGGTTGAGACCCTGGTCGGTCAATTGCAATCTCACCATCCAACCCAACGTCGCAAGGCCATTTGGGAACTGGGTCAACGGGCGGACTCCCGGGCGATCCAGCCCCTGGTCAATCTCATGGCCACCTCCGACTCCAAGCAACGTAGCTTGATTCTGGCCGCCCTTTCTGAGATTGGAACCCAGACTCTAAAACCGATGAAGCGCGCCCTAGCCATGTCGCTTCAGGATGAGAATGCTGAAGTCAGAAAAAACGCCATTCGCGATTTAACTCGCATCTATGATTTGGTTGCACAAATCAGCAGTCTGCTTGCCATTGCCACCGAGGACCAAGATCCAGAAGTTCGGGAGACAGCTCGTTGGGCACTGGGTCAACTCAATCGGATTCGTGCCAATGCGGGCCTTGAGCAAGCTCCCAACCAGCAACTCTTGAAAAAATCGGTCAGCCCCCCCGAGACGCTATCTGAGTAGCAACAGCCTGAGTCGCAACAGCCTGAGTCGCAACCGTTTCTTTACTCTATGGTTCGTTTGCTCTTTCGTTAGCTCTATGGAGAGAGAACAGCCAACTGGGCCAGATCAAGCTCCCAGCATCCGGCAGATCAGCCAAGCAAAATCATGAATTCTGAGGAACAATAGAAGCCATTGCGTGGTGCTACCCCATGGCTGACTTGACCCATCCTCTTCCGTCCGGGACTATCATCCCTAGCATTGGTGGCCACTTTACGTACCGGATTGTAGGCCCTTGCTGCCGTCTATTTGATCGTGAACAACTTCCCTGGCCCTGTTGTCGCATTCAGTGGCATGGGAAAGAACCAAGTTGGCGGCGGATTGGGAGACGGTTCACCCCTGATTTAGCGGCTCAGAAAGCCCCTTCATACAGCGTGGAAGTTCTGGAAACTGGCTGTGCGGGCGAGACTATTATCTTGACGATCTATAGCGATCGCCTCTCCCAAGAACAACGAGATTGGTGGTATTCCCGACGACGCTCTAACCCCATTGAGCCCCCTCGCCAGGACACAACAGACGGTCCCACGGTGGAACAACAGAGGCAAGAGCAGCCGATTCATCAGACCGCGACATTAACCCCAAGCCCCCCAACGGTTCCTGAAAACACCCAGCCAGAGGAATCCCCCCATTCCACGAACCTAGCCCAGGGTATTCTTTCACTCTGGTAAAGCAAGCTAATCTTTCGTGCACTAATTTCGTGCACTGAACAGCTACAACGGAAGCAATCCCAGGCTCAGACCCGAGCTAACCCAGAAACATCGAGAAGAGTCCATTTTCAAAGCCATCATTCTCGACAACTCGAAAAAGTGACCCCGGGAAAAGCACTTTTCCCAGGGTCACTTTTTATGGGGAGAAAATCGCACTGGAATTGTTTTCCCAAATGCAGCAGAACTCACTACACCTTGGCCGATTCCTTAGAAGCTGTAACCTCTCTTGGCGCTTGGCTTCCCACCTCTTGACCTGTAATGAGGCGAGCACCACGATTACGGGTCACATAGTTCCAGGCCCACTGAGTCATGACCACAAGCTTGTTATCAAACTCAATCAGATAGTAGATGTGAGCAAAAATCCACAGGAACCAAGCGAGGGGACCGGAGAACTTCATGAAGCCCAAATCGACAACCGCCTCATTCTGGCCAATCACAGCCATGCTGCCACGGTCAACATACTTGAAAGGCGCTAGGGTCTCATTGGCCAACCGCTTGAGGATACGCTTCGCCACATAGCTACCTTCCTGCATGGCCACAGGGGCAACCCCCGGCAACGGACGCTCGCCCTGGTGGGGGAAATTTGCCAGGTCACCCACGACGAAGATATCTTCATAATCCGGCACACTGAGATCGGGATTGACAATCACCCGGCCCGACCGATCAAGCTCAGCGCCCGTCCGTTCTGCCAAAACAGCTCCCATCCGAGATGCCTTGACACCAGCCGCCCAAAGCGCGGTGTGGGATGGAATCACCTCTGTGTCCTCACCGCAGCGAATCGCCACGCTCTCTTCGGTGATGTCTGTGACCATCGCCCCCGTTCGGACGGTAACGCCCAAACGCTCTAGGGCATCCTTAGCGTCGACAGAAAGCTCCGGAGCAAAGGGAGGCAGAACTCGGTCAAGGCCTTCAATCAGGATGACCTCGGCTTCGGTGGTGTCAATATTGCGGAAATCACCTTTCAGGGTTTGATTGGCAAGTTCTGCGATCGCGCCTGCCAGCTCAACCCCCGTTGGGCCACCACCGACCACAACAAAGGTCAGCAGAGCCTTCCGCCGCTCGGGGTCAGTCTCGCCCTCCGCCGCTTCAAAGGCGGAAAAGATACGACCGCGCATTTGCAGGGCATCCTCCACCGTTTTAAGGCCCGGGGCAATATCCTGCCACTGATCATTACCAAAATAATGATGGCTAACTCCCGTTGCCATAATCAGGCTGTCATAGGAGAGCACACTGCCCTTTAGAACAATTTTTTTACTTTTGGGATCTAGATCCAGAACCTCATCCAAGAGAACCTTGGTATTACGGTTGCGGCCCAAAATCCCTCGCAACGGCGAAGAAATATCAGCCGGAGACACAGTGCCCGTTGCAACTTGGTAGAGCAGGGGCTGGAATAGATGGAAATTACGCTTATCAATAACGGTGACTTTGACCGAGGGGTGGCGCAGAGACTTAGCAGCATAAAGGCCACCGAACCCTCCACCCACAATAACGACGTGGTGAGATCCTTGTGATTGAACCTGTGGCATGGGCAGTTACCGTTCCTTGAGCGACAGCAAACCAGGCAGTGGTGAAGATACTTCGAGAGAGTATCCACTCATCGACACTCGCATCAGCCACTACCAATCCGAACGCAAGTTTTCAATACAAAACTGTTCAACTTATGCTTCCCAATCCACGCTCCACGGGTCTCACCGAGCAAGAAACGGACCTGCGATGAACTGGACAGCGCCCATGGGTCGAGAAAGGAAGCACAAAGCAGACACAGACAAGATTGATAAAACCTTACACTTTTGGAACAATATTTTACATTGCTGCGGAAAGAGAGAAGTAGCGGCTGCATCAAGCATGAAGAAAACTTCATTGACTGAGTTGCCTCTCTCTACCGTTAAGAACGGGAAAATCCGTAATTTCCCTCAGATTTGGAAACTTTCAGTAGCTTGCCCAAGATCGTTAGGGGCGTATTTTGTCTCGCATCAAGCTTCCACAAATCCTGAGCACTCGGGAAGCCTCCCCTGTTCTTCGAAAAAATCTGAGAATTATGACTCACTTCTTTAGAAATTCGATTATGATTGGTGAACATATAGACAAGCTGTCTAAACTCCCAGGAAGCACCCAGTAGGAAAGGTTAATCATGAAATTTTTGGCACCCGTTTTCAAGCGCATTGCGCTGATTGTCCCCGCACTTCTTCTCATCATTGCCCCTGTTTTCTTGTCTGCGGCTCCTGCCTCTGCTGATGCCTCCGTCAAAATGGGTGCTGACAACGGCATGTTGGCGTTTGAGCCCAGCAAAGTTGAGATCAGTGCGGGCGAGAGCGTGACTTGGGTCAACAACAAGCTTGCTCCCCATAACGTTGTTTTTGAAAAGGCTCCCGCTGGTGCTGACGCCGATGCGCTGTCTCACAAGCAGCTCAGCTTTTCTCCCGGTGAGTCTTTCTCCCAAACTTTTGACACCCCCGGTGAGTACACCTTCTACTGCGAGCCTCACCGTGGTGCGGGCATGGTTGGCACCGTGGTTGTTAACTAGCTCAAGTTTTAACTGGCTCAAGCGTTAACTCGTTCAAGCCAGTCTTGCTTTTGCTTTGTGACGGTAAGTAAAACAAAATCCGACTGAAAAGAAACGTTCCCAGACTTTGGGAGCGTTTCTTTTTTTTGGGTACTCCTTTCAACCTCCTGCCCTTCATGTAGAACCTGCTTGACGATCCTCTAACAGCCAAACCAGCGGCCTGAAGAAGAGCGTTTAGATAGATTGCAAAACGCCCGAATAGAGACGAGCAGAGCATTCTGCGGTGTGATGGACCTGGGAGGAGTAGAATAGGACAGTCGTATTCCACAATACAGACTTTGATTGAGCGCTATACCCTGCCCGAGATGGGCAACATTTGGACCGACCGATACAAGCTGCAAACCTGGCTGCAAGTTGAAATTGCCGTTTGCGAAGCCCAGGCTGATTTTGGGGATATTCCGAAAGAAGCCGTAGAAGAAATCAAGCAGAAGGCTGACTTTGATCCGCAACGCGTGCTGGAGATTGAGAAGGAAGTCCGTCACGATGTGATTGCGTTCCTCACCAATGTTAATGAGTATGTCGGGGATGCAGGACGCTATATTCACCTCGGCATGACCAGCTCGGACATGCTGGATACGGCTTTGGCACTTCAGCTTGTTGCCAGTGTCGATGTACTCGCGACACAGCTCGATACGCTGATTGAAGTGGTGCGCGATCGCGCCCGTGAGCACAAAAATACGGTGATGGCAGGACGCTCCCATGGCATCCATGCCGAACCGATTACTTTTGGATTTAAGTTGGCAGGGTGGCTGGCCGAACTACTCCGTCACCGCGATCGCCTCCAGCAGGTTCGCCAACAGGTCGCTGTGGGTAAGATTTCTGGAGCCGTTGGCACCTACGCCAATATTGATCCCAAGGTAGAAGCGCTGGCCTGCAAAAAAATGGGGCTGGTTCCAGATACGGCCTCAACTCAGGTCATCTCTCGCGATCGCCATGCGGACTACGTTCAATTCCTAGGAATTCTCACCGCATCCCTAGAGCGCTTCGCCGTTGAAATTCGCAACCTCCAGCGCACAGACGTCTTGGAAGTTGAGGAGTTTTTTGCCAAGGGGCAGAAGGGCTCTTCAGCCATGCCTCACAAACGCAATCCCATTCGCTCGGAACGGATTAGCGGGATGGCACGGGTCGTCCGAGGCTACACCGTTGCAGCCTTAGAAAACATTGCCCTATGGCATGAGCGCGATATCTCCCACAGTTCTGTGGAACGGATGATGTTGCCGGACTGTTCCACGGCGACGCACTTCATGCTGGCGGAAAGCACGAAGCTGATCAAGTCACTGCTGGTTTATCCAGAAAACATGCTGCGCAACCTCAACTGCTACGGCGGCGTGGTTTTCAGCCAACGGGTCATGCTCAAGATGGTGGATAAAGGCATGCGACGCGAAGATGCCTACAAAGTGGTTCAAACGGCAGCTCACCAAGCTTGGAATACCGAAGGTGGGGATTTCAGAGGGCTCATTAGTCAAGACGCCCAGGTGAAATCAGTGCTGACTCCAGAGGACGTTGATAGTTGTTTTGAAACGGACTATCACCTGCGAAATTTGGATGAGGTCTATAAGCGCCTGGAAATCTAGCGCTTGTAAATCTAGCACTTAGAAATCTAAAGCAAAAACTTAGCTAAGCGAATAAAAACCGGGGCTGTCCTATGGATAGCCCCGGTTTTTATTCGATCTTTTACCCCGTCAGTCAGGAAGACACTCACGAGGGCAGTAAGAGAAACAGAATACTCGTTTAACGCAACTCAACCAGCAATCAAGGCAGACAAGCAGCTTCTGGCCCCTGATCCACAATCTGTCCCCCTGAATCACGACAAGCTTGGGTCCAAGCATCCCAGGTCCCTTGGCCTTGGGAACGATAGCTTTGGAAAAGGGATTCAACGGATTGGTCAAATCCAATAGCAGGGGGGGCAACCGCGACTGGAGGCGGGGCAGGAGGCGCAGAATAGCGAGGTGCAGCGGGCGCAGCGGGCGCAGAAACCGCTGGGGTAGGAGACACAATGGCAGGAGGCGTATAGGTCGCACGAGGTGCCGCCGCCAGAGCGGCAGACCGGGAGCGTGCCTGCTCTAATTCATACTGTTCAACTTGAGCGATCCCTGCTTCTGCCCTGGCCATCAATGGCTCTGCTTTCTGGGTCCAATAGCTCATGTCAGCCACAGCATCCAAGGACTGCTTCGCTGCCAGCCATTGGCCCCGAGCAAGAAGAGATTCAGCCGTCTCGATCGCAGATTCGCTCTTGTTCCAGTCAGCAGTCCATCGATTGACAGTCGCTTCCACATCAGAGCTTGCGGGTCCAGGTAAGCGGCGCAAGGTTGCGATCGCATCGCTTAGCTTCCCAGCTTCAAGCAGCTCCTCGCCCTGTTCTGCCACCGCCCCGGACCAATCTCGAATCAGAGGCTGAGCCTCCGAATAAGTCTCTTCCATAGACTCGGGGATCAAGAGAGCTGACTCAATTGCAGCGACATAATCTTTATCCCCAGCTTGGACCTGGGCCAAACCGAGTCGACATTGCTGCATCAAGAGCTGCGCATTGGAAAAATATCGAGACGAAGGTTGGATTCCTTGGGTCTGAGAGAGGCATCCATCAAAATTATTGGCCTGAGCAAAGGTCTTAGCCTGGGACCATTGCGCCTGTGCTTCTCGATATTCTTTCAGCTCCAAATAACCGTAAGTCAGAGCAGCAGAAACCCCGAGGGTGGCAAGCCCAGTCCCGAGGGCAAATGTAAGTTTTCTCAAGCCATTTCCAGCGAATTGCTCAGACTGTAGACTCATCCGAACACCCTTAGACAGTTACCGTTAACGCATGCGATCCCCAATAATGCTCCACCCAGCCCAAAGCTCCTTCTGATTTGAAGGACAATGGCGAAAGACCTAGGTTCAAGTAACAGACTTCAAGCCTTGGCCAGGGGCCAGGGAAAAGCCGTGTTGGCGAATGTCTTCCGCAAAACTCATGAGCGCGGACAATCGGGTCCTTGCAGCCTGAGACGAACATGAGGTTCGAAATAGACCAGCATTTCCTCTGAACAGAGTTTTCTACACTAAATCCCATGGACTCCGATTCCGGAGGAAAAGTTTCCAGAGTCTAAGATTCTATTTAGGCCTTTCAATTGCTCTAACATGCATGCTCTAACACACATTGGATGAGCGGCAGGAATAGCCTAAAAATTAGGTTCAAATAACGATGAACCGTCAACCTCTACAAATCCAGGAGTGTTCATCCGAGAGGACTCTACGCTACGCTCCAGATTAACGCGTATCATTACTGATTTGTATGTAGAAGCATATATTTACATACAGTCTGCATACAAAGATACAAGTTCAATGCACAGAGGGTGACAGCCGTCACAGAATTCTCTACATGTCCTCCTCCTCTCCTGTCTAAGGATCCGATAAATTGCCGAGGCTTTTATCGTTCTCATCGCTAGTTCCATGGGTTTCAGGAGAAGGAAGTGACCAATATAACGCTCGGGGTTTCCGGCGCAGCAGCAAACGTCCCCCATAAATCGAAACCATGACCACAGCTCGGTTTTTGATCACATCAAAAGCAGTGGGGGCCTCTAGAACCAGTAGATTTGCAGGTTGCCCCTGACACAACAAAGAGCCTCGCTGAGCCGTCTCAGGGAGCAATCCAAGCGTTTGCAAACCATTACGCGTCACCATGTCATAGCAGGCTAGGATTTCTGCCTGTCCTGTCATATGGCAGGCGTGAATCGCCATATGAGCGACATCGAGTAAATTGCCATTGCCCAGGGAATACCAAGGATCTTGAATGCAGTCATGGCCCAAGCTGACATTAAGCCCCTGCTGCCACAGCTCCTTAACCCGCGTGATACCGCGCCGCTTCGGGTAGCTATCAGCTCGGCCTTGGAGGGTGAGATTGATCAGCGGGTTGGCAATGAAATTGATCCGCGATCGCCGCAACAGTCCCATTAGCTTCACAGCATAGGCATTGTCATAGGAGGCAAATGCAGTCGTGTGGCTGGCCGTTACTCGATGTCCGATCGCCTGACGGAGCGCACAGGCTGCGACGACCTCCAGAAATCGAGACTGGGGATCATCGATTTCGTCACAGTGAATATCGATGAGACGATCATATTGCTGTGCCAAGGCAAAAATTCGGTGCACGGAGCGAACGCCATCTTCACGGGTTAGCTCGTAGTGCGGAATGCCTCCCACACCGTCAGCCCCTAATTTGAGGGCCTCTTCGAGCAAAGCCTCATTCTGGACATTGCTATAAATCCCATCCTGGGGAAAGGCAATCACCTGCACCGTCATCCAGTCTTGGACCGTCTCACGAACGTCGAGCAGCGCCTTCAGGGCGGTGAGACTCGGTTCGCTGACATCCGCATGGGTCCGCACGTATTGCACCCCGTGACTGGCCTGAAGCTTGAGTGCTTCCAGCGCCCGTTGTTTGACCGAGTCTAGGGTGAGCGATCGCTTACGTTCACCCCAAATCTGAATCCCTTCAAATAACGTGCCGCTTTGGTTCCAACGTGGCTCTCCCGCTGTCAGAGCAGAATCCAAATGGATGTGGGACTCAACAAAGGGTGGGCTGATCAAACAGCCTTGGATATCTAAGTCATGTTCCGCTGTGGCCTCTAATCGGGGGGCGATCGCTGTAATCACGCCATCCCGTATCCCCAGGTCTACGGGATGGCCATCACCATCGAGCAAATGCCCCTGGCGAAGGACAATATCAAAGTGCTCAGTCATCACTCAGTCATCACTTTGGGTATCTGTGAGCATGGGAAAAACAGACCATCCGGCTCTGTGCCTTTTTAGCCCAAACTGACCTTAGCCCAAACCGACCTTAACCCAAACCGACCTTAACCTAGACGTGTACTGCGCCAGGAACGACGGCTAGACCTCTCTGAAGTCTCCGCCTCCGAAGGAAGCACAACGGAGGAATCCTCAGAGGAATCCTCTGAGGGATTCAACGCTTCAATCTCCTCCGAATCTTCTGCCGACTCTTCTGCCAAATCTTTTGCGGCAATTCCATCACTCGACGTCAAGGGCATTGACGCATCACAAGGTGCCTCTACGACTTTCGTTGATGTAACAAGCGGCTTTTTCGGGACAAGTTTTAGCGGGTCTGTACGGGGGGACTTCTTTCGAATCGCCGGGGGCACGACATTCTCCTCCGCCTCCACTTCACTGTCCATCGCCTCAGGCTCGTCAAACGTAGCGACCCAGGTAGAAGACGGGCGTAAATACTCCGGCACTTCGATGCCATCTAAAAACTCTAGCTGTGTTTCTCGGGTTCCCAAATAGCCAGATTCAAAGAATGAAATCAGCATGCGATTGAGAGCAAACCAGACTTCCTGTTCAAACTCCCAGGGCTTATCAAAGGGCGATCGCGCCGCAATCGATCGCAAGGCCCAGAAATAGCTATTGCGCACCACCGAGCCCCCCTTTTTATAGTGGGGCATGTCCTCAGCGTGCAGGTACAAAACACGATCCTCAATGCTGGCTCTCACGGGCTCATCTCACAGCTTGGCGTCTTGACCAGTGTCTCTGATTGCTCCCGTTCAGGGTAGGTTCAAGGGCAGCAGGTCACAAAACTGAGCCTCGCTACGACAGCAAAGACGACGTATCCCGATGAAGCAAAGCCACCTCAAGACCCTGCCCCTAGAAGCTGTGTCCCACAACCCAGCCATCCAAAAGCGCGTCATGCTGCGCCAGGGAGAGCTACCGCATCTCACCAACTTCTCCCAGGCGACCTTTGAACCAGGGCAAACCGCCACGGCTCATAGCCACAGCGACATGGCAGAAGTTTTCTTTGTGGAAGCAGGCCAGGGAGAAATCTGGGTTGACGGGATTTGCTACGCACTCGAACCCGGAAGTTGCACAGCGGTGGAACCCGGTGAATCCCATGAAGTTAGAAATACGGGAAAGACCCCCTTAGTCCTCACTTACTTTGGACTCAGAGTGAAGCCCAGCCCTCAGAAACACCCGAGCTAGAAACACCCGAGCTAGAAACAATCGGGAAAGGGCTGAAGGATCAAAGTCCCCCAGCCCAGAAAACCTGTGGCCTCAGCAAACCCGGCGGGCAATCAGCAATACTGGCTGACATCTTCACCGAGATCATCCGCCAAATAGCAGAGCGCTCGGAAACGGAGGCCCACCAACTGCTCATAAAGCGGATTCAGTTTGCACATGGGTGGAATGTGAACCACCTTATGGCCAAACAGTTTAACGTCGCGCTCAAACGGGCATTGGGACGGGATCATCTTGCAAAGGAAACGAGCTAGACGGGGATCATCAACATCCAGTCCATCCAGCAAAGCCCGAGCAGGCTTCAGAACATCAAGATTGCGGCGATCGCTGGGAGGTTGTAGCGATGAAGCGGCTCCAGCAGAAGCGGACTCCACCGCAGGTTGGTAAGCACTCTCATCCACCATCGTGGAACGTAGGGCTTGGAGCGCTGAAGTATCAAGGCCTAGGCCCTGGCAAAATTTTTGCAGCATTTGGTCCTCAGAAGTCGAATAAACACCATCCGCTAGTGCAACCATGACTGCTGTCCGTAGGAAATTCTCTCGCACCTTCGGCTCATCACCCAGACCATCCGCCAGGTGATCAACATCGACAGGCTCAAATCCATCGATGTCCAGCCCTGGGGCTAGCTCCTGGATCAACTCGCCAATCAACTGTCGTTCGTGACTATCAAACTGTCCGTCGGCCCAGGCTACGGAGAGAAGTCCGCGCAACCAAGTGGTCATTTGAATTGCAGAGTAGGAGGGGTGAACTACTGATGTCATGGGATTTAATCCTAATTCGGAGCAGTAGCTCGATACGCTTAGCCTAACAAGTGCAAAATAGATGGACAGCATCGGTTTATACACTTGGCACGGACATCATTCCGCATGTGCGTATCGAACGTGCAAAAGCCGCATGGCTCTTCTGTTATTTGGAGTTTACCCAACCTTCTTTACGAGAAGACGCTCTCCGATAAAAGGTCCTTCTATTTGGTTAGGTTCCTTAACCGAGCTTCATTCAAAAGTTATGTCAGATAGCGGTTGTTGTCTCTGGAAGTCCTATTGCGAAGGGCCCCTTCGCTGGGGTTTCAAGGCTCAACTCGCCCCGGCCCCCATCACGAACCCTGTTCCTTATTAATGGAAAGCGTGTAGGGATGATTACCCTGTTCGCGATCGCCCACGTAGACCCGATAGGTTCCTGGCAGCCAATAGCCTGACACTTCAGGATTCTGATTCTGCTCAGAACGACTGTCACCCAAGGAGCAGAAACGGCCCGCCGGTCCATCGAGCACGAGAACTGGGGCACCCGGCGCCTCTAGCGCAAACTTCAAAAAGCCAGAGGTTTGCAAAAAAGATTCCGTCAATAAAATTTCCTGGCTCGGCTGTTGAGACAACACCGCCGAACAATCAGAAACAAGACTAGGTCCGCCCGAAACGCCCTTAATTTCCATGGAAGGATTACTAGCCGTCAGGGTATGCGGGCTAGCCAGGACGAGGGCAGGGGTGCCCAGCAACAAAGCCAAGGTTCCTGCCCACGTGCGAATTGTTGTTCTCAAGCGAGATTGACCTAAAGTCGATTTGCCCAACGTTGATTGAGGATGGCCGCGGCTAATCATGACGTTTTCCTGCGCTCACGAGATTAATTATTTTTGAGATACAAGCCTTACACCTAGCGTTACGCAAGGCTTCCGAATCGTGGAACGCTCTGTGTCTGTTTGCGGACTGTCACCGTACCGACCGTATCGCGACGACCGATCAGACGAGAGAAAACCCATCATTGCAAGCCACATGGCAAGCCACATTAAGTGATTCAAAAGTTCAGCTCGGAAATCAGCCGAGAAAGGGGCGCAAAATCATATAAATTCTGGTCATCTGAAAATCTTGGGTTAAATTGGTGGGACGTTTTTTGATCCTGGCCTCAGTCCAGGTGAAAAAACGCCTAAAGATGGCTCGCAAGATCGTTCGGTAATTGCTGGAAACCTGGCTCTAGGGCCTAATCCGTTGTCGTGGAGGAGATTTTATGTCCGTGAGACTTGCCCTGGGGACCCTAGCGGCATCCTGTGTATCGGCGTTGGGGCTATTCTTGGCCCAGCCCGCCCTGGCCCAACCCGCCTATGGCAGCTACGTCGGCGTCGGTGGTTCGCTCGGCGTTGAGAGTGACGATGATGGTCAGCTTGACCTTGCTGGTGTTGTGACAGGACGCTATGACGTTCTCAAAGCTCCGATTTCGTTTCGGGCCCAGGCCTTTATCGATCGCGACAGTTTGGCAATTGTCCCCACCGTTTCCTACGACTTCCCCATCACCTGGCAACTAGAGCCCTACGTCGGTGCTGGTTTGGCCCTGGCCACAGACGGCAGCGTCGTTGGCGATGGCACCTCTTTTGTGATTCAGCCTGGGGTTGATTACATGATCCCCAATAGCAAGCTGGTGGTATTTGGTAACGCCATTATTGCCTTTGACGCCTATAACGGTGGTGAGAAGGATGGCGATGCGGCGGTCTCCCTACAAACCGGTGTGGGCTGGCGCTTCTAGGATGCACTGGGGGCAACAGGCTTTCCCTCCGTTCATTCAAATGTCTTTCGCATGAATCAGTGCAATCGACAATTTGAAGAGCGCTCAGTCTAAAGAGCGCTGGGATAATCCCAGCGCTCTTTTTTAGGCGGTTTATTGAGCGGTTTATTCGCAGCCTGTGGTTCAACGGTCAATGGGTCGGCCATGCTCGGGGGGCCAGCTAATGCGGTATACCCGTCCGACAACCTTCAAAACGGGCAGCGCTCCCCAGTGACTTGAGTCGAAACTCGCATTGCGGTTGTCTCCCAACACGACCAGATAGCCCGGTCGGATCTCTCCAGAATCCCAAACATATCGCGGCAAATCGTTGATGTAGCCTTCGTCGAGAGATCGACCGTTACGTAGGGTTTTTCCACCTTTCACTTCAATGCGATCGCCCGCCACACCCACCACCCGTTTCACAAAGAACCGTTCTTCTGTTTGGGTGGGATCCTGAAAAACGACAATATCGCCAGGTTGGGGACGATAGGAACGCTGCTTGCGCACCAGAATGCGATCGCCCACCATCAGCGTCGGAAACATCGACTCACTGGGCACCGAGAACGGTTCCACGACTTGGCGCACCATGGGCACCGTCGCGAAGAATAGCGATCGCCCCAGAAAGACAACCAGCGACATCTCGACCCCCCAGCGCTGCCAATTCACCGACCTATCCCCAGGGCTCGGGCGTCGGGTTGATGCCGCCGACGCACAAATCTGATAGACCGAAAATGCCGCCAGGGCCGGAACGCCCAAAATGAGGCCCAGCTGTCCTGCTAGCAGAGTCAGCGAGGTAAGCGTCAGCACAAATAACAGAGCCGCAACGCCATACTGTCGCTGATAAAGTTGCCCCAGCCCCGGAATCACCTGGGAAAGCAACATGCCAAACCAAGGATCATCGGTCAATGGGCGGGCGGGTCTTGAAGAGACAACGGGAGACTGAGCAGCAGGCTGAGACTTCAGCAGACCAAAGGAGGCCAGATCTTTCCAGCCCCCCGTGGCGCAGGCATGGGCATCAATGAGATTGAACAGCCACAGCATCACCCCCATGCCCAACAAACCGGCCCCCCACTGTGCATTGCCCTTGGGCGCGAGATAACACCAAAAAATGGCTCCCAGGACGCCTAGACTCCCTAGCAGCCACACACCACCCCGTATCCGCTGCCCCAAACGCAGCTGACCTAACCCGGGGAAGAGAAGGGAAAGGTTAACAGCAAACCAAGGACTGCGTGATGAGGATCGCGGGGTTGAATCTTTCCGTGCTGAGTCTTTCAAGGATCAATCGGGCAAATCGGGTGGTGAGAACAAACTACTTGGCAACCACCTGAAGTCGCCGCGTCACCATCGTGATGCCGTCCTTGCGCACCACCACCGCAGAAATCCAGCGGTCCATGGGGCGTTTGGGCGCACGGCCAATCTTAAAAATGCCACCGGGTCCGGTGCCAGACTTGGCATCAATCAACGGCTCAACCGAAACTTTGCTCGGGGAAGGGTAGGAGGAGGCACTCACGGGCTCATCCGCCACCCCCCCCAACAGCAGGTCATTCTCCAGCGGTTCTAGAACAATCACATCAAAGTTGAAGTCCTGGCCTGTTTTGACGGTCTCAGGCAAATTGATCGCCAGTTGGGGCGGTCTGGCTCCGGTGGTCACCGTGCTTTCTTCCGAAAGAATTTCCTGCCGCACGAGGCGATCGCCCTCAAAATGCTGGCGGCTGCGCAGGGCTGCCGTCAGCGTAAATTCACGACCCTTGTCCTGGCGTGTCCCCGTAATGCGGGTCAGCGTCTCCGCAACACCACCTTCACCACTGCGGTCCCAGTCCAACACCTCCGTTTCATAGCTCAGATTGGTGTACTGGTTCCAAAAGCGCTCTAGGGAGCGGGAAAATGTTTTACGGTCAAGACCATCATCGTGACGAAACTTAGGGCTGTAGGCCTGCAAAAAACGCGTCAGATCGCCCTCTGAAGCGGCTGCATCCATGCTTTCCAGGAGCTGGGACACATTGGGAGGTGCCGCATCCGTTCCCTTCGCCAAGGCTGCTGTGCCCACACTAGCCCCGATGCTCACTCCAAAGCCCAGCACGCCCGCAAGCAGGCCACGGACAAGGGCACGGCGGAAGGGGAAAACAAATGGGAATAGGGAAGGTTGGGACATGAAGAGTTCACCTCTGGGGAAAACAGTTGATTGCGATCGCGTCGGTTCAATCCGACCCAGTTCTAAATCGATGCTGATGGATTCAGCATCGGTTGCGTAAAAAGTCTATCGACAGCAAGCATCTAAGGGCTATTCTAGTGCTTGCTTCAGGGGATACCGCTAATTTTGCTACCGTGATAGCTGCGATTTTTCGATTGGGCCTTGTGAATCTCTGGATTTAAGACCACATCTGGGGCGCAAATGTTGCCCAGTTCTCAGTCCAGTCATGCTCGAACCCATCATTCTTTCGCCCAAACATCACGACCAGACCAAGCCGAAAGTGCATCACATTCGATTTAGGAGCCGCGTTTCTTGAGTCAGAACTTGAGTCAGTCCCAAACCAAGGGCCAAGCCCCTCGCCTGCTCATCGCCGCCAGCGGAACCGGGGGACATGTGTTTCCAGCCCTCGCCCTCGCAGAGCAGATGACGGACTACGACATCGAATGGCTCGGTGTACCCAACCGCATGGAAACAAAGCTTGTGAGCGATCGCTACCCGCTCCACACCATCCCAGTGGAAGGCTTCCAAACCCGCCCCAGTCTCAAAAGCCTCAAGATTTTAGCCCGCTTAATTGGCGGCATTTTTCAGGTCCGTAGCCTCTTGAAGCAGGGCAATTTCCAAGGGGTCTTCACAACAGGGGGATACATTTCAGGTCCCACCATTCTGGCGGCCAGATCCCTGGGGTTACCCGTCGTTCTGCATGAATCCAATGCTCTCCCCGGTAAGGTGACCCGCTGGATTAGTCCCTGGTGCAGCTTGGTCGCCCTAGGATTTGAGGGGGCCGCCCAGTATCTGCCCAAAAGTAAAACCCGCAGCCTCGGTACGCCAGTGCGCCAAGCCTTTTTGGAGGCAAGTCGCGAGCCGCTCGATTTACCGATTCCAGAAGGAGCACCGCTCATTGCCGTTGTCGGC
This sequence comes from uncultured Pseudanabaenaceae cyanobacterium, assembly GCA_938017515.1. Taxonomy (GTDB): domain Bacteria; phylum Cyanobacteriota; class Cyanobacteriia; order PCC-9006; family JAAUQQ01; genus JAAUOP01. Next base: position 37,689 of record CALIJJ010000059.1, read on the forward strand.
GGTAGCCAAGGGGCTGTCGCCGTCAACCGCATGGTGCGAGAGGCCGCTCCCGCCTGGTTAGAGGCGGGAGCCTGGATTTTTCACCAGACCGGTGAACAGGATCCTGATGCCGACAGTCTCCAACATCCCCACTACATTGCTCGCCCGTTCTACGACAACATTGCTGCGCTGTTTAATCGGGCAGACCTGGTGATTAGTCGGGCCGGAGCCGGAACCTTGACCGAACTGGCCATCACCGGCACCCCTTCTATTCTGATTCCCTATCCCTACGCGGCTGAAGACCATCAGACCTTTAATGCTGCGGTTTTTGCCGCCGCCGATGCAGCTTGGGTCAGCCAGCAGTCAGCCCTCGATACGGAGAGCCTGCGCACGAAGGTCAACCAGCTGCTAAGCGATCGCGACAATCCTTCCGGTCCCCTAGCAACCATGGCTCAAAAAGCCAAGTCACTGGCTGTGGAGGAAAGTGCCGAGATTCTGGCAGAAGAAATTCGCCAGCAGCTCAGCGCTCGCTGAAATTTGGCCTCGCGGCTCTAGCTTGGCCTAGCTAAACTCGGGCATGCTCTGCTCGGGGGACATCTCAGCAGCAGAACGCAGAGCTTCTTGGGCGTTCGCTTGGGGCGACTGTGTCTTACCCGTCTCCTGCCGCACATGGGTTGTGTCTGACGGCGTATTGGCTTGAGTCGCTTCACTTTGCTCCACCCAAGCCAAGCCCCCCACAGCCCCCGCGAGCAACGCAGCATAGCCAACATAGAGATGAGCTGCATTGAGCTGATTGCGACTGGAATGGGAGCGGGCAGGGGCCACCTGGGGAAGGGAGAGTGGCTTGGGGTCAGGCAATTTTGCTAACAGCGCAACACCGTCCTCGCCCAAGACAGTACAGATTCGCTTTAAGAAACCGCGGACAAAAATGGCTTCGGGCATCTTCTCCACCTGGCCTGCTTCCAGGGCGACCAGATGATACGTCGGCACTTTAGTCTGGGCATGGATATGGTGCAACGTCAGACCTTGGGCTTCCCGTAGGAGCCGAATATCCTGGCCAAGCTGAATGACGACTTCATCCCATGTGGGCTCTTGCCATGCCTCATCCGAAGCGTCCAATGGTCCCACGCCGGATGGCTCCAGACGAGAATGGGTCGCCATTTTATCCGAGGTAAACACGGCCCGAAGATCGGCAATCTGGGGGCTCTCAACTTTAAACCATCGGCGCTGGGCCTCTACCCTTGGGCTGGGTCTCACATTTTTCCCAACGGGCGTATTGTCAGCCTTGAAACTGGCCACCATATTTAATTTTCCCCACAGCGAATCACCTATATGAAGTCTTCAAAATCAGAGTGCAGTAATCCGGACAGCAAAAGTAAAATCAACATCGGAAAAGACTCAGCAATTGTGCTGAGTCTTTTGTTTTCAACCAGAGTTTCGGCCTTTGCACAATGTTTTGAGACAAGGCAATGTTCTGAGACAAGGCAAGGTTTTAAGGCAGGGCATAGAGGCCCAGCCAAACCAAATTCTAGGCTGCGTCTTCAACCACTTCCTGGAAACGAATCATCTCTTGGCGAGGATCGACGTGGGTGACGCGTAGGGTCAGGCGATCGCCCAATTCAATACTGCGATCAAACCGCGTCGCCATTTCCAAGCCCAGATCTTCCAGCAGGACTAGGCCCAGGCTCTCGTGCTCACGCAACCAGCGCAGCATCAGGGCAGGCCAGGGGCGATCGCCCTCACGCCGCAGATATTCCAGCGCCCAATATTTCTTGGTCTGGCGCTCCACCAAAATCGCCTCGTAGGTGATCAGGCCCAGACTGACCAAAAAGCTCTGGAGATCGTCATGCTCAAAGGGCAGGGTTTCATCCCCACGCAGGTGCGCTTTGATCTGAAAATGGGCGATCAGATCACTGTAGCGACGGATCGGAGACGTCACCTGTGTGTAAAAGTCGAGCCCCAAACTGGCGTGACGCCCCGGCGTCAGATTGACCTCACTACGAGGCATACAGCGACGCACAGCACAGTCGCGGACAGGACCGGCGGGTAGAGCCAGCAACTCGGCCTCTGAAGGCAATTCTGGCTGGGGCTGCTGGCGAAAGGGCACCGGCAAATTGTTGTCGTAGCCATAGCGTCCCGCAATCTCCCCTGCCAGAATCATCATTTCGGCCACGAGCTGGCGGGAAGCAGACTTTTCTAGCACATCGATGGAAATCTCTCCGTCCCCATCGACCTTGATGGATGCCTCTGGCATCTGAATATTCACAGACCCCTGGGACTGACGCCAAGCCACACGACGCTGAGCCCAGGTTCTGAGGTAGCCCAGTTCCGGTTCCTCGGTCACCCCGAGTTGCAGCATTTCATCGACATCGTCGTAGGTCAGTCGGTAGGTGGGACGAATCAGACTGGTCTGAATGCTGTAATCTTCGACCGCACCGTCTTCGCTCAAAATAACGCCGAAGGTGAACGCACAGCAGGACTGACCTTGAACCAAGCTCATCGGCCCCGTCGCTAGCTCCGTGGGGAACATCGGGATTGTCTGCTCAGGCAGGTAAACCGTCGTGCCGCGCTTACGCGCATCCATATCGAGTTCATCACCAGGCTGGACCCAGCGCGTGGGGTCCGCAATGTGAATCCACAGTTTTTGACGGCCATCATCGAGCACTTCAACGCTAAGACCATCGTCAATTTCGCGGGTGCTCTCATCATCAATGGTGTAGACCTTGAGATGAGTCAAATCCACTCGAATATCAGCATCAGGATCGGGGGGAGGCGAAGTGAGGCAGCGATGGGTCACATCAAGCACCTTATCGGAGAAGGTTAGGGGAAGCTGTTGACGGCGAACACGGAGATTTTCGTGGGGCTGCCATTGACCGAGGTCGACCAACACTTGGAAGGCTGTGTCGGGGTCAGGATAGCGATCGAGAGCTTTGAGCAAATCAATGGCAGGGGCTTTATTTTTTGCATCCTGAGCAAAGGTTGCAAACCGCTCTAGGGCTTCAATGTAGGGGCGATCGCCCTCCTCCAGTTCGAGAGCCTCCCCTGCCATGATGCGAGTGAGACGCTCCACACAGCTTTGCCAACGGGTGTGTTTTTCCTGTTCGACCGCAATCTGATGCTTTAATTCTGCCACCTGAGCCTGGGAACGGGGCTCATAGAGCTCTTTTCGCTGCTTAAAGTAGAGCTTGTCATCAGACAGCAGGACATGGGCTGCGTAGCAGCAAACAGGGCTCTGCTCGGAGAATAACAGCTCCGCCATCTCCGCCGCATTGGTGGTTTGTTTGTCTTCCTGTAGGAATTCCCAGGCCACCTCTAGGGATGAGGGGTCCAAGTAGTCTTCGAGTGCGGTTTTGATGCCAGCAATGTCATTGGCGGAATATTCATTCCCCGCAAAGGCATAGGTAACATCGCGAGGATGGAGGGTTTGATTTTGTCCCCTTTCATCCACTGCGATCCAGTGTTTTTTACCTTCAGGACGTTCCAGCACAGCGAGGCGGCGATCGCCTCCCTGGCGAAATTCAACTAACGTTCCCTTTTCCACTGGCGTCCTACTGCTGTAACGACAAAGACTATAACAACCCACTACGGCTCAAAAGCTCAGCGTGAGTGCTGACCGTAGTGACCGATCGAATCAAATTCCCTTGGGAAGGCGCTGGGCAGAAGCAGACCTGGAAGAATCCAGAGAAAAGCCCCGCTTAGCCTCCAAAAAAGATGCAAAGCCCAAACGATTGTAATCAAATATTTCTCGAAATGCTTGCAACAGCCGAATGAAGTCCATCCCCCAGAGACCGGCTCAAATACCGGGAAAAAACCACGAAAAAGGGCAGACCCTGGCCACACCAGAATCCACCCAAGAATCGAGACTGATTGGGCTGTCGCCTTAGCCTTCGCGATTGATGAAGGGAAGAAGCGCAAGAATTCGGGCCCGCTTAATGGCGGTCGTCAGCGCTCGCTGCTGCTTCGCCGTTAGACCAGTGATGCGACGGGGCAGAATTTTGCCGCGCTCGGTGATGAACTTGCGCAGGAGATCGACATCCTTATAGTCGATGGGATCGCTGGGCTTAATGGGAGATAAACGGCGACGATAAAAAGCCATGGTAATTACTCACTAAATGTTGGACTCAGACTGGTGTAGTCGAGGCAGCACCTCAATCCCCTCAATCGGGTTTGTGCTGCTAGAAAGGGTCGCGATCAGACAATCAAATCGCGAAGCTACTTGATTTCCTTATGGATGGTGTGGGAGTTGCAGTGGGTGCAGAATTTCTTCAGCTCCATGCGGCCCGTGGTGTTGCGGCGGTTCTTCATGGTCGTGTAGCGGGACACGCCGTTGGAACGCTTATTAGTATTCGTGCGGCACTCAGTGCACTCAAGTGTGATGACGATTCGAACGCCCTTGCTCTTGGCCATAGCCTTAAACGGTCTCCCGGATGGACAGTGTGCTGTCGTTAGACACAATCATTAATTGTTTCATAGGGGTTATCAATTGTCCACGCCAATTTCGATACCCGATCTAGGCGTGCCAAACAATGCTTCCCAGGCCAGGACTGACCTATGCTGAGATTTTGATATTCAACGCGAAAGGGTTGAAATGTCGTATCAAAATCTCCCGTCGAAGCAATCCGCAGGAAGAATCTCCTATGTTGTCCGTTGCCCAGGCAGAAGCCATTTTGCAGTCGTTGGTGACGCCATTTAAGGAAGAAGACAGCGAAACGATTCCGCTCCTCGAATGCGTCGGGCGTATCTTAGCGACCCCTATCCATAGTCCGCTGGATTTTCCCCATTGGGACAACTCGGCGATGGATGGTTATGCGGTGCGCTATGGCGATGTAAACCGCACCACGTTGGAAGCCCCCTGTTCACTCACGGTTGTGGAAGAGATCGCGGCCGGACAAGTTCCGAGCAAAGCGATCGCCCCAGGTCAGGCAGCCCGCATCTTCACCGGAGCGATGCTGCCGAATGGGGCTGACACCATCGTCATGCAAGAAAACACAAAGGAAACCAAGGATGGGGTCAGCATTCTAGAGGCTCCTCCCCAACAAGGGAATTTTGTGCGGCAGCGGGGTGCCTTTCATCGAGCGGGCGATCGCCTGCTTCCCGCAGGAACCCGCCTGGGTCCCGCTGACATTGCCGTGTTGGCCGCAGCCCAATGCAGTCAAGTCAAGGTTTTCCGTCGGCCCCAGGTGGGCATCTTGTCCACGGGCAATGAACTCGTCGATCCGGGACAGCCCCTGGGACCCGGACAAATTGTGGACTCCAACCGCTATGCCCTGGCCGCGATCGCCCAACAGAGCGGTGCAGTGCCCCATCAACTGGGTCGCCTCCCAGACCAGCCCGAAGCCCTACGAGTCGCCATTGAAGGGGCGATCGCCAACCCCAACCTAGACCTCGTGCTCTCTTCTGGCGGCGTCTCGGTGGGTGACTACGATTACGTTGATCAAATCCTCGAAGTCCTCGGGGCAACGCTCCACATTCGCGCCGTTGCCGTCAAACCCGGCAAACCCCTCACCGTCGCCACCATTCCCAGGCCCGGTGCCCAAGATTTGCTGTACTTCGGCCTGCCTGGGAATCCTGTGTCAGCACTGGTTAGCTT
>CALIJJ010000060.1 GCA_938017515.1 uncultured Pseudanabaenaceae cyanobacterium
AGTAGATGGCCTGAAATAAACCTTGCTTTTGCCAATGCTGGTTTCGGCTCCGCTCCACCAGCGACACTGCGATAGCAAAGGAGTCGAGGGCTGAGCGAAGTCGAAGCCCGATTAGCTGGATAGTTGTGTCCGCTTACTTAGATCCTCGCCACAGATCTCATCCTCACGGGTACTATCCCCTCACTTTTTCCTCGACCAAACTATAGACACAACAGCAGCCTTCCGAGACATCCCTGCATATTCGTCCCAACCAGGACGAAATAAGTCCTAAGCGCGCTTCCCTGAACCCCCGAACAGAGCCCAGCCCCCATCGCCGAAATATATCCTATGTCTTCCTCTCAACTCACAAAAGCGTCCCAGCCCAACCGACCCAATAAATTTAATCGCGATCGAAATAGCTTTGTCTCCCTCGTTCAAAGCAACGCCCCCAACAAAATCTTCACCGGCAACACCGCCGCCCATATTCTCCTGCCCGCCCTCGTCGGAGCCACCCTCGCAGGCATGCTCACCTACGTTGGCTTCGAAGTCGATGGAGAAGTGATCATCCCTCCCCCCAAAGAAGAAACCCTGCAACAGCCATCAAAGAAACAGGAAGCTGTACAAGACCAGCCACAAGAACAAAGTAATTCAGAAGCACAGGAGAAGCCAAAACACAGCGCCATGCGCCTGACCTCCCATTACGTCACCTATGGAATCGCCTCTGCCATGGCCTCCTCCCTCGTCACCCTTGGTCTCGTTGGCTTGCCCGACAACGAAAGCGATCGAATTCGAGCCTGGCTCGTCGCCTCCGTCGGCGCAATCACCCTGCCCCTCACCATGCAAACGCTACTCAGCTTCAATGCAACAAAGGCAGAAGTCACTGAAGCACGCATCAAGATTACCGAAGCAGAAACAAAAATCGAGAATACGCAAAATAAACTCGATCAAGTCACTAAAACCAAGGATGAAATTGAAGATGGCTACATTGAAATTCTAAAAGAAAGCCAAGAAGAAGCTAGCAACGGAGAGATTTCTAAAAACACTCTTCTCGAACCCGTAGAGGCTATTGTAGAAGACTCTAAAGAACTAACTAAAAAAGCTAATAAAAGTTCAGTAAATGACTTGAAAGAAAGCCTTGAAGAAATTGAAAAAATTGAGGTTCTTGTCAAAGACGTTGATGAATCGAAGCCCAGTAATAACGCGGCTGAAATTGATCAAGTTGAAGGATTAAAAGAACAAATCGAAGAAGTCAAGGAAGATCTTCAAGTTGAAATTAAGAAAAAGCAAGCGCAAACGCCAAAAACAACAGAGGCAGATGATTAGACCTCTTGCATAAATCATCTGGCCCTCACCCCAACCCCTCTCCCAAGCTTGGGAGAAGGGCTTTTTGACTCCCCTTCCCCCAAAATTGGGGGCAAGGGGTTGGGGGATGGGGGCGGCTGTCAGGTTCGTGCAAGAGGTCTATTAGGAATGAAAATTTAATAAAACCAGCATTTGATTTGTAGGGATGAACCGCTGTTCGTCCGGCTAATGCAAAACCTCCGCTAACAGCCCAGACGAGTGCGGCTCGTCCCTACAGAAGATCGGAATTATTTCACTTCTGTTCCTTAGAGCCAAGTCTCTTTGTCCAGAAACCGGGTTGTTGCGATACTCTCCAGACCAGCCCCAAAGATTTCGACTAAAAACCCGGTTCCTTGCCTCAGCCCTGGTGCAACGCCCAAGCTAAAAAACGCTCCACGTAATACAACGAAAACTGATTACTCACCCCCTGAAACACCGCATCAAACGCATGGTCCGCCCAGGGCATCGAGACAAACACCGCCGCATTTCCCTCCGCCTCCAACGCCCGCGCCAGCCCCGCCCCATACTTCGCCTGCACCACATTGTCCCGCCCACCATAAATCAACAGCGACGGCGGTAACCCCGGCTTTAGCTTACTAATCGGCGATGCCTGCTGATACAACTCCGGCAACGCCGTCGGTGGCCCACCCAAAAACGTCTCCAACACCAATCGCGACTCAATCGGATCCGGCACCGGCACATTGTTATAGCCCTCCGTCAGATTCACCGGCCCGTAATAATTCACCACCGCCCGAATCGGCACCGGACTCACCCCATAGCCCGCCAACATCGCCAACTGCGCCCCCGCCGATCGCCCCACCAACGCCACCCGGTCAATGTCCGTTTCATAGTCATCGGCATGGTCTCGGATGAACGCGATCGCCGCCACCACATCCTCCAACTGTGCCGGAAACCGATACTCCGGCGCATGGCGATAGGAAATCGCCCACACCGCATAGCCCTGGGCCGCCAGATAGCGATTAAACGCCCCCTCATCATCCGCACTGCCCCGCTGCCAGCCCCCGCCATAGATCGTCACGATCGCCGGGTACCTCCCCACCCGCTCAGGCCGATACACATTCAGCTTGAGCGGCACCCCGTCTGGACTGGCAAAGGTCACGCCCAACGTCTCCCGCACCTCAGGGATAGGAACGCCTCGAAAACTATCCCAGAAGCTAAACGGTTGCGATCGCAACCGCCCCTGCACCGCCGCCGGAAGCCGCTGCCCATAATCCGCCCCCAACACCTGCACCATCTGCTGCTCAACCTGCTGCCGTGCTGCCCCCAGCTGTCGCAGCGGAATGCTGCTGAGCGTGAGGGCGATCGCACTCATCCCCATCAACGCCAAAATCCACCAGGACATCGACGAGCGCAGCGGAAAACGCTTGAGCAAGCCTAGGCCACCCGCCAGCGCCAAGGCATTCAAGACCAGCAGCCCAGGACTAATCTCCGGAGCACCCACACTCAGCGGTAATAGTGACAACACCGGAGCCGGAATCACGATCCAAAGACTGAGGCTAAACCCCAGCACCCCTAAACCAATGACAAGCCCCACCCAAAGATCCATCGCGATCGGTCTCAACAACTGCATCACTCAAATTCTGTCAGACAGGGCAGCCCCAGGACTCGAAAAGCGCCCACCAATCGCAGAACCCAGTCCAAAACATGCTTGATGAACAAATATAAACTTTACCCGCGACCCCGGATGACCTTTCCTGAAATTCACAGCCGACGGTGGAAGTATAAATTGCTATGTTCGAATTGATTCCTGTGTAACCCCGTTATTGGCTGTCTTGATTGCTCTGCTCTATTGCTTGCAGAGCAAGATTTTTAGGCGAAAGGGTTGAGTCAATTCCATTGCATTCGGTGCCGGATATATGTCATCTACACTACCTGTCCTAAGGCCGCATCCCCCATCCGCCCCGCAATTCCCTCCGCCGTATCCCCCGCCTCAGTCACCCTGGCTTCTGCGCATTTACCGCAGTGCCCTGAGTTTCATTCACCGCCGCACTATTTTGGTACTCGCCGTCCTCTTCCTGGCAGGCGTGGGGGGCTCACTCCTGAGCATGTCGCGATTGTCCGAGAGCCTGATTCAACGACAGGCCGAGCAAAGTTCCCGGCTCTATGTCCAGGCCATGCAAGAGGCGCGATCGCTCTACGCCACCGAAGCCGTCGCCCGTCTACGGGGACTCGATGACATCGAGATCACCCCCAACTATGCCACCCAAGACCAGGGGGCCATTCCCGTTCCCGCGACCTACCTGATTGAACTGGGCCATACCCTCAGCCACAAAGAACCCGGCATGTCGGTGCGCCTCTTCAGCGACTTCCCCTTTCCCAACCGGGCCGAGGAAGGTGGCCCCAGGGATGGATTCGAAACCCAAGCCCTGGAAAAACTCCGTCGGTTTCCCAACCGCCCAGTGGTGGAATTCACCAAGATTGAGGGCCGCCCGTCCCTGCGCTACGCCGAAGCCGACATTATGCGATCGAGCTGCGTCAGTTGCCACAACACCCTCCCGAATAGCCCCAAAAAAGATTGGAAGGTCGGCGATGTCCGGGGGGTCCTCGAAATCACAACTCCCCTCGATAAGATCACCGCTGAAACCCAGCGTGGCCTGAGCAGTCTGACCATGATGATGGGCCTGCTGTCGCTGCTGGCCCTCTCTGGCATCGCCGTGGTGATTGGCCGCTTGCGCAATATCTCACGGGAGCTAGAACTCAAAGTTGCGGTACGAACTGAAGAACTCGAAGCCAGCAATTTCCAGCTCGAAACCGAACAGGAACGCTCCGAGGGACTCTTGCTCAACATTCTGCCGTCGCCCGTGGCGGACCGCCTCAAGCGGGGGGACAAGCCCATTGCCGATGGTTTTGCCTCTGCGACGGTCCTGTTTGCAGATTTGGTCAACTTTACCCAGTTGGCCGAGCAGATTTCGCCCACCGATTTGGTCGTGATGCTGAACGAAATTTTCTCGCGCTTTGATGCCCTGAGCGAGCAATACGGCCTGGAGAAAATCAAGACCATTGGGGATGCCTATATGGTGGTGGGCGGACTGCCGAAGCCGACCCAAAACCATGCAGAGGCGATCGCCGAAATGGCCCTCGCCATGCGGGCAGAAATCATCAGCTTCAATGCCCTCTACGAGCAAAACGTCGATCTGCGCATTGGCATTAACACCGGCCCCGTTGTGGCGGGCGTCATTGGCGAGAAGAAGTTTATCTACGACCTCTGGGGCGATACGGTCAACGTCGCTAGCCGTATGGAATCCCACGGCATTCCTGGGGAAATTCAGGTGACTGAAGCGACCCACGCTTGCCTGCGGGATGCCTATTTCATGGAGCCCCGGGGGCTGGTGACCGTCAAGGGCAAGGGCGAGATTGCGACCTTTTGGCTGAAGGGGCGTCGGGAGGTCTTGCAGCCCTTGGTTCGCAGCTAGGGCATGACGATGGGCCACAGGACTCATTCCACCCACGCTGTCTGCATCGGAATTTGATCTCGAAAGGAAATCAAACTTAAACTAATACTTCGTAATAAAGGGTTACGCTTCTTCTTAAGGTCTAATGGCTCATGCTGTCCATTGGATTGGGTTTCCATTCCTTGGCCCTGAATGAAGCGACGTCCCCCTCGGTTTCGAACTCGTCGTCAATCTCGGCGCTGGGCTCGCCATACTTTGCCGCCCATGCTGCAGCGAGCCAATGAGGCGATCGCGCTTTTGAATCAGCGTGGACAGATTGTTGCGGTGAATGATCCGGCGGCGGCCATTCTGGGTCTGCCGCCGGGTCGGCTCATCGGTCGTCCCTGGAAGGCCTTTGTGAATACCCCCGTTGATTTTTCGCGGCTCCACCGGGGGGCGCAGCCCGAGGACCAGGCGACGGGAGAAAAGTACATCAGTGCGCGTCGGGTGACCCGATCGCACGCTGCACCGTTTGGAAGACCCCCTCACGTTGGGGCGCACGTTGGGGTGCACGTTGGGGCGTTGTCTCCATCGCAGCTCCTCTCCCAGCCCATTGTGGAATGGAGTTTGACGCGGAATATTCTGCCCCGTCGGCATTTGGTGGTGTTTCGAGATCGGGGCGATCGCACGACCCAAGCCGAGGTTGCCCTAGCCCAGCAGCAGCAGCAGGCGGAATTGTTTGCCGAGGTTGCGCTCAAGATCCGGCAGTCGCTCCAGCTCGAAGATATTCTCCATGCCACCGTCACCGAAGTGCAGCGCATTTTGGGCGCGGATCGGGTCTTAATCTATCAGGTGCTGGATGATGGCACGGGGCAGCCCATCAGCGAAGCCGTGTTGCCGCAATATCCCAAAATCTTGGGCATGCAGTTTCCCGAGGAAGTCTTTCCCACGGACTATCAACAGCGCTATGCCGAGGGGCGGGTGGTGGCGATTGCGAATGTGCGTGACCCCTCGGCGGGGCTCGCGGAATGTTTGGTGGAATTTGTCGAACAGTTTGATATCAAGGCGAAGCTGATTGTCCCCATTCTGCACCACCCGGTGCTGCAAACCCCCCTGGCCGGGACGGGGGCCTCGGACACCGCGGCATCACCGCGTCCGGTGGCCCTGTGGGGATTGCTGATCGCTCACCAATGCAGTGAGTCTCGTCAGTGGCAGGATTCTGAGCTTGCCTTGATGCAGCAACTGGCCGATCAGATCAGCATTGCCTTGGCCCAATCTCAGCTTGTGGGAAATTTGGAGGATGTTGTTGCCTTGCGCACAACGGCATTGCGACAGCAGGAGGAGCAGCTGCGCCTAATTACCAATGCGTTGCCGGTTTTGATTGGTTATATCGATCGCGAGCAGTGTTATCAATTTAATAATCAAGCCTATGAGGATTGGCTGGGCTTGTCCCTCGTCTCCCTGCGCGGCAAGCATCTCCGTGAGGTTTGGGGGGCCGAAAGCTATGACCGCATGCAGTTGCCTGTGCAAAAGGTTTTGGCGGGGGAAGTCACCACCTATGAAAATGAAATGGTGGGGCCGGATGGTCAGGGGCGATCGCTCAACATTACCTATATTCCCGACTTTGATGCAGCAGGGACGGTGCAGGGATTTTTTGCGTTGACCAGTGATATTAGCGATCGCAAGGCCATTGAGCGCATGAAAGATGAGTTCATCTCCGTCGTGAGCCATGAATTGCGGACGCCGCTCACGTCCATGCACAGTGCCCTCAAGATTCTTTCCACGGGTCGTCTCGGCGTGCTCTCCCAAGATGGTCAGCAAATGCTGGAAATTGCGGATGAAAATACAGAACGCCTGGTGCGTTTGGTGAACAACGTTCTGGACCTCCAGCGCATCGAATCCGGCGATGTCACGATGGAAATGCAGCAGTGTGACGCAGCTAATTTAATCATCCATGCCATCGAAGCCATGCAGCCCATGGCTCAGCAGCAGGGGGTGACCCTAGAGAGCCAGCCCAGCGAAACGCCCATTTGGGCCGATGCTGACTACATTCTCCAGACCCTGACCAATTTGCTCAGCAATGCGATTAAATTTTCGACTGTGGGACAAACCGTCACGATTACCGTGGAAAAACAAGGTCAGCAAACGCTGTTCCAAATCTGCGATCAGGGCCCTGGCATTCCTGAAGACAATTTGGACAGTATTTTTGAACGCTTCCAACAGGTGGACTCGTCCGATTCTCGCCGTAAGGGGGGCACGGGATTGGGGCTGACCATTTGTCGGGAAATCATTGAGCAGCACGGTGGCTCAATTTGGGTGGAGAGCCAGATCGGCCAAGGCAGCACCTTTGCGTTTACGGTGCCGTCTTCTCCACGGTCGCGACAGGAGCAAAAATCAACATCTCTACAGGGAAAGCAGGAGAGTTAACGGCATGGTCTACGCCAAGAACATTTTGATTATTGACGATGAGGAGACCATTCAAACGGTGGTCAAATTTGGCCTACAGCTCACCGCAGGCTGGGACATGTTGGCCGCTAGCTCTGGTCCTGAAGGGATTCAGCTTGCCCAGCAGCATCAGCCCGATGCGATTTTGCTCGATGTCATGATGCCGGATATGGATGGTGTTGCAACCTTTAAGGCCCTCCAAGCCGATACCAATACATCCATGATTCCCGTGATTTTTCTGACGGCCAAGGCCCAGGCTGCGGAGAAATCGCAGCTTAAGGCCCTAGGGGTGAGTGGTGTGATTACCAAACCGTTCAACTCCCTGGACTTGCCGGAACAAATTGCTAAAATCCTTCACTGGTAAACGCCCATGCTTTGTAGCCCACCTCTTCGCTTCCCTAGAGCTTCCCTCGGGCTTCCCTTGACCCTTCCCTGAGACTCCCTTGAACCTCCCCTGGACCGTAATCGTTCCTAAACCGTAATCCGCCCATGAAAATTCTGTTGGTTGAAGACGATGTATTGTTAGCCAAACTGATTACGCGCCACTTATCTGCGCAACATTATGTGGTGGATGTGGTGACCGATGGCGCAGCGGGGTGGTCCTATGGTTCAACGTTTGACTATGATCTGTTGATTTTTGATCTGATGCTGCCCCAGCTGAACGGCATTCACCTCTGTCAGCGCCTGCGGGCGGAGGGGGATATGACACCCATTTTGCTGCTGACGGCCAAAGAAGGCAGTGCCAGCAAAATTCAGGCGCTGGATGCCGGGGCCGATGACTATATGGTCAAACCCTTTGATATGGGGGAGCTGGAGGCACGCATTCGGGCGCTATTGCGGCGAGGACAGGGACAGGCATCGCCGCTCAGGATCTGGGGAGATCTGTTGCTCAATCCCATGACCTGTGAAGTGAGCTATGGCGATCGCCCCCTCAAGCTCACCTCAAAGGAATATAAGTTGCTAGAGCTACTGATTGCCAATGGGGTGCATGTCGTCAGCGTTGAAGAGGTGTTAGAACGTCTGTGGTCCTCGGAGGAATTTCCGGTGGAGTCCACGGTGCGTTCCCACGTTCGCCGACTGCGCAAAAAGCTGCAACGGGCCGGTGCTCCGGTGGATTTTATCAGTACGCTCCATGGGCGTGGCTATTATCTCAAACCCTCGGAAGGGGAAGGGGCCATGTTGTCGTCCGAGTTGCCGTCCGAGCCTGCGCTTCTCCGGTCTGTCCCTTCGTCGGTGGAGCCACCGTCTGAGGTGCTAACGCGAACGGCCATTGAAATGCAATACCTCCAGTTTCTCAACGAAACCTGGCCCACAGCCCAGAAGGCCTGCGTGCAGGAAATTCAGCGCATGCTGCAAGAGGATCCTGGGCTGCGCCCCGGAATTGCCCACCGTCTGGCCGGAACGCTTGGGATGTTTGGCCTCTCACGCATTGTAGAAGCCGTGAGACAGCTTGAATCCGACCTTCAGCCCAATCAAGCCTTGCCGCCGGAAGACGACATTCAAGCACAGCTCCAGCAGTTGCGGCGGTGGGTTCAGCAGACAACCACCATCGCAGTGCTCCCCGAGTTCTCTGAACAATCGGTGCCTGTCCTATGGATTCTCAGCAGTGATGCTGCGCTGAACCAGGAATTGTCTACGGCGGCCATGAGTCAGCGTTTGGAAAGCCGTAGTTTTGAATCCTGGCAAGGGTTGTGTGAACATCTTGAGAGTGAGCCGCCCCCTAACCAGATGATTGCCCGCCTAGAACATCTGCGTCCCCTATTGAATCGCCCCAAGGAACTGGCAAAATTTCAAGCTGGAATGACAGGCATTCCCCTTCTGATTTTGGGAGAGTGTGACACGCTGGGCGATCGCCTTCAGGCTCTGCGTTTAGGAGGCACGTTTCTGCTGCAGGCCAATGTCTCTGCTGAGCAGATGATTACCGCCAGCCTCATCGCAGTCCATAAGCAGTCCTCCCATGCTTTGCAGCCCAGACTCAAGGCGGGCTCCGAACACCTCAAAGTGATGCTGGTGGATGACGACCCCCATGTCTTGAAACATTTGCTCCAGCAGCTTAATCCCTTTGGGTTTAAGGTCACGACCCTGGCAGAGCCGAAACACTTTTGGAATGTGTTGCAGTCTGTGAAGCCCGATGCCTTGGTGCTGGATATTAAAATTCCCGAGATTGATGGTTTAGAACTATGCCAATTGGTTCGCCATGACCCCCGCTGGAAACGTCTGCCGATCCTGTTCTTAAGTATTCTTAATGACCCCGAGACACGCCAACAGGCCTTTTCTGTCGGTGCGGATGACTACCTGTTTAAGCCGATTCGAGGCCATGAATTGGCCCATCGCATTCTCAGTCGCTTGGAGCGTATCGATGCGCTTGCCCATTGAGAAAAGGGTATATTTTTGTGGATACAACTGGTGGGGCTGAATGACTGCTATGGAGCGCTGAGGCTGGATTTATCCTGCCAAACGATTGAGAAATAGAGCTTTAGGGATTGTTCTGAAGGTTGATGGGGATGGGAGCGTTGGGGCCTGTGCACAGAATTTGCACGCTTATTCTGACAGGCTAAAATCATTCACCCTCCCCACGGATGAGCACCTATGTCGATCTCTCCTGCCGTAACGTCTCTGCAAAACGAAGCGTTATCCTCGCTCTCTCCTCCGTCGCAATCGCCCTCTGAACGAGCCCCCTCACTGCGATTGACACAAAATCCACTCATGGGGACCTTGGCGGATCGCATTGAGGCGATTTGGGAATCCCATTTAGATTTGTCGCCTTATCCGATTCCTGAAGACTTGGGCTACGTTGAAGGGACCTTGCAGGGTGAGCGGTTGGTGATTGAAAACCATTGCTACCAATCCACTCACTTCCGCAAACTCCATCTGGAGCTGGCTCGGGTGAGCGATCGCCTCCACATCCTGCATTGCGTGATGTTCCCGCGTATCACCTATGACCTCCCGATTTTCGGTGCGGATTTGGTGGGAAAAATGCAAGGCATTAGTGCTGCGATTGCCGATCTCTCCCCCGTCAGGTTGTCGCCGGTCAGTGGCGTTCGTAGCCTCCCTCCGGCCTACGAACAAGCCCTATCTTGTCTGCCTGCTCCAACGTTTCTCAACCCCCGTGCCCTGCCAGAGTGGGGCGATATCTTTTCTCAGTTCTGTGTGTTTGTTGCCCCCCAGGATGCAGCGGAAGAAGCACAATTTCTTCAGCGGGTTGAGTCAATGTTGATACACCATTGTGAATTGGCCAACGCCACTCAGCCACTCTTGTCGGCAACATCGCGCAACAGCGTTCAGGCAGGGCATCGCTATTACTGTGAAAAGCAGCGCCAAAATGACAAGACTCGCCGCATTCTAGAAATGTCCTTTGGAGAGGTCTGGGCCGAACGCTATATGCGCACTATGCTATTTGATTGCGTCGCCTAAATCCGAGCGATAGATTTTGAACCGATTTAGCTTTGTAAAAGTTCACGTTCAAAAATTGCACAAAACTTGCACAGGTCGATTGCTTTAATAAAAACAGTTCAAATGGCATTTAGTTCTTGACTGTCTCCAGACAAGAATTAACCCCCAAGCCAATGCTGGTGGACTATCTGCCGGCATGGTTTTGGAGGGGAAGTCGCGAACATCTCTAGGTCATAGAGTTGTATCTCCGTTTCGGAATCGGCTTTGGTAATTGCCTTGAATAAAAGCAAGAACTTGCTCTCCCAATCAGGCTTTTTGTTTGATTGGGGTGCTTTTCTCCCGTGCTTATTCTCGACAGTACCTGGTGGCTGCTTCTCTTTTTGTGGCTACTTGCCGCTGGGATCTCGTAGCTGAGACTTTCTGCAAATTGAACACCATTCATCATGTTTTAGAGAACCTTCTTTACTGAATCGAGGAGATTTACAGAATGCTAGACGCTTTTACTAAGGTTGTGGCTCAGGCCGATGCTCGTGGCGAGTACATCAGTGGTGGTCAGATTGACGCGCTGAATGCGATGGTTTCCGATGGAAACAAGCGCATGGATGCTGTGAACCGGATGACGAGTAATGCTTCTGCCATTGTGGCGAATGCAGCCCGCTCTCTGTTTGCAGAGCAACCTGGTTTGATCTCTCCAGGGGGCAATGCCTACACCAGCCGTCGCATGGCTGCTTGCCTGCGTGACATGGAAATCATTCTGCGTTACGTCACCTATGCAACCTTCTCTGGCGATGCTTCCGTCTTGGATGATCGTTGCCTCAATGGCTTGCGGGAAACCTATTTGGCTCTGGGCGTACCCGGTGCCTCCGTCTCCGAAGGCGTCAACAAAATGAAGGCAGCAGCCCTTGAGATCGCTGGCGATCGCAATGGCATCACCGCCGGTGACTGTAGTGCACTCCTTTCTGAAATTGGCGGCTACTTCGATCGTGCAGCTTCTGCCGTTGGCTAAGCTCAGGCTGACCTCAACGTGAGTCCTTGCGACAGGGCTAACCCTTGCTCGATTGCCTAGATTGATTCTCTTGATTGCTCAACCCACGGTGAGTTCCCTTAAAACTGCCTTGGGTGGCAACCTTGGTTCTCTCTTCGCATCACCTTTGAAAAACATTTGAGAATATTAGACCTATGAAAACTCCCCTGACTGAAGCTGTTGCAGCTGCTGATTCCCAAGGCCGTTTCCTCAGCAGTGCTGAAGTGCAATCTGCCTTTGGTCGCTTTCGCCAAGCCACAGCTGGTTTGCAGGCTGCTAAGGCCCTGAGCAGCAAAGCGGATGCCCTCACCAGCAGTGCAGCCCAAGCGGTGTACACCAAGTTCCCCTACACCACCCAGATGCAGGGGCCTAACTATGCTGCTGATGCAACGGGGAAGGCCAAATGTGCCCGTGATGTTGGCTATTACCTGCGTATGGTGACCTACTGCCTCGTTGCAGGTGGCACAGGTCCCATGGACGAATATTTGCTGGCCGGTATCGATGAGATCAACAAGACGTTTGATCTGTCTCCCAGCTGGTATGTCGAAGCGCTGAAGCACATCAAGGCGAATCATGGTCTGTCCGGTGACCCTGCCGTTGAGGCAAACTCCTACCTTGACTATGCGATTAACGCCCTGAGCTAATCGATTTTGGGAAGGGTCGATTTTACTCAAAGCATCGCGGAGATCTCTGCGGTGCTTTGGGAGTTTCTGACCATTTTAAATGGCCTATCGATTTAGGGTGTGTTATGAATCGACCGTCTAGATCGTTGCGTTAGATTATTGCGTTTTAAGCTTTCATTTTTTGATTCATCATTTTTTTAGGAGCTAAAGCATGTCGAGTTCTACGACAGCTCAGCGCTTAGGATCGGAGCCTTTTGTCGCGGCATCTCCGGTGGAATTGCGCCCAAACTGGACCGAAGGGGATGTTCAAGCCATTATTCAGGCTTCCTATCGCCAGGTGTTTGGCAATGAGCATTTGATGGCCAGTGAGCGGCAAGAGAGTGCGGAATCCTTGCTGCGTCAGGGCAATATTCGGGTTCGGGATTTTGTGCGCGGCTTAGCGATGTCTGAGCTATATCGGGAAAAGTTTTTCTATTCCACCCCCCAGGTTCGCTTCATCGAGCTGAACTTTAAGCATTTACTGGGTCGTGCGCCCTATGACGAATCTGAGATTGCCTACCATGTCGATCTCTACGTTCAGAAGGGCTATGAAGCGGAGATCAATTCCTATATTGAATCGGAGGAATATGAGGCCAGTTTTGGCGATGCCATTGTTCCCTATTATCGCGGCTTTGAAAGTCAGGTTGGCCAAAAGACGGTGGGCTATAACCGCATGTATCAGCTCTACCGGGGCTATGCCAATAGCGATCGCTCCCAGGGCAAAAACAAGGGCGCTTGGCTAACGCGGGAACTCGCCTGTAATCTCTCCAACACCATCCGAGCTGAGAACGATGGCAATGCCCTTGGCGGTGTGACCACCGGAGGGCGCAGCCAGCTCTATCGTGTACGGTCCACCCAGGGGAGTTCTGCCCGGGCACCTCAGCTACGTCGCAGCTTCAACGAGGCTCTCGTCAGCTATGAACAATTGTCCACGACCCTGCAACGTCTGAACCAGCGTGGAGCCCGCGTGCTGAGCGTTCTGCCTGTCTGATGTTGGTTCTCTTAATGTTGTCTGTCTCGTGTTGCGTATCGTAAGGGAGAAAAAATTGTGGCAATTACAACTGGAGCATCCCGTTTGGGCACCACTGCATTTGCAGAAACGAGCCTTGTGGAGCTGCGCCCAGGTTTTTTAAAGGCAGAGGCCAAGGCTGCCATTCAAGCGGTCTATCGCCATGTCCTTGGCAATGACTACATTATGGCCTCTGAGCGTTTGGTGAGCTTAGAGTCGTTGCTCTGTAATGGACAGCTTACCGTGCGTGAGTTTGTCCGAGCCGTGGCCAAGTCCGAGCTATATAAGAAAAAATTCCTTTACCCCCATTTTCAAACGCGGGTTATTGAGCTGAACATTAAGCACTTGTTGGGGCGTGCCCCCTACGATGAGTCAGAGGTGATTGAGCATCTCGATCGCTATCAAACGGAGGGGTTTGAAGCTGACATTGATTCTTACATTGATTCCGATGAATACATCGAGAATTTTGGAGAATCAATCGTGCCCTACTATCGCGGATTCTCGACCCAAAAGTCTCAAAAGACCGTTGGGTTTACGCGTATGTTTCAGCTCTATCGGGGCTATGCCAATAGCGATCGCTCCCAAATTGCGGGGGCTGCTCCCCATCTTGCAGCGGACCTGGCTAAGAACAGTGCCTCGTCTGTGGTTGCTCCCTCCGGCGGTGGTGCAGGCTTTGCCTACAAGCCTTCCGGGCGTAATCTCCCGCTCAAGCGTGCCTTTGGCCAATCGTCCATGGGTGCCTCCCGTAACCTCTATCGGGTTGAAGTGGCGGCGCTCTCGCTACCCCGCTATCCCAAGGTCCGTCGCAGTAATCGGGTCTTTATTGTCTCCTATGAGGAGCTTTCCAATACACTGCAAAAGGTCAATCGTATGGGGGGGAAAGTTGCCAGTGTGACCGTCGCCCAATAGGTTTAGCCCTGGGTTTGCTTCAGCCATTGTGATGGATTTGGCTGGGGTTGACTCGCCGACTGCGTTCGATTTTGAGTGAAATTATGTTAGGACAATCTACGTTAACGAACCCCGCGGCGGCGGCTTCCAATAACCGCCTTTTTATCTATGAAGTGGAAGGTTTGAGGCAAACCCTCCGCTCCGATCAGTCGGAACATTCGATTCGCACGAGTAGCACCGTGCTGATTTCAGTTCCCTATAACCGGATGAATGAGGAAATGCGTCGCATTACCCGATTGGGCGGCAAGATCGTGAATATTCGTCCGGCGATCGCACCAGAAGCCTCCGCCGACGATTGATATTGGTTTGACCGGTTGCGGGTCCATGGCCCTGCAGCAGTCTGCATCAAAAAGCGGAGCGCCATTAGGAACTCCGCTTTTTATGGTGTTGCGTTGGGAACAGGCTGCCTAAGAATTCGCTGCCTGATATTCCGCTGCCTGGTATTTGGTTATGTCAGGTCGCCGATTCCCTAGCTGGTTTTGACCGCTGACTTGCGATCCTTGACGCTATCCTTTTCCGGTATCACGGCATATTCGGCAACGACCTGGCGGAAGTCCTCACCATCCAAGACTTCCTGCTCAATCAGCAAATCCACCAGCCGATCCATGACCGGTCGGTGTTCGCCCAGAATTTCGCAGGCTTTCTCCAGCGCTTGCATGGCATAGGCCCGCACCTGACGATCGATCTGCACCGCCATATTTTCGGAATACTCGGGCCGCGAACTCATCAGCCCTCCTCCGACAAATACCTGACCGCCAGAGCTTTCTAGGGCGACTTGCCCCAGGGAGGACATGCCGTAGAGCGTCACCATTTTTCGAGCCATGTCGGTGACGCCCTTGATGTCGCTTTGGGCACCTGGTGTCACTTCATCCGGGCCAAACACCAGCATCTCCGCCGCTCGCCCGCCCATGTAGACGACAAAATCGTCTAGGAACTGAGCACGCGATCGCATCTGCATATTCTCTTCGTCAGGAATCGGCTTCGCGAAACCGCCGATGCCGCCGGAGCGCGGAATGATCGTGACTTTATCGAGGGGCTCTGTGTTTTCCAGGAGGGTCATCAGCAGCGCATGGCCCACTTCGTGGTACGCCACCAGTCGCTTTTTCTTGCTGTCCAACAGCGGATTCATCGTCAAGCCAATGGTGAGGCGATCGATGGCGTCGTTCACCTCCAGCATGGTCACCGCATCCTTGCGCCGCCGTGCCGTCAGAATGGCCGCTTCGTTGAGCAGATTAGCCAGGTCCGCACCGGAGAAACCGGGGGTGATGCGGGAGATGGTTTCGAGGGAGATGTCGTCGGCCATCTTCTTGGTGCGGGCATGGACCTTGAGGATGCCCAGGCGACCCTCGCGGGTGGGCAGATCGACCATCACCTGGCGATCGAAACGTCCCGGACGCAGCAGAGCTGAATCGAGGACGTCGGGGCGGTTGGTCGCCGCGATGATGATGATGCCGGCATTGTCCTCAAAGCCGTCCATCTCGGTCAGGAGCTGGTTGAGCGTTTGCTCGCGTTCGTCATTGCCGCCGCCAATGCCCGCGCCGCGTTGGCGACCCACGGCGTCGATCTCGTCGATGAAGATGAGGCAGGGACGGTTTTCCTTGGCCTTCTTGAAGAGGTCACGGACGCGGGAGGCGCCGACGCCGACAAACATCTCGACAAATTCTGAGCCTGAGATGCTGAAGAAAGGCACGCCCGCTTCTCCGGCGATCGCCTTGGCCAGCAACGTTTTACCCGTACCCGGAGGTCCGACCAGCAGCATTCCCTTGGGAATCTTGGCACCGATCGCCGTGAATTTTTCAGGCTGCTTCAGGAAGGAAACCACCTCACCCAGTTCTTCCTTGGCTTCCTCAATGCCAGCCACATCCTCAAACATGACGCCCGTTTTGGCTTCCATCTGGAAGCGTGCCTTGGACTTGCCAAAGTTCATCGCTTGGTTGGCGGCTCCCGCAGAGCGACGGATGATCATCATCACGGCGACGATGAGGATCAGGAACAGCATCAGATTCAGCATAAAGGCCAACCTGTCGCTGTTGTCGGCGGTGGGATCGATTTCAAAGATCACGCCGGAGGCTGCAATCCGGTCTGCATCAAACAGTTCAGTGACACGGTTTGGCAGCGAGACGATCAGCGGTTCATTTTCAGGGGTGTCTTGATATAGCACCCGAGCCACGTCCTGGACCGGGTCATAGACAACGGACTTGACCTTCTTGTTGTCGATGTCCTTGAGGAGCTGACTATAGCTAATGGATT
The DNA here is from genome assembly GCA_938017515.1 of uncultured Pseudanabaenaceae cyanobacterium. Taxonomy (GTDB): domain Bacteria; phylum Cyanobacteriota; class Cyanobacteriia; order PCC-9006; family JAAUQQ01; genus JAAUOP01. The sequence goes on from CALIJJ010000060.1 coordinate 16,444, forward strand.
CTGATTCCCCCTCGCCCACAGCGGCGGCTTCACCCGTGTTGCCTGGGGGTGTCTCTTCTGCGGGGGCATTATTCGTTGCCGCATCGTCTGTCGTTGAATCGACGGCGGGGGCAGCATTGTCCGGAGCCGCATCGACGACGGGGGCAGCATTGTCCGTTGCTGCATCGACGGCGGGGGCTGTTTCTTGAGCTGTACTGGGCTCAGCGGTTTCTTGGGCAGACGCTTCGGTCGATGCTGCTTCCTGGGGGGCTGCCTCGGGAGAGGCTGCTGTGTCTGGGGCTGTTGTTTCTGGTGTTGCTGTTTCTGCTGCGGCTGTATCTGGTGTTGCTGTTTCTGTCGCGGCTGTGTCTGGGGCTGCGCTCGATTCTGTAACGGCCTCGACAGCGTCTGGAGCGGTTGCTGTGGTGGTGAGCGCTGTGGTGATGGGAGGCTCACCCGGTGTGATATTTGCCATCACCGTTTCGACGGCTGCTGTGGCTTTTACGGACTTCGCGGCTTGATTCAGAGGTTCCGCCGTCAGGGCGAGGGCCGCGCCCCCTAAGCTCTGCAAGAGCATCCAACCCAGCGCCGTACTGACCATTGAAGCCGTGGCATTGCTGCGACGACGCGTTCCACCCACCGTTGCAGGGTGAACCCTCTGACCTCCAATGGGACCGCGTAGTTCACGTTGAAGCAGAGAGCGGCGTCGCCAAGAACGTTTCATAGCCTAAGGAATAATCGGGTGGAAGAAGTAAATATCCTAACCAGTCTAACGCTGCCAGCGGAGAGACGGCATCCCCTAGGGCGAATCAACGGCATCAACCTGAGGCACAGGGCTTAAGCCGAGCGAAGAATGCTTCTGCCCAGGCGTCCACCAGGAGTCCATATATTGCCCCGATTGCTCGCTGAAATCGGGGCTGAACGTTGGTCCGAGCGAGGCGCTGGGATGGGCCTAAAATTGCTTCCCCACTCTCGACCCCATTTTGCTGTCAAATGCGCCCAATGCGGACTTTTCGGGGGTGGACTAGGAGGCTTGGCTGGCTCTCATCCTTGCCTGAGCTGAAACTGCTACATTTAGGGCAAAGTAGGTCAACGCTTTATTGCATTCCTTCGTATCCCTTTACCCCGGCTCAGGTATGGTTTCGGCTCCCCTATCGCTCCAAACGTCTTGCATTCGTCCGGCCATCCAGGCGTTGCATCCCGACGTCATTCAATGGCGGCGACACCTCCATCAACATCCGGAACTGGGGTTTCAAGAGCAAATGACGGCTCAGTTTATTGCGGATAAGCTGACGGCTTGGGGGATTGCCCATCAAACGGGGGTGGCCCAGACGGGAATTGTGGCTCTGATTGAGGGCGATCGCCCCGGTCCTGTCCTGGGCATTCGAGCCGATATGGATGCCCTACCCGTCCAGGAACAAAATGAAGTGCCCTACCGCTCCCGCCACGACGGCAAAATGCATGCCTGTGGCCACGACGGACATACGGCGATTGCCCTGGGCACCGCCCGCTACCTGAGCCAACACCGTGACTTTGCAGGCACCGTCAAAATCATCTTCCAACCCGCCGAAGAAGGTCCCGGCGGTGCAAAACCCATGGTGGATGAGGGGGTGCTGAAGAACCCTGACGTGGATGCGATCATTGGTTTGCATCTCTGGAACAACCTGCCCCTGGGCACTGTAGGCGTGCGCAAGGGAGCGCTGATGGCGGCGGTGGAGTTATTTGACTGCGTGATTGAAGGGAAAGGGGGCCATGGGGCCATGCCCCACCAAACGGTGGATTCCATTGTTGTGGGGTCGCAAGTGGTCACCGCTTTGCAGAGTATTGTGGCGCGCAATGTGGACCCGATTGAGTCAGCCGTGGTGACGGTGGGGTCCTTCCATTCCGGCAGTGCCCACAACGTGATTGCGAACAAGGCAACCCTCACGGGCACAACGCGCTATTTCAGTCCGAAGTACGACGGCGTATTGCGCGATCGCATCGAAGCCATCATCAAGGGCACCTGCGAGATGCATGGTGCGTCCTATAGCTTGAACTACTGGAAGCTCTATCCCCCGGTGATCAATGATGCTGGAATGGCCGAGCTGGTGCGCTCGGTGGCGGAGGCGGTCGTCGAAACCCCCGCAGGGGTTGTGCCGGACTGTCAAACCATGGGCGGTGAGGACATGTCTTTCTTTTTACAGGAGGTGCCGGGCTGCTATTTCTTCCTCGGCTCCGCCAACTTGAGCAAAGGTCTGTCCTACCCCCACCACCATCCCCGCTTTGACTTTGATGAGATGGCGCTGGGCATGGGCGTGGAGATGTTTGCCCGCTGTGTCGAAAAATTCTGCCAGTGACCCTTGCCCTGTGACCGTCTGCCAGTCGTTACATTCGGGACAGACATTCGGGATAGGGGAACAAAGTCATCGGTCCTATGGGACCATGCCATCTTGCTGATCCATTTGTCATTATCGAGAGAGTTGTTCTTGATCGAGCTGTTCCCAGTGAAATCACGCAGCTTGTAAAATGACACAGCTTTTGCGATAACCCCGTATTCCCCCTATCCCCTGCCCCCGCATGGTGCGTCTAAAAGATTCCGTCGATACCCTTGTCAGCCTGGGGCTACCTGCCTCGGGGGCAGGGGTGACGCTTCATTTCTTGTTGGGGGGACAGGTTGGACCGGCGGTGGTTTCGGGGATTACGACGGTGGGGGTGGCAGTGCTGACCCTGGGCCGTCGCTTTGGCAAGCGGGTTTGGGCCAGGCTGGGCGATCGCGTCGATGAGCAAGCCGACAGTTTCGCGGACTGGCTGTTTGACCAGAGCAAACGCTGGGGCAAGCGGACCTGGTGGATGCTCTCGGGCAACTTCCGCGAGAAATACAATCGCAGCTTGATCTATCGCTACCGCGACTACCAAACCCAGGGACTCACGACCCGAGGCCCCTTTGCCCTCGATTTGGAGAAGCTTTTTGTTCCCCTACGCCTGCGGCCCGAGAGCATTGGACAAATTTCAGGGGATTTGGTCGGTCGCCCTGATGCTGGGGGCAGCTGGAATATTTGGCAGTTTCTGGTTGCCCTCAAAACCCAGAGTGCCTTCGATCGCCTGGTGATTCTCGGCGGTCCGGGCTCCGGTAAAACGACGTTGCTGGAGCATGTGGCCCTGATCTTCGCCAAGGGCACCCACAAACGCTATTCTCGCCAGCTCCAGAGCTACGTACCGGTGCTGATCTGTTTGCGGGAAGTGCGAGATTTGATCACGGCGGATAAACCGGCTTCCCTACAGTCGTTGATTGAGCAACAGCTCCAGATTGATGGCATTACGCCACCCCCCAACTGGTTTCAGGAAATGCTCCAGCAGGGCAAGTGCCTGATCATGATCGATGGACTGGATGAGGTCTCCAGCCTGAAGCAGCGCCGTAAGGTGAGCCAGTGGGTCACACAACAAATGCGGCTCCACCGTGAGAATCCGTTTATTATTACCTCCCGCCCGTTTGGCTATCGCGATGCACCGCTAGAGGGGGCGACAACCCTAGATATCAAGCCGTTTAACCTGTCCCAGATGCAGCAGTTTATCCGCAGTTGGTATCTGCAAACGGAAACGGTGCGCCATCTGGGCAAGGCCGATCGTGGCGTGAAGAAAACAGCCCAAACCCAGTCCGAAGATCTCATCCGCCGCATCCAAAATAATCCGTCCCTGGCAGCCATGGCGCTGAATCCGCTGCTGCTGACGATGATTGCCACGGTTCACGCCTATCGAGGCGCTTTGCCGGGAAAACGGGTGGAGCTGTATAGCGAAATTTGTGATGTGCTGTTGGGCCGTCGCCAGGATATGAAGGGGATTCCCGATATTCTGACGGCGGATCAGAAAAAGAAAGTTCTCCAAACGTTGGCCTTCAAGTTAATGAAGCGGCGCACCCGCACGTTTCGGCTGTTTGCAGGCAAGGTGTTGATTGAGAAACAGTTGGCTGAGGTGGCCAAGGGCGAGATTTCCGCGGAAGAATTCATCCAGCACATTGAGCAAACCAGTGGTCTCTTGGTAGAGCGCCATCCCGGTGTGTATGAATTTGCCCATAAGAGTTTGCAGGAGTATCTGGCGGCGGTGCAGGTGCGCGTGCTGAACCGGGAGTATGAGCTGACGCGCAATATTGATGACCCATGGTGGGAGGAAACGATTCGACTCTATGCGGCCCAAAATGATTCCAGCAATTTGATTTGGGCGGCACTCCAGCAGAATTCGGTCAAAGCCCTGTCCGTGGCCTATGACTGTTTGGAGGAAGCGGAAAGTGTCAGCAAGGACGTACGCAATGATCTGGAAGGACGCCTCGGTGCGGGGCTCGAATCATCGAAGCCAGAGATCTTTAAGTTGGCAGCGGAGGTAAAGCTAGAGCGGCGGCTCAAGCGCTTGCTGCGTTTGGATGAGAAGACGGACATTGATTTGACCTATATCTCCTGTGCGGAGTACCAGCTCTTTCTCGATGAGTTGGCCGAGGAGGCCAAAACAGGTGCGTTTCCGAACCAGCAGTTTCGCCAGCCGGACCACTGGAAGGAGCACCGCTTTCCCCATGGGTCTGCCAAGGCGGCGATCGCTGGTCTCCGAGCCAGTGATGCCCAGGCCTTTTGTGATTGGCTCACCCAGCGGATCAATAGCCTGGGCTCGATCTACCTGGAAGCAGGGGTGACGGTTGTTGCGGGTCCCGTCAGAGTCCGTCTACCGTCTGCCCAGGAGTTGCGAGATCATCCGGTTTCATCGCCCCATGCCGACAAGCTCAGCAGTTGGTACAACAATTCTTCTGGCGCAACCAGGACGGTTGATCTCACCAGGACTGGTGATCGGATGGCTGTGGAACTGATGGTTGAGCAGCCACCTGCCATTCGAGTCCCGGGAGCAACGGAAGAGGACGAAGGAGGCCCAGATGAGACGCGCTTTGGTCGCAAGTCCAAACGACATTCTCCCTTGGCGGCCCAGCTTATTGAGCAGATCGTCCAGGATACGAGCCTAATTTTTGACCCCATCTTGCGTCATGTGCTGACGCTGAATAATGTTCTCATTTACGATTCTGTCGATGATGTTTTGTCCCAGGCATTGGATGTGCAGAAGGACCCCTTGCGAACCCTAGAGCGGGATACAGCCCTGAGCAATGTGCGAGGACTGGCGCTTTCGGGCCGCGATGGAGCGGAGCTGAGCCGCGATCGTGACCTCATCCTGCGTTTAGCGGAGGAGTGGGGCAAAGAGGTGGAGCAAAAGGCGATCGCTGCCCTTAACCGAAATCCTAAGTTGCATCAAAAACTATCGGGGAATAAGCCCCTGCTTCCTGCTCCAGAAATTTTAATGGTCTGTGCGTTCTGGCGCATGCTGGCAGAATTCTATGACACTCTGTCGAAGAAGCGGCGGTTGGTGCGCCAGAATGCGATTATTCCAGAGGACTGTAAGCGTTGGCGGCGTCAGTATCTCGACCACTGCGAGGATGTGCTGCGATTTTATGTGTTTTTGGCGTTGAAGGACGAGCGCCGCTTGGGTCGGGCGGAGGCTTGGGAGAGCTTGCGGATTGTGCGCGCCACTCGCTCCTAGCATGATTGCTCTTATGTGATAGGAGCGGGGCGGAGAATGATGCCTGTCTCCGCCCTGGGTTGTTTTGAATGCCAGAATTCTCCTGTCCCAGGGGGATTAGCGCTGGGAATTTTGAGCCGCATAGGCCAGATTTTTCTCGTACTCGCTGACCTTGGTTTGGGCGACTTCAAATTGAGGGTGCTCTGCTGGAACCGATGCCATCATGGCGATCGCACGCTCCCAGTTGTCTGCTACCTCAGTCCAGTCCGCCGAAGACTGAGCCGTCTGTGTTAGTTCTGCCGCCGCCATTGCAGAACTGACACCTGCATAGAAAGGCTCCGGCGCTTCTGCTGTGGTGGGCACTATCGCTGTCTGGCTGTCTGGCTCAAAGGCTGTTTCCTCCCAAGTCTCCGCGTAGAAGGCATCCTGTTGGGCGAGTCGGGCGCGATCCGCCTGCTGGAGCAGAGCCGGTAAGGTAAGGCTCATGCCGATAGCGCTGAGAAAAGCTGCGACGACACCACCCACGTTGTAGAGGAATGAGCGGCGAACCCACTTCCGGTGCCAAAACTTGATGGAGAATGCCAAGGCCGCAAATGGTAGGAGTAATACGAGAAATCCCCAGCCAATGCTTTCTTGAAACGCCAGCACAATGTTGGTAATGCCAAAAATAATCGACAGTAAGAGCCCTACAACAAAAAGCAGGATAAACGGAATGGCAGCCATGGTAGCCCCTAAAACTCAATTATCGCTAGGATTCCCATTCGTCGATTCAGAGTTGCTGGGCGCAAAAACAAACCCTGCCTCAACACTGGGGGCAGGGTTTGTTTTTGCTCAAAAGGGAGAATCAAGCAGTCAGAAAAGATGAACCGTTAGGAACGCCTACTGTTAGGAACGCCTAATCGTCAGGGAAGGTTTGTTCAAACTCATCCAGTAAATCATCCACTTCTTCCAAAGCTTGATTGACGTCGATGCGTAGCGTGCCCAAGTTTGGCTGATCCAGTAGTTTGACGAGAGCTTCTCGCTTGTCCTTGATTAGGGCAACTTTGTCTCGAATTGCTTGTTCAGATGACATCGTGGGCGCTCGTAAAATGTAAGTTAATGAGGATAGTTCCATGCTAGTCGATTTCGGTTTATCAGGGAGCACAACTCCCTGACCGCTAGCGCCCGAGCTGGTTCTTGATGTCACGACAACCACCGGGAATGGTTGCCCGTGACTTTTCGCCGCACCAGGCACAGCAATACTGTCGCTGTTCCTCAGACATGCGTTGCACATTGGTAAAGTCCACATCCTCCACCACCGTCCCCGTACGCTCTCCCGTGGTGTAATTGGGGGCTTCAGTGCGGCTGCGGGGGGAGGCTGTGTCCACAGGTCCGTAGTGGAGTCGGACTCCCATGATGTCGGCGCTATTGAGGTTGGCGCCGTAGAGAATGGTCCGCGACAAATTGGACTTGACCAGGTCCGCGCCGCGCAGGTCGCAGTAGATGAGATTCGCCTCGCTCAGATCGATCCAGCGCAAATCGGTGCGGGAGAGGGTGGCCTTGGCCAACATGACTCCGATATCAATGACGCGTACGCCAGCAATGCGATCTTCTTCGTAACCCCCCTTGCCATCGAGAATGGCACGACCCAGGTGGCCATCGCGCTTGAGCGGGGTCAGTAGCTTGGAGCGAGCCAAAAAGCGAATGACTTTGGCTTTACCGTCGGCGTTGACACTGCTGAGGATGGCGGCGGTGCGGCCCTCGGCGATCGCCCGTTCCTGGGGCCAATCCTCCAACAGACCTTCCTCATCCAGCACCAAATCCGAAATGCCCTGGAAATAGGCATCGATGGTTTGCTGCTGGGTAATCATGTTCTGCTGAATGGTCAGCTGGTTTTGCTGCTCCGTCAGAATCTTGGAAATGATGTATTGCCGCCAGGCGATGTACACCGCCAGAACCGCGATGAAAATCTGGCCCACAGCGCCGAGCGTATCACCGACGGCACCGACGGCATCCCAATTGACTCCTGTGCGCAGGAAGCGAATGGTTTCGTCGCCAAAACCGGTGAACTGGACCGTTGCTGCGATCGATATCCCAATGCCTAGGAACGCAATAAACGGCGCCCCCCACTTATCCACCAGCAGCTCTTTGCTGATATCTCGGAGCTCTGGCCAGATCAGTCGGATTGACATCACCAGCGCCATAACGGCACCCACCCAGCCCAACCAAGGCAAGCGCAGAATCATGCCCACCAGCGTGAGCACAATGGCAATGAGGATCAGAGGGGTCAGATTGGGCCGAGCTTCAACGGCATCTCGGCGTTGCCGAAGGACTTCCTCCAGCATGGATTCCGTCGCCATTTGCAGATTGCCCTGGTAACCCAAGGTTTGGGTATGGCGAATGTCGCTGATATCGGCCCAGCCCTGGCTAAAGCTTTCGGGGTTATAGGGTTCGGGATTATAGCCGCCGTTGCCATAGCCTGGACTGTTGCCCGCACTGGACAAGCCAGGACGGGTTGTATTCGAATCCGGGCCGCTACTGGAGCTGTTATTCGTCGGCGAATTAAGAGGACCGTTTTGCATAGGGAGCGCGCTCGAAAAGGGGCGGTATGGCAAGCGGTAACATCAAGGGATATTTGATTATGGACAGGCGCTCCCCTAAAGGCAAACAGAAAGGCAAACGGAAAAGCAAACAGAAGGACAAACAAAAACCGCGCCCTCTGTGTGGTTAGACACTGGGACGCGGCGAATCGTTGAGATTTAAACAGGAGATAGGAGATGCAAATAAAACGTTCGGTAGAAAAGACGCACCCGGGAGTGCAGATAGGGGGTAGGGAATAAAACGGTCGGTATAATAGCTGTGACCCGGCGACGGCGGAGAAGCTTACATGGCCAGGGGGAGGTCCTCGGGGGGCTCACCCACGAGTTCCAAGGTGGGAACCAAGAAATTGTCACCGTTGGGCTTTTCGATGGACGGTGGCACAATGCTGAGGTCCACAGGACTCATGTCTAACTGGCTCAGGTCCAGATTCAGCATCGGAGGCAGCTCTTCTTCTAGCTCATTGGCCAGGGCATTGACGCTGTCGTTGGAGAGACTATTGACCAAGCTGAGGGGAGTCGCTTCGGTCGGCATTGTGGGGGCAACCTGAACCGTCGCAGCACGCTCGGTGGTCCACTGCATGATCTTGAGGCATTCCTGCAGGTCCAGGACTGGAATGATTTGGGAAATCGCTTCCATTGCGGTCTGAACTTCCTGTTCGGTGAGTTGATCCAGTGCCATGGGGGTGGGGCTCCTTGGTCTGTAATGTGGGGGCTGTAAAAAGGTCGTGGTGGCGTAGGGCGAGCTCCGGGTTGGGCCTGCCTTTATGCGGTTCACAGTTATGACTATCGTCGGAGCCACGGCGATCGCCCAGGGGGCAAAAAGGGTCAAAGGTCTGAGGGGAGATGCCCCCCAAATGCCTCCCCAACCTGATGCCAAGCTGAATCGGCGGCGATCGACGACTCAGGATTAGGCATGATCTTGGCGCTGGAAACCCTTGTTTGCGCCATGATTGGTGCCATCAGGAAGGTGACTTCAGCGCTCCTCCAGGAGCCGGAGCAAAATCTCATACTGAAAGTCATTGATAAGGCGGTTGAGGCTTTCCCGAAGGCTGCTCTGATCGCTGGGAAGGTCTTCTAGGAGTACCAAGAGGCGATCCTGATCGGCGCCCAGCGCCGCTTGTTGCAGGGCGTGACACCAGTCCTGGGGCAAGGGGGTAAAGTTGGCCGGGCTCAAACCCATTTGTTGCTTCGGTTGACTCGTGTTGTGGCCAGACGTCCGGCTCCCATCCTGAGCCTCGTGTGACGGTTGCGCCTGGCCATTGTGCTGGCTCTGCTCGTCATAGATGAACTGAATATCCAGATGCTTGATCAACTTCGTGATCACCTCATTCTCTCGATAAGGCTTGGGGAGGAAGTCATCACATCCCACGATATTGGCATGGGTTTGATCCTCTTGAAAGGCATTGGCACTCAAAGTAATGATAATCGGCCAGAGATCGCGGGCTCGGATTTGGCGCATGACTTCCCAGCCGTCCATCTTGGGCATATTCAAGTCCATCCAAATTAAATCCGGTTCCTGCTGACAGGTTTTCTCCAAGGCCTCTTTGCCGTCCCGGGCTTCTTCGATGTTGGTCAGACCAATGGCTTTTAGGAATAGGACTAGGGATTCACGACTGTCTTGATGATCGTCGACCACGAGTATTTTGGGCTGGGGTTGGTCAGGCATCATGCCCAAGACCCTTTGGTTTTTCACAGACTGAGGCTGCTGCATCGTTGTGGCATCTACCGTGCCTGCTTGAATGGTTACGGTAAAGGTGGACCCGCGTCCCAATTCACTGCTGACCAGCAAATGGCCATCCATAATCTGAGCAAATTGACGACTGATGGGGAGTCCGAGGCCCGTCCCCTGGGAGAACTTATGACCATTCCGGGCTTGTTCAAAGGCCTGAAAAATTTGCTCCAACTCTGTTGGAGCAATGCCGACACCGGTGTCAATCACCTGAAACTGTAGATGTCTGATCTCTGTGTTTCCTAAGCGTTCATCGGCATGTGGGGAGGGGAGAACGTGAGCCTTGAGGGTCACCGAGCCGGTTTGGGTAAATTTGATAGCATTACCGACCAGGTTGAGCAGAATTTGGCGCAGCTTACGTTCATCTGTATAGATGTATTCCGGTAGCTCGGGCTGCATTTCATAGGTATAAGATAGGCCCTTATTTTGAGCCTTGAGCTGCAACATGCTGTGTAAACTATCCAGCAGTGCATGCAAATTAAAGGCCGAAGCATTGAGTTGTGCTTTTCCGACCTCGAGCTTTGAAAATTCGAGCACGTCGTTGATTAAGTCCAGAAGATGCTCACCGCTCTCACTAATGGTATTCAGTTGCTCGCGCTGTGTTTCGGAAAAGTTGGGTTGTCGTTGCAAGAGTTGGCTGAATCCTAGGATGGCGTTGAGCGGGGTACGTAATTCGTGGCTCATATGGGCCAAAAATTCGCTCTTGCCCTGGTTGGCCCCTTCGGCGGCTTCCTTGGCTTGTTGGAGTTCGATGTTGAGTTGTTCTAGGCTTTCGGTGGCTTGCTTTCGCTCTGTGATGTCATGGAACGTACTGAGAATGCCGACCACTTGCCCCTGGGGGTTATGCAATGGCACCTTGTTGGTTTCCAGCCAGGCTTTCTGCCCATCTGCCTGTTGTTGCGCCTCGACAATGCCGAGTTCGGCTTGATTGGACTCCATGACACGGCGATCGCATTCCTGAAAGAAATCGGCTTCCTCAGTTCTCCATGCCAGATCATAGTCAGTTTTGCCGTAGATCTGAGCCGGGGAATCTAGCCCAGCTAATTCCGCAAATTTCTGGTTGCAGCCTAGATACACGGAGTCACGTCGTTTCCAAAATATATATTGAGGTAGCGTATCGATGACGACCCGTAATCGATTTTCCGATTCTTGCAGCTCACTTGTTCGTGCAGCAACTAATTGTTCTAAGTCTGCTTTAATCCGTTCTAAAGTGTTCTCGGTCTCGAGCTGCTGGTGGATTTCCTGAGCCGTTTGCAGGGGCGGGGTCGTTCCGTTGGAGCCGGTATTTGCACTAAGGGGTGGCAAAACTGCATCCCTGGCCTGAGAGGATTGAGGATCGGCCAAGTGCATCACAGCCTTCTGTAATTGCTGGAGCTGAGCCATGGTTTGTTGATGCCGTTCCGAGGCGAGCTGCAAAGAGAGCAGGTTGCCCACGGACGTCATAAAACAGCGCTCTAACTCGCTCCATTTTTGGTCCGGATTACTATGTTCGCAGCGAATCATGCCGATCATTTGCCCTTCTAGATGGCAGCTGGTCCCTAGCATGGAGGTTCTCTGGGAAGTCAGCTCAGATTTCTGCTCGGTTGCGTTTCCCCGCAGATGCGACTGGGTGACTGAATTAAAACGGTGGGCGCAGGTGAGTTTGGGGGAGTGATTGGGGAAGGCTGGGTCGGAATCACCCTCGAGTAACCAGATGCTTACCTCCTCTCCTCCGAGAACTTTAGCGCAGACCTCTGCAATGGTCTGGAGTTTCTCATCTAGATTACCCACTTCCCCAGCGGCCTGGGAGAGTTGATTAAATGCGGTGGTCTGTTGGTGGAGAGCGAGGCTGTGATAACTCAGATCCGCTTCTATTTGGCGAATCTTTTCCTGCAGCACGTCTTGCTGGGACTTCCCTGCTGCGATCTGGCGTTGGAGAGTCTGGTCATGCAGGAGACTCGCTAACTGGCAGCATAGGAGCTGAATAATGGCCTGCTGAGGGATCGTAAACGCATTGACTAAGGTTCGATGCTCTAGATAGAGCACACCATAGCTTTGCCTTTGATGCATGAGCGGTAAGCAAAAAAGGCTTTTTGGAGGATGCTTGTCGGGGAAATACTGGGCAATATCTGGATAGGCGTCTAGCTCCCCATCGCTCGCACGGTTGCTCGCACGGTTACTCGCACTGTCGCTTGCACTGGACGTCAGGTTTATAGACGTATGGTTGTGCTGGTCGGTTCGATCTACATCTGACCAAAGAGTAGACCTCTGCGATTCATGAACCTGGCGAATCAAAGCAGCGGGTAGATCCTGATCGTCTTCTAGAGAGCCTAGCGTCAGTGCCTGGGCAATATTTCCCCCTAATGAGGGTAATGTTGCGGCGATTTGTAATCCCTTGTGCCATCCGTGGTTGGGCAATGTTGTCGTATTTTGTGGGTTGCTTGAAGTCGCCGCATCCCACGCTGTTGTACTGGCTGTTGCACCTGATGCGGGAGAGGACTCTAGCAGTAGAGTTAGGCTGTCTGCGCCGGATAGCTCATATAGAGATTGGAGCAATGCGATGATGCTAGCCCGAATGCTCGTCCCGGACTCCAGTGCCTTTGCAGCTTGAAAGAGAGGACTGAAATCAAGGCTATCTGCGCCATGAAGGTCCCGGGGAGCCGGGGAGCCGGGGTCAATAACATCAATGTTGGGCATTGCTTTTAATGCTGGGATTTTTTGAAGATAAGGATGTGTTTGGCCGATATTTTTTCAGGAAAAATGTGAGACCTATAACTGGTCTTACACCTTTCAACCGAGCCCTCGCTTGATTCAGAACTCCGATCCTCTAAATGGATCTTCGTCTTAAAGGAAATAATTCACCAAGGATAGAGAAGGCTGACTCAGGATTGCTCCTTTCTTGGTGTGATCAGAGCATTCCCTAATGAATCATTACTCTCCCTGTATTGATTAAGATGTCTTTGATGGATAAAAATATCTCTGTACAAATGTCGATAAATGGTAAGTAAAATCCTGTGTCTGTATGCAGAACTCGTATTTTTCCGGTCGCCATTCATTGCTCTGCTATTGGAATATATGTGAGTGATGAATGGGTTGCTGCAATACATTGAACGATCATTAGAACGATCATTCACATTCCTGATAGTTATATATTCTCTTGTCAGACTTATTTGAATGCCTTGCTTGAACGAGAAGAGAATGTTCCGAGCTTCCAACTTGAACTGTTTAAGGACTGAGTGACCATGGCACAGCTCCCGGAACTAGACCCCTTGTTTTCTGGCACTTTGCCAGCCGCGACTGTTGAGGCTGCTCATGCGGGTCTTGAGCATTCTGGCAACGCTCAGACTAATGACCAGAAGAGAGATGTGCTGATTGTGGATGATGTTCCGCACAATTTGCGGTTTCTCTCAACCACGCTCAAGGAACAGGGATACCAGGTGCGGACGGTCCTCAGTGCAAAGATGGCATTCTCCGCCATTCGGATGTCTTTGCCTGATTTGATCCTGCTCGATATCAATTTGCCCGATCTCGATGGTTATTCCGTCTGTCGTGAACTCAAGCTCTCCCCAGAGACAGCTGAGATACCGGTGATTTTTCTTAGCGCCCTTGGCGAAGCAAAAAATAAAGTAGCAGCCTTTCAAAATGGTGGCGTTGATTACATCACGAAGCCCTTTCAGCTTGAAGAAGTCATCGCACGGGTGGGCCTACAGTTTAGGCTGAAGGAACTCGCAGAAGATTTGCGTCAGAAAAATCTTCAACTCGTTCAGTTGGCTCAGCATCTAAAGCGACAGAATGATGAATTGTCGCAAGCGAGAAAGGCTGCTGATTGTGCGAGTCAGGCCAAAAGTGAGTTTCTCTCATGCGTGAGTCATGAGTTGAGAACGCCCCTGACTGCGATTCTGGGGTTTAACCAACTGCTCATGGGAGATCAAGACATTACGGTCCATCAGAGAGAGACGATGGGGATTATCGATCGCAGTGGTAAGCATCTCCTCAATTTGATCAATGAAGTGCTGGACCTGTCAAAAATTGAAGCCAACCGTACGGGGCTCAATCTTGAGGTCTTTGACCTGAAAGATTCCCTGTCTGGACTCCGCCAGATGTTTCTTTTAGAGGCTGAGGCCAAGGGACTGGACTTGTCTCTCGATTATGGAATGAATGTGCCTCAGAGGGTCCGGGCCGACGAGCAAAAGATCCGCCAAATCATCATTAACCTATTGGGGAATGCTTTGAAGTTCACTGCGGCTGGATTTGTTCGTCTTTCATTGCAAGCCCAGGAACTTGGCGGTGATGCTGTTCGTTTGTGTCTTATTGTCGAAGATTCTGGCCCAGGCATTACTGAAGCAGATTCTGCGTTGCTGTTTGAACCTTTTCGTCAAACCCAGGTAGGGCAGCAAGCACAGCAAGGAACGGGTCTTGGTCTCTGCTTGAGTCGTCAGTTTGCCCAGCTCATGGGCGGCGATATTCATTTGGACAGCCAGGTGGGTCAAGGCAGTCGGTTCATTGTGGAACTGGATTGTGAGATTGCTCAGGCTGATGCGGTTTCCTGCGCTGCAGTGTCATCCCATGAAGGACCCGATGAGGTCGGGCAGACGAATACGACATTCTCCGATCTGACGACGTTGTCCGATCCGACGACGGGGACCGATCCGACGACGTGGGCCGAAGCGATGAATGGAGAAAGTTCTGCCCAAGACGCGAGGGTGTTGGAGGAAGCCTCAACGGAAGCATTATCTGTCAAGCAGTTGCGGCCTTCTGCTCAGGTCACTTCAGTGTGTCGCCAGCTCAAGGTGTTGGTGGTTGATGATCACCTTGAAAGCCGTATGCTGTTGGTCCAATTGCTAGAGTCGGCCGGATGTCAGGTGAAGGCGGCGGAGACGGGGGCTGAGGCGATCGCATGTGATGCCGAGTGGCAACCCCAGCTCATTTGGATGGATCTGAGGCTGCCTGATATGGATGGTCAGACTGCGATTCAGCAGATCAAACAGCGTATCTCAGGTCATCAGCCAACCGACCACCCCACTCACATCGTTGCGACTACTGCCAGTGTTTATGACAAGGCGCAGCTATTGGCCGCAGAGCAAAGTTGTGATGGCTTGATTCGGAAGCCATTTGCTGTGAGTCAAATTTGGGACAAGATTGCTGAATTGTTTGTGCACGATGCATCTTTGGAGCGTTCTTCCCCAGCCTCTACTGCCCCAGCCTCTTCTGCCCCAGTCTCTAATGATGCAACGGAAGTCTTGCCTCGGCAGAGTACGCTCTCTTCCTGGTCTACTCATCAGCAGTCTTGTTTTATGGAGCAACTGGAACGGATGCCTCAGTCATGGCTGAAGCGTTTGTATTATTCCAGCCTAGCCTTGGATGAATCTGATTCGCAGGAGCTACTGCTGCTCATCCCTGAGGATTGCCCGCAACTGAAACAGCGATTGGATGACCTATTCAAAAATCTTCGCTACGACATGATTTTTGCGATTTTGGATCAGCTAGGTGTGGAACCCGAACCGCTACTTCAGGATTCATCCCTCGAATATTCATCTGTTGATGAGTCGTCGGTCCAGCATTCTCCGCTTGAGGGTTGTTCCGTCAGCTAATGTCTGCGGAGTGAATGTCTTTCTGGGCAAATATCTTGATGGGTAAAGGTCTTTCTGGCCGAACGTCTTTTGGGGAGAAAGTCTCACTCGTTGGTTAGTATGATCGCCTCGACCTGGAGTGTTTGTTGGTCACGATCGAGCTGCGTAATTGCCCAGCGAAGGCAGTGGCTTGGGCCAGCGCCTGGGGCTTGCTCGGCAATGGCTGTTTCCACTTGCTGCCGATTTTCTAAGGGAGTCGGCAGCAAGGGGAGTGTCAGTATGATGAACTGCGTTTGCATGATCGGACTGGTCTGGCTCGAACCTATCTTGTTCCAACTTAGTTTTGAAACTGACCAAACTGAAGTTCATACAGCTGATCTTCTTGGGCTGCTTCGATCTTCATGTCCGATCGCGCATAGGCAGCACACAGCAGTGTAAAGCCTTGTTCCTTTAGCTCGGGACTGACGCCCATGGCATCGGGATGGTGAATCTCGCCAGAAATGACTTTACCGGCACAGGTGGTACAGACCCCAGAGAGACAGGAGCTGGGTAGCTCAATACCGGCATCACCCGCTGCATTCAAGATCGTTTGATCTTCAGGCGCAGTAAAGGTTTGGGTCTCACCGTTGTGAATGATTTCGATGGTGTGGGTGTTGGACATGGGTTTTGTTAAAGATTGAATTGTAATCTGATTCCCCTAGTGAGGCCTAAGGGTTGGCCCATACTCAAACACAAAAGCCCGCTCTAAGAACGGGCTTTTGTGTACAAACTAATTGTAAGGCTAGAGTGCTGAACAACAATGCTTAGCCCAGGGCCTCTGCACCTGCAACCACCTCAAGGAGTTCTTGGGTAATGGCTGCTTGGCGAGCTTTGTTGTAGACCAGCGTCAAGTTGCCAACCAACTCACTCGCGTTTTCGCTAGCGTTGTTCATGGCTGTCATCCGAGCGGCTAGCTCACTGGCCGCAGACTCTTGGAGCGCGCGGAGTAGCTGGTTGTTCAGATAGAGCGGCAGCAACGCATTGAGGATTTGCGCCGGATCTTGCTCAAAGATCATGTCTGGAGGCAGGGTGCTCGCCTCAGGAGAAGCAACCTCATCCCGTTCGACAGCCAAGTTGCCACCACGGGTGGTTAGGCGGAAGATCTCGTCGTCTTTTGCTTCCAGTCCTTGCTTGTCCAGAGGCAGCAATGTCTGGACCACGGGGCGGGATGCCACCAGCGAGACAAACTTGGTGTAGACCAGCTCAACGCGATCGACTTCTTCCGATAGGAAAATCGAGAGCAACTCGTCTGCAATCATGGCGCCTTCGTCTGCCGTCGGCACTTGCTCTAGGCCGGTGAATTCAGCCTCGATGGGTTGCTCACGGCGCTTGAAGTATTGGATTGCCTTACGGCCGATGAGAACGTAGCGGAAGTTGACGCCTGCGGCGGTTAACTCCTTCGCACGATTCTCAGCACGGCGGATGACGTTGGTGTTGTAAGCACCGCAGAGACCGCGATCGCCCGAAACAACCACCAGCGCAACGGTTTTCACCTCGCGTTGGGTCATCAGCGGCAGATCCACATCCTCAAACTTGAGGCGTGTCTGCAAACCACTCAGCACCTGGGCCAGACGATCCGCAAAGGGCCGCGTTGCCAAGACCTGGGCCTGGGCGCGACGCACCTTAGCGGCTGCCACAAGGCGCATTGCTTCGGTAATTTTTCTGGTGTTTTTGACCGACTTAATTCGGTCACGAATAGCTTTTAGGTTAGGCATAACTGCTCGACCGATTCAGTGTGCAAAGGGAAATGTCCGTAGGGGCGAACTGTGTTTATCTCAGTTCGCCCCCAGAAATTTTGGCCTAAGCCGCCATCACGGTCTTCTTGCAGTTCTCGATGATCTTCTTGAGATCTTCCTCTGCCTCAGGCTCAAGCTTCTTGGTGGTGTTGACGCTCTCGTAGAACTTGGAGCCCTTGAGCTGAGCGCGCAGTTCATTGGCATAGTTGGTGACCTTCTCCACAGGCAGGTCATCGATCATGCCTTTGACGCCGGAGTAAACCACAGCAACCTGCTCAGGCAGACGCAGCGGTGAGTACTGGGGCTGCTTCAGCAGTTCCCGCAGGCGCTCACCCCGGCCGAGCTGGTTCTGGGTGGCTTTGTCCAGGTCAGATGCGAACTGTGCAAAGGCAGCCAACTCAGCAAACTGAGCCAGCTCCAGCTTCATGACGCCGGCCACTTTCTTAATGGCTTTGGTCTGAGCCGCTGAGCCCACACGGGATACCGAGATACCCACGTTAATCGCGGGACGAATACCTGCGTTAAATAGGTCGGAGGTCAGGAAGATCTGGCCGTCCGTAATCGAAATCACGTTGGTGGGAATGTACGCCGAAACGTCACCCGCCTGGGTTTCAATAATGGGAAGCGCAGTCATACTGCCGGAACCCAGGTCGTCACTAAGCTTCGCAGCGCGCTCCAGAAGGCGGGAGTGCAGGAAGAAGACGTCACCGGGGTATGCCTCACGTCCGGGCGGACGACGGAGAAGCAGAGACATTTGACGGTAAGCCGCAGCCTGCTTAGAAAGGTCGTCATACACAACCAAGGTTGCTTTGCCTTTGTACATGAAGTACTCAGCCATGGCAGCGCCGGTGTAGGGCGCTAGGTATTGCAGGGTTGCGGGGTCAGACGCGTTAGCTGCAACGACGATGGTGTAGTCGAGGGCGCCACGTTCACGTAGGACGTCGACGATCTGTGCAACGGAAGCGGCTTTCTGGCCGACAGCAACGTAGACACAAACGACGTCCTGGTCAGCTTGGTTGAGGATGGTGTCGATCGCGATCGCGGTCTTACCAGTCTGACGGTCACCAATGATCAGCTCGCGCTGGCCACGGCCAATGGGGATCATCGCGTCGATGGAGGTGATGCCGGTTTGCATGGGCTCATGCACCGAGCGACGAGCAATAATGCCAGGTGCCATGGACTCGATCAAGCGAGTATCCGTTGTGGCAATGTCGCCTTTACCGTCAAGGGGCTGACCCAAAGCATCGATCACACGACCCAGCATGGCATCACCCACGGGGACCTGAGCAATCTTGCCGGTGGACTTAACGCTGCCACCTTCTTGGATGTTGAGGCCGTCGCCCATCAACACCGCACCAACGTTGTCTTCCTCAAGGTTGAGGGCGATGCCAATGGTGCCATCTTCAAATTCAAGCAGCTCACCGGCCATGGCCTTGTCGAGGCCATAGATGCGGGCAATTCCGTCGCCAACCTGGAGTACGGTTCCTACATTAGAAACCTTGACGTCATCGCTGTACTCTTCAATCTGCTGGCGAATAATATTGCTAATTTCTTCTGGTCTGATACTCACCATGGGAATCGTTCTCGAAAGGCTAGGGGTTTACGGTGTTGGGCAAGGCTCATCACTTCAGTGCGAGGAAAAGCCCATAAAACGAAACGTTTGAAAACTGCCGGTGTGCTCTAGATGGGCACAATCATGATCCGACTAGGGACGGCTGAGATTCAGCGCGATCCGACGCAGTTGACCACGCAAACTGGCATCGACCACCTGAGAGCCTACTTGGATGATCACGCCGCCAATCAGGTCGGGGTCAATGCTGGTCTCAATCTCCACCGATTGAGAGTTGGTCATCGACTTGACGCGATCGCAAACGGCCTGACGCTGCTCTTCCGTGAGCTCCACTGCAGAGGTCACCTCTGCCAGCGCGACCTGGTTAAGGTCACGGAGCAACTCACGATAGCGCTGACAAATTCCAGGAAGGAAAGGGACGCGCTGGCGATCGACGAGCAGTAGGAGGAAATTGAGAAATAAACCGTGAACCTGATTCTCAAAAATCTGCTTCAAAACTGCCTTTTTCTGGTTCGCCTCATACACAGGGCTGCCCAGAAACGTAGACAATTCCTCAGACTCGGCCATCACAGCAAGAACGCCTTCGGCATTCTCACCAAACTGATCAACCAAATTCTGAGACTGAGCCAGAGACATGAGGGCCTCTGTATAGGGCTCGATGACCTTCGCCATCGCCGCACTTCCCTTCATCTCTATCCTCCTAATACCGCGATCGAGCGATCAACAAGCCGCTTCTGGGACGCTTCATCTAAGCGACCGGGAAGCTGTTCGCCAACCTTTTCTAGAGCCTTATTGACAACACGCTGGCGCAGTTCAGAAATGACCCGCTCCTGCTCTGCTGACAAATCTTGAGACGCAGCTGCTTTCATGCGCTCAACATCTTGCTGGGCTTGGGCCAAAATCGACTCACGCGAGCTTTTTGCACGTTCCTTGGCATCGGCCAGGATGTGCTCAGCTTCTGCCTTGGCATCTGCAACATTCTTCTTTTGCTCAGCCAGGTCAGCTTCCGCCTTCGCCAGTCTTGCTTCGACCTCTTTAATCTCTGATGCAATCCCTTCCTTACGTTCGGAGAGAGCATTGGTCAGAAACTTAGAGCCAGCGTAGTAAACCACACCAATTACAATCGCGAGATTGATGATGTTGGCTTCTAAAATATTGAAATTTAAAGCAATACCGCCCTCGCCATGGCTAGCTTCCGTCGCTAGCAAAATTAACGTTCCCATGATGATGTTCCAAAAACCTGCGCACTGTTTAAGATCGCTTAGCTTGCTGGACCGCTAACGATTAACCCGCTGCATGTTGCAACGGCTAGCTCGCTGCACTCAACAGCTTTTCGACAATCTGATTGCTGAGTTGATCTACCTGCTGATCCAAGGTTGCCATGGCAGCCTGCTTCTGCTGGTCGATCTCCTTCTGGGCAGCTTCCCGCTGGCCTTGGGCTTCCTGCTGAGCTTCGGTCATTTGCGCCGATGCTAGCGTCTGTGCCTCAGCCTGGGCTTCTGCAACAATGCTCTGCGCTTGCTTTCGAGTTTCGGCGAGTTCCGCTTCATACTCTTCGGCCATCTTCTTAGATTGGTCTAGGCGCTCTTGGGAACCCACACGCTTCGAGCGAACGTATTCACTGCGATCGTCGAGAGTTTTTCCAAAGGGCGTATAAAAAACCTTATCTAGAATGAAAACCAGTAGAAGAAACTGAATCGCCATCAAAGGAAGCGTGGCATCAAAATCAAACATTTAAAGCCTCCTCGACAACTGGCAAAAGACTGCAAACGTATGTGAACTGGTGAGGCTGGGCTAAGCGATTGGACTGATTTAACCGTCTCAAACGCTCAAACAAACTCAACAGTTTGCTTGCAGAACTCGGGCCAAACTTCTAAATTTACGATCAACCCGGACTTGCAGTGTGCAGAACTACAGACCTGTAAGCTCGCACACTACAAACTAATCCAATGCAATCTATGCGAAGGGGTTAGCGAAGAGCAGCACAAGGGCGATAACCAGGCCGTAAATCGTCAGGGACTCCATGAACGCAAGGGTGAGGAGGAGAGTACCGCGAATCTTGCCTTCTGCCTCAGGTTGACGAGCAATACCTGAAACCGCTTGACCGGATGCATTACCTTGACCAATACCAGGGCCAATAGCAGCCAAACCAATTGCGAGAGCAGCAGCCAAAACCGAAGCGGCGGAAACGATGGGATCCATGATTACTTTCCTTTCGATAGATATGGGACTAGACGAACGTTGCGAGGCGTGAATCCGTCAAAATTCACGACAAGTTTGCTTCTGCCTAAGTTGGCCTCTTGATCAGGCCAGCTAGACAAAACCAGAGAGGTTGAGAGGCAACCTCAGAAACGAGGGATGAACCTCTTAGTGATCCTCATCCCCGTGACCCTCAAGTGCCTCATGGATGTATGCACCAGCAAGGGTGGCAAACACGAGGGCCTGAATGGCGCTGGTAAAAAGACCCAGCATCATGACAGGGACGGGAATAAATAGAGGAACCAGCAAGACCAGAACGGCAACCACCAGTTCGTCGGCCAAGATATTTCCGAAAAGACGGAAACTCAGCGACAGGGGCTTAGTAAAGTCCTCAAGAATTGCAATGGGCAACAGAATGGGGGTTGGTTCGACGTACTTCGCAAAGTACCCTAAACCCCGCTTTCTAAAGCCTGCATAGAAGTAGGCCAAAGAAGTCAGAAGCGCCAATGCAACGGTTGTGTTTATGTCGCCCGTTGGAGCAGCGAGCTCGCCCTCAGGAAGCTGAATGAGCTTCCAAGGAATGAGTGCGCCGGACCAGTTTGAAACGAAAATAAACAAAAACAAGGTACCAATAAATGGAACCCAAGGACGATACTCTTTCTCACCCAACTGGTTCTTTGCCAGGTCCCGAATAAACTCCAGAACATACTCCATGAAGTTCTGAAGGCCAGCGGGGACCATCTGGCGATTGCGCCCTGCAAGCAGGGATGCAATCAGCAAAAGGCCAATCACAAACCAAGAGGTCAAAAACACCTGACCGTGAACGGTCAGGCCTCCCAAGTTCCAGTAGAAGTGGTGGCCCACTTCTAATTCGGCCAAGGGAAGGATGTTAGAAAAAGTCAAAAAATTTGGCATCATCAGAGTCGCATTTGCGCCGCGGCAATGAAGACATGAAAAAACGCAAATCAAAACACTTGATCTGCGCGCAATCTAACGGGGAAGCGTGATTCGGAGCGTGTAAAAGATGATCGCTGCTTTGAAAGTCAAGAAACCGAGGAAAGCGGGCACAATCTGGGTTTGATTCCAGCGTGCTGCGACCAAGATCAAGACTACAAATAGCGCTAAACGATTTTTGCCTAATTTTTTTTCAGGCCCAAGTCGTTCAACGTCTCTCGCAAGCATCCTTAAATAGACCATCCCAACTGAGGCCCCCAGTGCGTAACTAAGAGCTACGTTCAGGGTATAAACCCACCAGACTGAGAAGAAAACCACCCCGGAAATTACAAGCGTACTCAGCAAGAGTTCCTGCCGAAGCGCATAAAACTCATCCATCGAATTATTCGTAGACGAATCACTCTCTGGATGATCCTCCTTGGGAGTATCCGCCTCTGCCAAGGTCTTTGGCAAAGTGTTCTCTTGGGACGTCACAACTGCTCCAAATTCCTAGTGAATCACTAGGTAGATATGCATATTCAAGCCACGGGCAATCATATCACGCAGGGGTAACAATCCTTTATAAAAACGTTGACAGCGGAAGTGCCCGCTCAGTCTTGGTTTGAAGGGGGTTGACGTTTGTTGGGATCGATGCAGATTAGAGGCCCTTGTCCGGATGAATAATCTTCCTTCTCCTAGGACCGCTTTGTGCCAATGACCCCTGCTCTCTTTGAGTTCTAATGGGGTCTTGGATCGCAAGCAGAGCGCTCTCGTCTGAAAAATAGATGGCTCAGGTTTATTTTTTGTCATAGGTGCCCGGATCAGGCCATTTTGGCCCAAATTTCGCGGGGACTATATGCTTTCCCCTCCCGTGGAGACAGGGCGGTCTGGTGTCTGGTGCAATGTCAGGAATGCTGGATTGGAACGGATTATCCGAGAAAAATCATGCGCTGCTGCCAAAGCGATCGCACCTCATCCAGCGGCGTGGGCACCTGTTCTAAAACGGTTTCCACAACGGCGTCATCGCCCAGGGCCTCGGCGGCCTTGAGAAACTCAAAACCAGCCTCAGAAATCTTGGCTGGGCGGTAGTCCTGATTGAGCAAGCTTTGGCTGGGCCAACCATGCATGCAGGGATTGCGCTTCACGCTTGCCCGTTGGAGGGCTGCATCGTCTTCCCAGGTGGTTCGCGCTAGGGGAGGTCGTGCCAAGAAAAACTCGTAATGGGGCACATGGGGGTTGAGCAATTCGATCAGTCGGTAGCGATCGCGATCGCTCAATCCTGCTGCTCGTTCGATTAATTCGGGGGCTTGAGCGAGCAATGCTTCCAGGGACCAATTGTCAGGATTTGAAAATCCGACAAACTCCAAGCCTGAGGCATCAATCAGCTCAAACAGTGTCTTGACGTTGTAGTCCGTTTCCTGGGGATGGACGTACATATCTGCGAAGCACTCGTCGCGTGTGTTTTCGGCAGCCCAGTAGGTCTTCTCATAGGTCACCAGACGATTGTTATCTGGAAGGCTGCTGAAGAGCTTGCGGCCCACCTGGATGCCATCGGTGTAGTCACCTCGCTTGTCCCCCTGGAGGAGTGCGATTGCCTCTTGCATGAGCTGAATTTCCCAGCGTCCCAGCTCGCCATAAACAAAGACATGGAGAACGCCGCCCGGCTTCAGTTTCTTCGCCAGGGACTGAATCCCGCGGACCGGATCGGGCATGTGGTGGAGCACACCCACGCAGTTGATCAAGTCAAATTCGCCAGGGACTTGATCGACGTCATAAATACTAAGCGTCTGGAACGTCGCGTTCGTTGCCCCCGAACGCTGTAGCCGCTCCGTGGCGACTTTCACCGTGCCGGGGCTGAGGTCGATCGCGACCACCTCTGCCTCTGGATTGAGATGGGCCAAGTAGTCTGTCCCGACTCCGGAACCACAGCCCGCATCCAAAATTCGCACCCGATTGCTTTGGGGTAATCGCCCGGTACAAAAGCTTGATGCTGCCGGCCAAAACCATCGCCAGTTATATCCCGGTGGGGGCTCATCCAACAGGGGGTCTGGGGGAAAGGGATAGGCGTTATAAAGCTTGGCAACCGCAGAACTCAAATCTGCTTCCGGCCCAGAGAATGATGCCGGATTTTTCTCGTGTGAGGGGAAGTTAGAAGAGGTCATATCAAAGGTGATCCCAAAGCAGCTGATGCTTCAATACATTTGTTAACAAAGGTCTCAGGCAATCCCGAAACACTCTAATCTAAAGGCTGATAAGAGGCCCTTCTTTGCCCAGTTGTTGCAAATTGACGAAGTTTTCTGGTCTCCAGAACCCTTTTCAATTCAACCACTGTGATTCAGATGGGTTGACCCATCTTAAAAGTCAAAACATAGATTTAAGAGGGAGCTTTTAAGAAGAATGAGTGTAAGCGCAAGCGGCGGGAGTTCGCTCTCCAGCCCACAGCTATATCAAACGGTTCCCGTCTCCACCATCTCCCAGGCGGAGCAGCAGGACCGCTTTCCTGGGTTCGGTGAACTCAAAGACCTCAAGGCTTACTTTGATTCGGGCTTGAAGCGGTTAGCGATCGCCCAGACCCTCACCGACAATTCCGAATCAATCGTCTCCCGTGCTGCCAACCGCATCTTCAGCGGTGGCTCTCCCCTCTCCTATCTGGAGCGGCCTGAAGCTTCCGTGGCGCCCGCCATGGTTGCAAGCGATGCACGGGAAACCGATCAGCGCATCCTGGGGACCGAGACCTTCGTTGACTCTAAAAAAAGCGGCGGCGGTTTGTTCGGTGGCCTTAAGGGAGTCTTTGGCCCTGGTGCTGGTAAAACCCCCGCGGGATTCCGGCCCATCAATGTCGCTCGCTATGGTCCCCGGAACATGCAAAAGTCCCTCCGGGACATGAGCTGGTTCCTCCGCTACACCACCTACGCCCTAGTGGCAGGTGACCCCAATATTTTGGTGGTCAACGTTCGTGGTTTGCGAGCCGTTATCGAGAATGCTTGCTCCACCGCCGCGACCATCGTGGCACTTCAAGAGATGCGGGCGGCTAGTCTGGGTCTAGTGCGAGGAAATGCGGATGCAGAAGAGCTGCTTGCGCAATATTTCCAAATTCTCATCGGCGAATTTGAAGCTCCCACACCGTCTAATCAGCGGCGTCGCGGTGACACGACAGCGGATAAGCAGGGTCTTCAGCTGCCCCAAAGCTATTCCAATGCCTCTCAATCTCGCCAGCGGTTTGTGATTCAATCCACCCGCTCTACGCTCGAAAAGAACGAAGCCATCAAGGCGACCTATCGTCAGGTTTTTGAGCGGGACGTCAAGCGTGCCTATTCCCAGTCTGTCTCTGACCTAGAATCCAAGGTCAAGAATGGTGAGATCTCCACGAAGGAGTTTGTTCGCCGCTTGGGTAAGTCGTCGATTTATCGTCGCCAATTCCACGACGGCTTTGTCAATAGTCGTGTGGTTGAGCTCGCCATGCGTCACTTCTTAGGGCGTGCTCTCAGCTCCCAAGAAGAATTCAATAAGTACTTCGCGGTGCTTTCTGACAAAGGCCTCTCAGCGTTGGTTGATGCCATTGTCGATAGCCAGGAGTATGACGACTACTTCGGCGAAAACACCGTCCCTTACTTGCGCGGTCTTGGGTTTGAGGCTCAGGAATGCCGTAACTGGGGTGCACAACAGGATCTGTTTAACTACAGTGCTCCTTTCCGGAAGGTGCCTCAGTTTGTCACCCTGTTTGGCGATTACAAGCGTCCTCTGCCGGACCAGCATGTTTACGGCTCTGCCAATGATCCCCTAGAAAACCAGTTTGGGGCGATCTTCCCAAGCCAAACGGCAAACCCCAGTTCACGGCCTGCTCCCTTTAACAAGGACACCCGTCGTCTGCTGGTGGCCCCTGCTGTCAATCCGGAAGTCAAGGCCATCAAGCTTTCCCAAATTGCGACGGGAGGTACCGTTGGCGGTCCTTCTGTGAGTGGTAGCTCCAATGCAACTCGCAGTATCAACTTCACTGAGAGTTCTACCCAGGGAACTATCCGTGCGGCTTATATTCAGGTGTTTGGTCGCCTGGTTTATGAGGGGCAGAGCTTCACTGCGGCGGAGTCCAAGCTGGAGAATGGTGAAATCACCATGCGGGAATTCATCCGCATTTTGGCGAAGTCGGATACCTTCCGCGATATGTATTGGTCGGGTCTCTATGTTGTGAAGGCTGTGGAGTATATCCATCGCCGCCTGCTGGGACGCCCCACCTACGGTCGGGAAGAGATCAATGCCTACTTCGATGTCTGCGCGAAGCAGGGATTTTATGCCCTCGTTGATGCGTTAATTGACAGCAAAGAATACGACAAGGCTTTTGGGGAAGACACGATTCCCTACGAGCGTTTTGTCACCCCACGAGGTCTGTCCTTGCGTCATGTTTCCCGCGTGAGCGTGGGAGGCCGCTAGGCATTGCTCTACCGAAGGTCCAGCTCAACCGGGATGGACCTTCGGTGTGCCTTGACTTCACCCGAATGTTTCTGGGATTAGTCCTCGGCGTTTTTGACGTCAATGGGGTCTGATTCTGGGGGGGCGGTAGCGCTAGATGTTGATCTAGCGATCGCCATTTGTCGTTCCATCGTTGT
This sequence comes from uncultured Pseudanabaenaceae cyanobacterium, assembly GCA_938017515.1. Classification (GTDB taxonomy): domain Bacteria; phylum Cyanobacteriota; class Cyanobacteriia; order PCC-9006; family JAAUQQ01; genus JAAUOP01. Next base: position 42,887 of record CALIJJ010000060.1, read on the forward strand.
CCGTCATTTGGGCCTCAATTGCCTACCGTTAGAAGATTGTTTACAGAGTCTATAAGCGAGCGATCGTGGGGCTTTGGCGGCAGTTAAGAAGCCTTGCTTTCCCTGAAAGACGAGCTTTCATGAGACGTGATATTACAAACTGTTACGTCGATTCTAAAAGGGCAATCCAAATGAAGCACAATAAAATCCCGAAGGTAGCTGGGTCTAGTCCCTGCGTTCGGGTCCAGGAATTTTAATCTGGGGCTCTGCAAGGGGCAGCGACAAGATTTAAGGGATTTTGTTTGCAATCTTTTTTGCACATATAGGTTTGAACCACGTCTGAGACTGGCCAAGCCATTCATCTGACAGAACTCGTTCTGCCAGTGTTCGGTCGTCAGCCTAGGCCCATTTTCATAAATCTGCTTGGAGGAATCCGTTAATGAGTATCGTCTCAAAGTCCATCGTGAATGCTGACGCTGAGGCTCGCTACCTCAGCCCGGGTGAGTTAGACCGCATCAAGACCTTCGTCACCAACGGTGAGCGTCGTCTGCGCATCGCAGAAACCCTGACCAGCTCTCGCGAGAAGATCATTAAGGACGCGGGCAGTCAGCTTTTCCAAAAGCGCCCCGACGTGGTTTCCCCCGGCGGCAACGCCTACGGTGAAGACATGACCGCGACTTGCCTGCGCGACATGGACTACTATCTGCGTCTCGTTACCTACGGCATCGTCTCTGGTGATGTGACTCCCATCGAGGAGATCGGTCTGGTCGGCGCTCGCGAAATGTACAAGTCTTTGGGTACGCCCATCGACGCTGTCATTGAAGCTGTTCGCGCTATGAAGTCTGTGAGCACGGGTCTTCTGACCGGCGCTGATGCGGATGAGGCTGGCGCCTACTTCGATTATGTAATCAGCGGCATGTCCTAGGTTGGTTGATTCTGGGCCTGTCTGTTTCGTCAACAGATGGGTTCGATAATCATTCTTTCTTTAGTCCCTTCAATTTTGAGATTTTTTAAGGAAGCATAACGATGCAAGACGCTATTACCTCCGTCATTAATTCCTCCGATGTTCAGGGCCAGTATCTTGATGCTGCTGCCATGGGCAAGCTGAAGGCTTACTTCCAAACTGGTGAGCTGCGTGTTCGTGCTGCGACCTCCATCAGCGCTAACTCTGCAACCATCGTCAAGGAAGCTGTTGCCAAGGCGCTGCTTTACTCTGACATCACCCGTCCCGGTGGCAACATGTACACCACTCGTCGCTATGCAGCCTGCATCCGCGACCTGGACTACTATCTGCGCTATGCGACCTACGCAATGCTTGCAGGTGATGTCTCCATCCTGGATGAGCGTGTGCTCAACGGCCTCAAGGAAACCTACAACTCCCTGGGCGTCCCCGTGGGTGCTACGGTTCAGGCGATTCAAGCCATGAAAGAAGTGACTGCTTCTTTGGTTGGTCCTGACGCTGGCCGCGAAATGGGCGTTTACTTCGACTACATCTGCTCTGGTCTCGGCTAATTGCTGAGCTACCTTCGAGTGGCTGGTCACCGAGAGACTGCTCTTTTATAGAGAATCCCTCTGGGCTTGACTATCAAGACCTAGGCCGTGCGAAAGCTAATTTGCGCCGCCTAGGTCTTTGTTTTATCCCTGGGCTTCATGTCTCTCCTTATTTATCCACGAAAGTTTTCTGCGGGAGAACTGTACTCATGAGGATGTTCAAGGTCACCGCCTGTGTGCCGAGCCCCGACAAGGTTCGTACTCAGCGGGAGCTGCAAAATACCTACTTCACGAAGCTGGTTGCCTATGACAACTGGTTTAAGGAGCAGCAGCGAATTCAAAAGTTGGGCGGCACAATCATTAAGGTTGAGCTGGCGACCGGTCGTCCCGGTGCGAATACTGGGATTGCCTAGTTTTCCCAATGGTGTCTGTCTTAATGGACCCAATTTAATTAATAACCCTTCCAATTTGAGCGACGTGTTTTCCTAGAGGAATTTCTCTGGAGCGCACGTCGTTTTTGTTGGGAGCTCTTATTGGCTCGTTGTGATGCTGCTATCCGGTATTGGGCTTTGCCTTTTTGGCAATTTTGCGATTGAGTAAAGGAGCCCAAGAGGGGGACAGACCCCATCTTCAGTCAAGCTGTCTGACCTGTCGTCTCTATTTGGGTGTCGGCTACACTGAGCAGCACAACTCACCCCAACTCCCACCGTGCAACTGCGCTACATTTTTCCCTGGTTCGATCCATCCTCCTTGAAATGGTCTGCCGATGCCCGTGTGCTGCGTTGGTTAACGTTGCTGTGGCTTTCCATTGGCTTGGTTGTCCTATGTACAGCTTCCTATGTGACAGCCGCGGCAGATAATGCCGATGGCTTTTACTATCTCAAGCGCCAGTTTATTTGGGCTTGGATTGGTATGGTCCTGTTCAATTTGATCATCCATACGCCCATCCGATTCATCATTGGCATGGCCCATTGGTTTTTAATTTCCTGCTTGGGATTGATTCTGCTGACCCATGTACCGGGACTCGGAGCGACGGTGAATGGTGCCACCCGTTGGCTGGTGCTGGGGCCCATTTCTCTGCAGCCTTCGGAGTTGATTAAGCCGTTTTTGGTGCTCCAAGGGGCGCGTATCTTTAGCCAATGGGATCGATTGCCTTGGCCAGTGCGGTGGCGATGGTTGGGAACGTTTGCTGTGGTTTTGGGCGCTATTCTGACGCAGCCTAACCTCAGTACGGCCTCGCTTTGTGGCATGCTGCTCTGGCTGATTGCCCTGGCGGCTGGATTGCCACTGAAGCAGTTGGGGGGGACGGCCTTTGCTGGGTTTATGTTGGCGGTGTTGAGTGTCAGTCGTAATGAATACCAATGGTTGCGCATTACTTCTTTTCTGAACCCCTGGGCTGACTCCCAAGGCGATGGCTATCAATTGGTGCAGAGTCTGCTCGCTATTGGCTCAGGGGGCGTGACGGGGACAGGGTTTGGCCAGTCCCAACAGAAGATGTTCTATTTGCCCTTTCAGTACACCGACTTTATTTTTTCGGTGTTTGCTGAGGAGTTTGGTTTGATTGGCGGCATTCTGTTGCTGACGCTGCTGGCGATTTATGCGCTCATGGGGTTGAGGGTGGCGATTAAGGCCAATCGAGATGTCCATCAACTGATTGCGATTGGCGTGATCATTTTGTTGATTGGTCAATCGATTTTGAATATTGCGGTGGCAACGGGCTCTATGCCAACAACGGGATTGCCGATGCCGATGATGAGTTATGGTGGCAACTCGATTTTGGCCAGTTTGGTGGCGGCAGGGCTGCTGATTCGGGTGGCGCGGGAAAGTAGCGATCGCAATGTTATTGACCCCCTACGCCAATCCGGTAAGCAATTTGGGCAACCCACCCGTCGCCGCAGTTTGAGCGGAAAGCGCTAAATCTATCGGTGAAGCGCAACAGAGAGACTTCACAAGCCGTAATATGGACTGTAGGGACGTAGCAGCGCTATGTCCCTACAGTCGTTTTTGTGACGGACCCGGAAAACCAGTGCTGGAAACGCTGCAAACGCAACTTTATACCCTGGAGCATTGGGCCGATGGCCAGGTGCTTCAGCAGCTTAACCATTTATCTCCGCTGAGCGTTGGCGTGATGCTGTTGGCTGGTCTGCTGACCAGTCTGACGCCCTGCATGTTGTCCATGTTGCCGATCACGCTGGGCTATATCGGTGGCTATGGTGATGACGATGATCGGGGCCAGGCGGCTGTGCAGTCGCTGTGGTTTGCGGCGGGACTAGCGACGACGTTGGCGGGCTTAGGGGTGGCTGCGTCTTTGCTGGGAAAAATCTACGGCCAGATTGGTCTGGGTCTTCCCATTGCCGTGAGCGTGATTGCGATTTTAATGGGCCTGAATTTGCTTGAGGTTTTGCCCCTGCGGTTGCCTGGCTTCAGCAATATTGAAGTGCCGGAAACCTGGCCCAAGGGGATTCGTTCCTATGCGCTGGGGCTCACCTTTGGCCTGATCGCGTCTCCTTGCAGTACGCCCGTGTTGGCAACGCTGCTGGCTTGGATTTCCACATCGGGAAAACCGGGCCTGGGTGGTTTTCTGCTCCTTTGCTATGCCCTGGGCTATGTCCTGCCGATTGTTTTGGCGGGAACGTTTGTTGGGACGCTGAAGCGTCTCCTGTCGCTGCGGCAGTGGTCCGGTTGGATTAATCCGACGAGTGGTGTTTTGTTGATTGGATTTGGGGTGTTTTCGTTGTTGACTCGGTTATTCCCCGTGGTTTGACTGGGTCAGTGCTTTTCCCGCAGTGTCCAGTGGCAGTGTTCTATAGGGCGGTTTGATTTTTGGTATGACTCAGGATTCTTCGAGCGGTTCATTGGTGCAATCAATCAAGCGTTATTTCCGCAAAGAGGTTTTGCCCGTGTTGGCCAATCTGCGGTTGGCTATTGTGCTGCTGTTGACGATTGCGATCGCCAGCATCAGCGGCACCGTGATTGAACAGGGCCAGAGCCTCGCGTTTTACCAAGAAAACTACCCTGAAGATCCCGCCCTCTTTGGTTTCCTAACCTGGAAAGTCCTGCTGACCCTGGGTCTCAATCAGGTCTATCACACCTGGTGGTTTTACAGCATCTTGGTCCTGTTTGGGGCCAGCCTGATTGCCTGTACCTTCACCAATCAGATTCCTCGACTGAAGTCTGCCCGCAACTGGAAGTACTATCGAAAATCGCGGCAGTTTAACAAGCTTGCCTTGAGTACCGATGTTGGTCTGGCTGCCTTTGAGGCATTACCCGAACGGCTCAAACGCAAACGCTTTCTGGTGCATCAAGAGGGTGACGTTCTCTATGCGCGGCGCGGCATCATCGGTCGCATTGGTCCGATCATTGTCCATGTCAGCATGCTGATGATCTTGGCGGGGGCGATTTGGGGGAGCCTGAGTGGTTTCTTTGCCCAGGAAATGGTTCCCCAAGGCGAAGCGTTCAAAGTAAAAAATATTTTTGATCGGGGTCCTTTCTCGGATGCCCAAGTGCCGACGGATTGGGGCGTGAAGGTGAATCGTTTTTGGATTGACTACGCCCCCGATGGTCACATCGACCAGTTTTATTCGGACCTGTCGGTGATTGATGATGAGGGGACTGAACTCGATCGCCAAACGATCCACGTCAACAAGCCCCTGCGCCACGATGGTGTGACGTTCTACCAGGCGGATTGGAACATTGCTGGCGTTGCGGTGCGCCTCAACAATAGCCCAACCCTTCAGTTTCCAGTGGGTGAGCTGGATACCGGCGGCCAGGGTCGTCTCTGGGGCACGTTCATCCCGACCAAGCCTGATATGAGTGAAGGCGTCTCCTTGGTGGCCAAGGATATGCAGGGCACCATGCTGATTTATGGTGCGGATGGAAAGCTGATCGGAACGGTTCGTAAGGGAATGGCGACGGAAATTCCGATTGATGGCAAGCCCTTTCGTTTGACCCTGGTAGATATCATTGGCAGCACGGGTCTGCAAATTAAGGCGGATCCCGGGATTCCCTATGTTTATCTGGGGTTTGGCTTGCTGATGGTGAGTACGATGATGAGCTATGTTTCCCATTCCCAGGTGTGGGCATTGCGCGAGGGCGATCGCTGCTACATCGGTGGCAGAACCAATCGAGCCCAGGTGAGCTTTGAGCGGGAACTGCTGGAGATTCTAGAAAGCGTTCAACACAGTGATTCAGTCACCAATCGCCAAAAAGAGACTGATCCTGCCGCCGCATCGGTCTAGGGGCCTAGCCTCAAGGTCTAGAGACCTAGCCTCAATCGGAACGAGCGCCATCCCGACTCAGTCGGGATGGCGCTCGTTCCGATGACTAACTTCCGCAGGACCGAGCGTCCGGGCTAATTCTCTTTCGTATGGTTCACCGTGATGACGGTGTGAACATTGCCGCGGGGGGTAAAGTCTCCCTTGATGGTCACCTCTAGGGGATCACAGGCGGCGATGATGTCATCCAAAATTTGGTTGACGGACTCTTCGTGAGAAATATAGCGATCGCGAAAGCTATTGATATACAGCTTCAGCGCTTTCAGCTCCACGACACGCTCATTGGGAACATACTTGAGATAAATCGTTGCGAAGTCGGGATACCCCGAAAACGGACATTTGCACGTGAACTCCGGCAGGGAGATCTCAACGTCAAAGCGGCGGCCTGGTCGAGGATTCGGGAACGTAATCAGCTTGCCTTCTCGGATCTCACGCTCACCGTATTTCATTTCCGGTGTGCTGATAATTCCCGCTGCTGCTTCAATGGCTTCCCGGGTGGGTGCTGATGACACTTCCATGATCTAGATGTTCCTGGGTAGATTAATGCTCTGGTGAAGACTTAATGCCGTGCCTTGGCCAAAACCCTTTAGGCTAAAACCCTCTAATTTCAGGGGGTAATCCTGAAGCTCGGAGAAGCTTGATGGCTCCAGGGTTATTACGGACGTAAGCGTTAAATTACCAACAAGTCTACCGAAAAAATAGCGAAGTTAGATCCGTGGAAGGCAAGGGTAGACCAAATATTTATTTACTCAAATTCAAACAGTATTTAGCAGGCTTTCCAAAGCCTTATGCCGTAAGGATTTCGGATTTTCCAGAGAAAAAGGTGCCAGATCGGAAGTTATGCATTATTCTTGGGCTTGAATTCGGCGATCTTGCTCTTTTTCCCTCCAACGGCTAAGGCAGATGAACTTTGGTATGAATCAAAAACGCTCTATCCACGATCGTGGACCTGGGCAGGCAGCGGCGACTCAACCGACACCCGCTGTCCCCATCTCGGTGTATCGCGAGTTAGCAGCAGAGTTGCAAGCATCGCAAACCATGCTCGACTCTCTCCATGCTCAGAATCGCCATTTGCGCAAAGCGAATCAGCAAATGCAGTTTGAGCTGGACCACATTATTGAATCGGCCCAAAAGATGCAGCAGATTTCTGCTCCATCTCCCAGTGCGGCCCATTCTTCGCCCTCCCAGACGACCGGCAACGGCACTCAGACCAATGCCGCTGCTCAACCCGCCCGAAAAGCGGTGCGACGCCCCGCTGCCCATGCTGCGGAAGCGGCAGCTCAATCTCAGCACCCTGCGGCTCCGATTCCCTTGGAAGCCTTAGAGGCACCGGCGCATCCCTCTGCTGCTCGACCGAAGAAGGTGCGCAAGCGTCCTCCGGCACCCAGGAGCGATCGCGAAGTTGCTGTGGATGCTCTCAATAAGTTATTTACGGGGCGTGAGGAGCAGCGTCTGCGCCCGAAGCTTTCGCCCGATGGTTCACCAGAAATCAATTCCTGGTGGCTCATGGTGATGGTGCTTTTTATCGTCGTCACAGCCTTCGGAACAGGCTTCTTGCTTGTTCGCCCCTTCCTGAATCAATCTTCGTCGTCTTAGATCGCTCCAAGAAGGGGGATTGGGGTGGGTTGAGGAAAGAGCAAATCGCCGTTTTATCTTGCTTTCCCGCTCTACCCCAAATTAAACCTCGTCTTGGAAGTAAGTTTTGACGTGTCGACCATTTGCAGTTCTTGGGTTGTCTTAGGCGACTCACCGTTGCAGTCTTGATGAGCTGGATTCATGCGGAATTGCAGCCGTTCTGTTTCCGTGCTGAAGATAGATTTGATGCCTTTGTTACGATTTGGCTTGCTGCTGTTGCGATCGCGCTAGTCTAGAAAAGATTTCGTTCGTGATTAAGACGTCGGGATAATTTCAGCCCGTTAAAAGATCTGTATTGAGCACAGGAGAAAGACCCTTGAAAAAGGTAGAAGCAATCATTCGTCCTTTCAAACTTGACGAAGTGAAAATTGCATTGGTCAACGCTGGCATCGTCGGCATGACTGTGTCTGAAGTTCGTGGCTTCGGCCGTCAGAAGGGCCAGACTGAGCGCTACCGTGGTTCCGAATATACCGTCGAGTTTTTGCAGAAACTAAAGATTGATTTGGTCGTAGAAGACGACCAGGTTGAAATGGTAGTCGATCGGATTGTGGAAGCTGCACGCACGGGAGAAATTGGTGACGGCAAGATCTTTATTTCGCCGATTGACCAAATCGTTCGCATTCGTACAAGTGAAAAGAATCTAGATGCCATCTAGACAACTTTTCTACTGTGTGAATTTCTAGGGGATGTTGTTTTCGCAAACCCTTAGCATCGCCAAAAAAGCAGGGAATCGCATTGCGATTCCCTGCTTTTTTGGTCAGATTTTGGTAACTCGAATTTTCGAGGTACTTCAAATGTTCGAGATTGAGCTTCGAAACTCTGCTTTGCGATTACGCCCTAGGCCAAACTGTGAACCAAGGCAACACCCGTCAAGCTAAAGGGGCGTACCTGCGTGATTTTGACGGGGACAATTTGTCCACGTAGTGCTTGGATATCTCCTTCAAAAAACGTCAGGCGGTTGGTGCGCGTGCGGCCCATGACCTGAGTTGGATCCTTAGGGTTGATGTCTTCCACAAGGATGGTTTCTACCCGATCGGCATAGCGCTGGGAGCGCTCCGCCGCTTGGAGACTGACTAAGTGATTGAGTCGTTGGAGGCGATCAGCCTTCACTTCTTCAGGGAGTTGGTTGTCCCAGGTGGCGGCGGGGGTGCCGGGTCGAGGGGAGTACGCTGCGGTGTTGAGCAGATCGAAACCAATGTCCTCAACCAATTGGAGTGTGTCCTGAAACTGTTCCTCTGTCTCGCCCGGAAAAGCGACGATGGCGTCGGCACTGATGGCTGCATCGGGCAAATAGTGCCGTACTTTGTCGATGATGCGGCGATATTTTTCGTGGGTGTAGCCCCGGGACATGGCCTTGAGGATATCGTTGTTGCCGGACTGAAACGGAATGTGGAAATGCTCGCAAACGGTGGGCAGCTCGGCGCAGGCCTTGATCAATCGTTCGGTGAAGTAGCGGGGATGGCTGGTGGCAAATCGGATGCGCTCGATGCCGGGAACGTCATGGACGTAGTACAGGAGGTCCGTGAGCGTGTGCTTGTGGCGGCCTTCCGGTGTCGAACCGGGCAGATCTCGGCCATAGGCGTCGATGTTTTGCCCCAGCAGCGTTATTTCTTTGAAGCCCTGGCGAGCAATGTCTTCCATCTCAGCCCGAATCGCTTCCGGTGTGCGCGATTGCTCTAAGCCTCGGACCCCAGGCACAACGCAGTAGGTGCAGCGTTCATTGCAGCCGTAGATCACATTGACCCAAGCCGTGATGTCGCTGTCGCGGCGGGGCTTGGTGATGTCTTCCATGATGTGGACGGGCTCGGTGGCCACCACCTGATTTCCCTGAAAAACCTGTTCGAGCAAATCGCCTAGACGATTGGCATGCTGTGGTCCCATGACCAAATCTAGCTCGGGCACCCGACGCATGAGTGACTCACCTTCTTGCTGGGCAACGCAGCCCGCGACGACCAAGGTGACATTGGGATCCTGGTGTTTGCGTTTGGCTTGCCGACCGAGATAGGAGTAAACCTTTTGTTCGGCATTGTCACGAATGGTGCAGGTGTTGTAGAGAACTAGGTCTGCTTTGAATGGATCCTCCTCCCAGCTCATGCCCATCCCATCTAGAATTCCGGCCATGCGCTCGGAATCGGCTTTGTTCATTTGGCAGCCGAAGGTGGTGATGTGATAGCAATTGGGAGTGGACATGGTAGGCCGTGAATGGGGCAACCTCCATCCTAACGTAGGAGCCCATTCGGTTCGATGTTGTGACTGATAAATCTTGTGACTGATGAGAACGGCTAGGGAGCCAGGTCGTCAGGCCTTTTCTTGCGATAAATGATGCAGCGGGCGCGGGATTCTTTCTCTAGGCATTGTTCAAATTCGCTTAGCACTGGAGAGGATTGTCCCTGGGACTGGCTCGGGGTTGAGGTGGGCGATCGCATCCCTCCGAACAGGCTATTGATCAACAGCAAACTCACCAGAAAACCAGAGAGCCCAACCCCCATTGTGCAGAGCGTTTTCACGAGATGGGAGGCCTGCTGGGCCAAGGGATATTTGCCCTGCTTGTATAGGGTGACGACTTGAGTGGTACAGAGTAATGACGAGAGACCCAAGGGCGGACAGGCAATGACCATCAGCAATACGAGTCGCCAATGGCGGGGAGGACAGGGTTGCTGATCGTAAATCCCGTAGCGCTGCTTCCAGTCCTGAAAGCGATTGTTCTGGATGCGCCCCACCAATTCAAATTGGTAGATGTCTTGTAGGTCCAGAAAGATCAACCCTTCCCGAATTTTGTTCGGCAATGTTTGGTAGTTGACGCCGACACCCAGGGGACGTTCCACCAACACTTCTAGATAACTGTCCCGGTGCTGGAGGACGTGGCGGACCTGAACGCTGAATAGTCTCAGATCGGAGCGACGGTTGAAAAAGGCCTGGAGTTGTTCGGTGAGTTTGGTATCTTCGGTGTGTTGGCGGGCCTGTTGTAGTCGGAGTTTGGCATCATCTTGGCCAAAGTCATTGCAAATGGCTAATTCCCAGTCGGCCATGGCGCCGTCAAGGTCGCCGCAGCGGTTGCGGAGATTGCCCCGTTGGAAATAGGCCTCGGCTAAGTTGGGGTTGATGGCGATCGCCCGGTCAAAGGCCATTAATGCAGTCGCATCTTGCTGACGCTCAATGGCTTTGAGGCCTCTGTGGTAATAGATTTCGGCGTCTTCTTCACCGAGGGCAATGGCTTGTTCCCAGTCCTGGACAGCTTGGTCACCATTGCCTTGGGCATCATGGAGCAGCCCGCGCTTGGCGTAGGCACGGCTATGGTCGGGATTAAGACTGAGGGCCTGCTCATAGTCTTTAAAGGCGGCGACCGCTTGCCCAAGCTTGGCATAGGCAACGCCGCGCATGACCAGAACATCACTGGGGTGGGGGTGCCAGCGCATGGCTTTCTCAAAGGCGGCGATCGCTTGCCCATAGGCCATGCTTTGCAGAAAGGCGAGGCCTCGCTGGTAGTGCAGTAGTGAGAGCTTTTGATACCACAGCGGACTAACACTAACCTTAACCATGGCCATTCTCCGAAAGTTAAGCTGCGGGGCATGGGCAAAACATGGTGACATTTGCCTCATTCTTCTATCAGCTTAACAATCTTCAAATAATTAGGGGATGGTCCGGTAACCCCATCTAGATGAGGGGAGGGGACATGAAAAATTCAATTTTTTGTGAAGAAGAGAAAATTCAGCTCCCCACGGTTATCGGATTTGGGTGAGGCGTTGAAACCCAATAGACAGAAAGCGACTAAAACAGAAAGCCACTAAAAAAGGTCATGGATAGCGAGTATCCATAACCTTTTTTATACAATCACGGGCTCAAGCCCGTCACCCAAGACGGTGGTGTTGGCTTGAAAGCAGAGTGCTAGTAGGTCGGTACTGAGCTATCCACTTCATTGCTCCAGGCGGTAATGCCGCCTTTGACGTTGGTGCCTTCAATGCCGTTTTCCTTCAGGATGGCCAGAGCCTTGGCAGAGCGACCGCCCATCTTGCAGTGCGCAATGAGCTTGTGGCCGTTCAGTGCTTCCTTGACTTGAGCCACACCATTACCGTTTTCGATGTCCGGTAGGGGAATGAGCACAGAGCCCGGGATCTTTGCAATCTCGTACTCGTGGGGATTGCGCACATCCAGCAACAGATAATCTTCGGCACTGCTGTCTAGGAGTGTTTTTAGTTCCGTTACGGTCATCTCAGGGATCATGCTCTTGGCCTCTTCTTCAGCTGCGTTGGCTTGGGGAATTCCACAGAACATCTCGTAATCGATCAGCTTTTCGATCACCGGACGCACAGGGTTGGGCTGGAGCTTCAGCTCCCGGAATTTCATGTTCAGAGAGTCGTAAAGCATCAAACGACCGCTGAGGCTCTGACCTTTACCTAGAATCAGTTTGATGGTTTCCGTTGCCTGGACGACGCCAATGATACCCGGCAAGATCCCTAGGACTCCGCCTTCGGCGCAGGAAGGCACCATGCCTGGCGGGGGGGGATCGGGATAGAGGTCGCGATAGTTTGGACCGGGCAGGGTTTCGTCGTAGAACCAGTCCTTATTCTTCTTGCGTCGCCCAGCCTTTTCTTCCTTACTGAGGTCATTCCAATCGTCGGGCCGTTTCCAGCCGCCCTTGCCATTGAAGACCGTGGCTTGGCCTTCGAAGCGGAAGATTGAACCGTAAACGTTGGGCTTACCCAGCAGGACGCAGGCGTCGTTGACCAGGTAACGGGTCGGGAAATTGTCGGTCCCATCCACGATGATGTCGTAGGGTTCCATCAGCTCCAGGGCATTGTCGGAACTAATGGCGACTTCGTGGAGATCAACCTGACAGTGGGGATTGATTTCGTGGATACGGTCCTTGGCAGATTCGATCTTGGGCTTGCCGACCCAGGACGTTCCGTGGATGACCTGGCGCTGAAGATTGGAGTGATCGACGACATCGAAATCGACGATGCCAAGGCGACCCACTCCAGCGGCAGCCAAGTACAGCAGCAGTGGAGAGCCTAAGCCCCCGGTGCCAATGCACAAAACCTTGGCGGCCTTCAGGCGTTTTTGCCCCTCAACGCCGACTTCCGGCAGGATGAGATGCCGCGAATAGCGAGCGTAGTCATCCTGAGTCAATTCAAAATTGGTGTCTAGATTAAGCATGATTCTTGAACGACGGAGACACTGGTTTGAAGAACAAATCGTTCATCAAATGGATTGCAGAGGAAGGCCGGTGAGGGGATAACGATTGCCTGCAAAGTTGAGGAGTCTTTGATAAGCGATCGTTCCGGATACCCAATGCTTTTCTATTCTCTCTCGAAAGGTCACGAATGGGATGAGAATGGTCTGAGCCTAGGGGGAAATCTCAATCTTTTCCGGCTGGAACTGGCTAACATCGTCCAAAATCCAGCTCCGCTGTTCGGCAATGCCAGTCGTACTTACGGACAAAATTAGATAGCTATAGGCGTGCCAGGCGGATTGGCGATCGCGTTCTGATGGCACGGCGGGATAGTCGGGGTGGGAGTGATAAATGCCGATGACGGACCAATCCTGCGATCGCGCAAACTTCTGGGCCTTGAGCAAATCTCGTGGATCAATCCAAAAGCGATCGGTCCGGTTGTGTTCCTGGCTAGGGTCATTCGCTGAAGCGTCAATGCCTTTCATGCTTTCGATGCCTTCAATACCTAAGATCGCCCGATGCTCAGCTTCAATCTCGGGCGTCCAGGCATTGGGGGTGGGCCAAACCTGGGTGACTTGTCGGTGGGTGACTTGTCGGTGGGTGATTTGTTGTTCGGTGATTTGTTGGTGGGATTGATCGGCAGCCATGACCTCTAGGGGACGATCGAGGGTGCCCAGTAGGAGACCGCAGCATTCTTGGGGGTATTGGGCGATCGCCGCCTGCTGGATCTGCTCGGTTTGGGTCTGGGTGAGCTGCAACATTTAGGCCACCGGTTCGAGCTGCTTGCTCTTTGCAGCTGTCGGATTGAGCCAAACCTCAATGCGACTAAGGCCATAGGAAAACACCAGTGTCATGACCAGGTACATCAGGGCCACCGTTAGGTAGATCTCAAACACCTGGTAAGTACGAGCAACAATCAACTTGCCCTGCATAAACATTTCCTGAAAGCCAATTACTGAGACGATGCTGGTGTCCTTGAGCATGATGATGAACTCATTGCCCAGGGGCGGAATCATGCGCCGCAGAGCCTGGGGAAAAATGACGTACTGCATGGCTTGGGTCTCGCTGAGGCCCAGACTTTCCGATGCCTCTTGCTGACCCATTTCGATGGACTGGATACCCGCACGAATAATCTCTGCAATGTAGGCTGCACTGTTGAGGCTAAGGGCGAGGATGGCGGCACTCCAGGGACTGAGGCGGAAATTGAAATCGGAGCTTTGGGCCAGGGCCGGAATGCCGAAGTAGACCATGAAGAGCTGAACAATCAGCGGTGTACCGCGAAAAAACTCAATATAGGCGCGGGCTGCCCAGCGTACGGGGCCATAGCGAGAAAGCCGACCAATGCCCAGGAGTGAGCCCCCCATGAGCCCCAGGACGGCGGAAGCGGCGGTGAGTCGCAGGGTCACTGTGGCTCCCATGAGGAGGACAGGCATCGCTTCGGCGATCGCATCAAAGTTGGCCATGGAAAGGTGCCTAGGGCAGAAGATTTAGGAGTGGTGATGAAGACCTTGTCGGCATTCCAGGGCAGTCCCGGAATGCCGACAAGACCCATGGGAGAGCCGAGTCAACAACAACAACGACTTGGTTAAGGCCAGATTGGGAAAGAATGCCAGATTGGGGAAAGCCCAAAATTTTTGGAAAGCCAAATTCTGGCAAAGCCAGAGGCTAGAATGCTGTCTCGGGCAGGCTAGGCGCATCTGCGCCAAACCACTTTTGATAGATTTCGGCGTACTTGCCGCTCTCGATCACGCTGTTAAGGCCTGCATTGACCTTCTCGACGTTCTCAGATCCCTTGGGCATGGCAATGCCGTAGAACTCTTCCGTCAGGAGTTCTCCTACAACCTTGATGCCTTTGACGTTTCCAGTTGCGATCGCATCTAGTGTCACCGGACCATCATTAATGACAGCATCTGCGTTCTTGTTGGAAAGCTCTTGGAGCGCCAGAGGGGCTGTCTCAAACGTTACGACTTCAGCACCCTCCACTTCCGCTGCTTTATCCGCGCCGGTGGTCCCGATTTGCACCGCAATTTTCTTGCCTTTGAGGTCATCAAAAGACTTAATGCTTTCGTCCTCGGCTTGAACGGCGATCGCCAACCCTGCCTTGAAATAAGGTCTAGAAAAATCGACGTTTTGAGCCCGCTCTTGCGTGATCGTCATGGCACTAATCGCGGCATCGATCGTGCCCGATTGCAGGGCGGGGATCAAGGCATCAAAGCCCATGTTTTGAAACTCAACCTCAAAGCCCCCGGCTTCGCCTGCTGCCGTGAATAGGTCGATGTCGAATCCTTCAAATCCATCGGCTACCTGGCTTTCAAAGGGAGGATAGGCTGCATCGGAGCCGACTTTGAGGATGCCGCTGTCAGTTCCGCCGCCACCGGAACTGCTGCAGGCTGCGACTGTCATCACGAGCAATAAGCTGCACAGTGCTGGAGCCATTCGACGCAATAAACGAGAGCGAGAAAGAGTCAACATATGTTTCTCAAATGAATTGAATCGAACCGAAACCGTCAACAGTCCCCCGTCAACAGTCCCAAAGGGGGTGGCAAATTCTACGAATAAAGCCTTAAAGACTCTGTATTCTTGAGGACGATTTTGAATTGGAGGTTATGATAGCTTGCGACTCGAAGGTTGCTTCTATCTCTCCCTAAAATCCTCCAGAAGTAAGACAAAGTTCTTCACAAAATCATGGATTCCGTAGATTAATCGCAGGCATTAATGCTGCCGTTGTTGTGCAGGTTTCCATATCGCGATTGTTGATGCCGTTGGATGTCATGCAACTGGATCGAATATCGCGATCCCATGGGGACGGATTGGCTTGCTCAACTCTTTCTTCGTACAGGACACGTATCCGAAAGATGGACAATACTTCTGCGATCGCCTTTCATCAGCTCACAAAGAATTTTGGCGACTTAGAGGTCCTCAAGGGCGTTAGCGGTCACATCAATACTGGTGAAGTGATCGCCATCATCGGCTCGTCTGGCTGCGGCAAAAGTACGCTGCTGCGCTGCTTCAACCGCCTTGAGAAAATTACGGGGGGGCAGCTCATCGTCGATGGTATTGATCTGTCCCAGCCTGATATTCCTGCGAAGGCCCTACGATATCTGCACCAGCGAGTGGGCATGGTGTTTCAGCAGTTCAATCTTTTTCCCCACTTGTCCGTGCTGGATAACCTGACGCTGGCGCCCCAGAAGGTCCTGGGCTTGTCCAAGGCCGAGAGCCAGGAACGAGGACGGCGCTATCTCGACAAGGTGGGTCTGTCGGAAAAGGCGAATGCCTATCCGGAGCAGCTCTCGGGCGGGCAAAAGCAGCGGGTGGCGATCGCGCGATCGCTGTGCATGGAGCCCCAGGTTCTCTTGTTTGATGAACCGACCAGTGCCCTCGACCCGGAGCTCGTCGGAGAAGTACTCCTGGTGATGCGTCAGCTTGCAGACGAAGGTATGACCATGGTTGTGGTCACCCACGAAATGCAGTTTGCCCAGGAAGTGGCGAGCCGCGTCTTCTTTCTGAATCAGGGCCAAATTGAAGAGGAAGGCCCTGCAAAGCAGGTGATGACACAGCCCCAAAGCGAACGGCTGAGGACATTCCTCAGCCGTATCAACACTGCCAACGTGTTGCGCTAGTCGTCCAGTTTTGTCCCAGGCGGCTTTAGCGTCTGGCTTTGCTGGGCTTGGTGAGGTTGGGCTTCACTTGGCTGGCTTCCACCAGACTAGTCTCCCCTTCTAGGGCTGGCTCTGCTGCGATCGTCGGCTCCTCTTGAGCCGCAGCGAAGTCCATATTGCCCAAGGTCGCTAGGGTTTCATCGTGGGTGAGATACAGATGGCCCAGGGTTTTGCCGTTGTAAGCGCGTTTGGTGAGTCTCCAGCCGGGCTCCAGTTCTAGCTTAGAGAAGGAACGGGCTTCACCTTTGCTGCGAGCAATCAGCAGTTTGGCTTCGGCGGGGTTGCTGGTGGGAATGCCTACCAGCATCATTTCGCCACTGTGCTCGATGATTTTGAGGGTGTAGCGCCAGTTGAGATCCTCGCCCCCCACACGAATGGAGTAGCCGTTGCTGTCGGTGCTGCGACCGCAGATACCGCTGAAGTTGAAGCCCAACAGCAAGGGGTTGATCACCACAGGGACCGTGGCTGTGGAGACAGCGGTAGCAGCTTCCTCAGCCCAGCAATCGCGGCTTTGTTTTTGTTGTTCGACGATGGTGAGTTGGTGCCGACTGCCACCGTTGTAGGGGGTGGCCATCAGAACAAATTTGTCCTGATTCACTTCGGTGTTGTCGAAGGCAGGGCTGGCGGCGGCGGGCAAGACCTGAGAAGAGCCCAAACAGGCGGCGGTGAGGAACGCAATGCGTTGCTGTGAAAGAGAGAATTGCATAGGGAGAGCTGCTGATGCTGTGATAGGGGAGTGCTGAACCCTCTAAGGACCTAAGACGGTGGCCGAAAGAAAATGGGCGACACCATGGCCCGGAAGCAAAGGTTCGATATTCCTATGTATTCCCTTGTGTAAAAACTAAATCAGCTTTCTCCGTATAAAGATTGGAAGAAGAGTTCGGTACCCATCTTCATCATTTTTCTAACAGCGATCGCCCTATTTTTGGGTCCGAATGCGGCAACAATCGCTCTCAAATCGATGCCAAACTCAAACGTTTGCCAGGCAAAATTCCAGTCTTAAAGGGTCGCTAACAACTGCGCCATCATGCGATTGGCCTGGGCATCGTAGCTGCCACCAAAGAGATTGAAGTGATTCAGGATGTGATAGAGGTTGTAGAGAATTTTTCGGGCTTTATACCCCCCATCTAGGGGCCAGATCGCTTCATAGCCCTGGTAAAAGGCGGGTGGGAAGCCGCCAAAGAGTTCGGTCATGGCCAGATCGACTTCGCGATCGCCATAGTAGGCAGCCGGGTCAAAGATGCTCGGTGTGTTGTCCGCCAGAATTGCCGCATTGCCAGACCACAGATCGCCATGGACCAGGGACGGCTCTGGGGCGTGACCGGCGAGAAGCTGGGGGATGGCGTCGAGGAGGCGATCGCCCTGCTCAAATCGTCCGCCCTTGCGGTTGCCGAGCCTGAGTTGATAGCCAATGCGATGCTCAACCCAGAAATCGGTCCAACTTGGGGTCCAGTCATTGATCTGGGGGGTCGAACCAATGGTGTTGTTGCGCTGCCAGCCAAAGCCTTTGTCGCTGATGGCCAGTCGATGCAGTCGCGCCAGCTGACGACCCATCTCCCCCCAGGCTTGTGCATCGCCACGACCGCCAAAGTCGAGGTATTCCATGACGATGTAGCAGGAACTGCCAGCGGTGCCGTGGCAAATGGGCTTCGGTACACGGATGGCGTTGGCAGTGGCCATTTGCTTGAGGCCGAGGGCTTCGGCTTCAAACATGGGGAGTTGTCCCGCGCTATTCAGTTTGATGAAGTAGCTGTCGCCGCTTTCGCTAGTAATCGCAAAGCCTTGGTTGATGCAGCCACCCCCCACGGTTTTGCGATCGCTCAACTCAAACGTTCGCCCTGTCGCTTGGCTGATGTGCTGGCTTACTTCATTCCACATGTCGAATCTCTGTTTGAGGGAATTCTCCCCTATCTGAATTGAGTGATGACAGGATTGACGTTGGCTATACCTTGTCTGCGGACTGTTTTTCAGGCCGAATGATAACGAGGCTGTAGGCATCTGTTGGCAAATAGCGCAGTGCTGCCTCTTGTACATCTGCCGCGGTTATTTTTCGGATGATGTCGGGGTAGTTGAACGCTGGTTCCAAGTCACCAATCAAGGTTTGGTAGTAGCCGTAGAGGCCAGTGCGATCGCTCGGTCTTTCGTTGCCAAAGACAAACCGATTCGCCACCTGGGTCCGAATGCGGTTGAGTTCTGACGCCTTCACCGGATTGACCTGGAGTTCGCGAATATGGGCCAGCACCGCTGCTTCTACCTGCTCAATATTCTCTTCCTTCAGACGAGCCGATATCGTGAATATTCCCTGGGCCCAATAGTCCGTATTGCCTGCGGAGATGGATGTGACCAGCGATCGCGTCTCCCGCAAATCCTGCACCAGCCTTGACGTCCGTCCATGGGACATCACCGATGACAACACATCCAGGGGATAGGTGTCTTCAATATGCTGGAGACCCGGCACCCGCCAGGTCATCATCATGCGCGCCTGCTGCAGAGTTGGGTCCGTAAATTCGTGGCGCTGAATCTGAGTGAAGGCTGGCTCTGGAACCACCGCCGCCGATGTTGCGGGGGCAGGGGAAATCGCACCTGTACGATCGTGGAATGCCTGGGGAATATTTTCGACAATGGTTTCGATAATGGCTTCCACCGGCAGGTTGCCCACCGCCACAATGGTCAAATTCTGAGGCTGGTACCAGGTGCGATAAAAATCTCGCATTTCCTGGGGCGTAATATTTTCGATAACGCTGCTTGGCCCCAACACCGACCGACGGTAAGGAAGTCGGTCAAAGGTGCTTTCCACCATGTGGGTATAGGTGCGTCGTTGGGGATTGTCCTCTGCCCGACGAATTTCTTCGAGAACGACGTGGCGCTCGGATGCAAAATCACTGTCTGGGATGCTCGGATTAAACACGAGGTCAAGTTGCAGCGGTGCCAGGGTCGCAAAATCCTGGGGAGCGCAGGTGATATAGAAATGGGTGTAATCCTGGCTGGTCGCAGCGTTCATCACTGCTCCCCGTTCTTCCACCCGACGTTCAAATTCCCCGGCTTTGAGCTGGTCCGTTCCCTTGAAGACCATGTGCTCTAGGAAGTGAGCCACACCATTGATGGCATCGGTTTCCACGGCTGAGCCCACCCTGGCCCAAATATCGAGGGACATCACCTCGACGGGCATTTGTTCGGCAATAATCCTGAGGCCATTGGGCAACGTATGCACCGTTGGATTGTTGAGCCGAGAGGCGACTGGGTTGACAAGAACCGATGTCATAAAGATTTCTTAACTTTTTTAGTTGACTCAATGGTACGGGAGAGATTCAAAACAGGCATCCGAAAGTTATAAATCCGTTATGTTACGGAGATTTCGACGGTCTATGACAGTCACTGGGGATGATTTGAATCTGTTTTTTAAGTATTAATGCTTGAATTTTTCCACTAGAACGGCAACGTGTCCGTTTTTGGAAAGGTTTTCGGTTTTGAGGTGGCCCTGGCGTTTCCTTGCACTTTTTGGGGAGGTCTTTGCTGGGGTGGAGTGGCCTGGGTCGGGGTGGGGGAATTAGTGGCTACCGCTTGAGCTTGAGCTTTTTCGGATGGTTTTGGCGTCGTTTTGGACAAGTTGGAGCTTGAGCCTGCGGCGCTGGAATCTGCGGCGCTGGAATCTGCCGTGTTGACCGTGGTCTTGGAAAGCGTGGTCTCTGCTCGCTCTAGAACAGTGCAAGGGAAAGGAAACTTGGTGAGTTCGGCTTCTCGTAGTTTGCAGACCCACTGTTTGTGGGCGCCGTCCCAGCGAAACCCGGCATCCTTGGCCAATTGGCGATCGCCATAGGAGACCTCCGCCTTCACCTTGACCTTGGGGCTCGTTGCGGATGCAATCATGGCCGGCAGATCATCCATGCGATCGAACAGGGCCGCCAGGAGCTGACAGTCCGTCAGGGCACGGTGGGCACTGCTAACGCCGATGCCGTGGGCAAGGGCAAGGTCGATGAGTTTTTGCCCTTGGCGATGTTGTTTGGGCCAGGTGAAGTCATGGCAGGTGCAGAGCCAGGCTTGATCGTAGAGGTCCGCCAGAATGGGATGCTCCTTGAACCATTTGCGATCGAATTCAGCGTTGTGGGCAACAACGTAGGTGGCGATTTGTCCCCAGTAATTAATTGTTTGGCAGAGATAATCGCTCAGCTCTGCAGGTGTGGCGTTGGCGGCAGCAATCGAAATATTGTTGATGGCTTCGGCGGGATTGGTGTCTAAATCCGTCGGAATCAGTGTGCTGATCTGTTGCAAGGTGCAGTGATGATCCACGGAGTAGAGAATCGCCGCAATTTCCAGGACTTCGTGTTTGCTTTCGTCGATGCCGCTGGTTTCGGTGTCGAGAATGAGCAGGAGCTGAGCAGGAGCGGTTGTCATAACAGTTCTGCAGCAATAGGCCTACATCGAAGCGATGTGCCTCGGCAATGCGCCTGAGCAATGCGCTTCTTCCAACAATACGCTTGTACAAATGTTTTCTATTGTGCCGCGTTTATGACGGTCTCTCGTCCGTGGGGCTGCATCAAATGGCTCAGGTCGGGTCCTGTCGGGACAATTCCGCCAGGGTTGAGCGGGAATAAGTTGCCATAGTAGTCCCGCTTCACCGCTGGAATATCGCAGGTGTCGGCGACGCCGGGAAGCTGATAAATATCGCGTAAATAGCCGCTGAGGTGGGGATATTCGACAATACGTCGGCGATCGCATTTAAAAATCCCGAAATAAGCCACATCAAAGCGAATCAGTGTCGTAAAAAGCCGAATATCGGCCAGCGTGAGTTGGCTGCCGCACAGATATCGCTGGGAGGCCAGCACCCCATCAATCTCATCGAGCATCCCAAATAGCGCGTTGACAGCTTCGTCGTAGGCTGCTTGGGTTTGGGCAAAGCCGCAGCGATAGACCCCGTTATTGATGGCTGGGTAGATCTTCTCGTTCCAGTCATCGATCGACCCACGCAAGGCTTTAGGGTAGAGGTCAACATCGGCAGAGCCACCACAGTCGTTGAAGGCTTCGTTGAGGATGACAATGATTTCCGAACTTTCGTTGTTGACAATCGTGTTTGTTTCGCTGTCCCACAACACCGGTACGGTGTTGCGACCGCTGTAGCCGGGCTGGGTCTGGGCATAGAACTGGGCCAGAGATTGGCAGGCGACATCGGGTTGGGGCTGAAAGGGTTCGTCGAAAATCCAGCCCCCGGCTTCGGGGGAAGGGGAGACGCGGGTGATGGCGATCGCATCTTCCAAACCCTTCAATGCCAGCACGACGAGGGTCCGGTGTGCCCAGGGACAACTCATCCCCACAAATAGGCGATAGCGTCCAGCGGCGGCTGGATATTGAGCGTCCGTATTCCCATGCTTGGAATTTGCACCATCCCCAATGCGATGGCGAAAGGCACTCTCGGGCCTCACATAGGCACCGGATTTGTTGCGTGGGGCCATCTGCGACATCATGACGTGCCAGACCGTCTCCCAGCCCCAGCGACCGGCTTTGATGATCAGATTCGGAGGCAGTGAAGAACGGCGCTTACTCATGGCAAAGACGGTGGGGAAGATGGACTAATCGTTTAACCAATGCACATTTTTGAATTTTTTCTTAAATGCTTTATGCATTGTCGTAAAAGTGTTGAGGTTGGCCCAAAAAGAAATCGCTAAAAATGTATCGACAACAACATTTTGAAAACCTCTCCAGCTTTGAACTATGACCGACTATCAAGGTACGGATTTCTCTCTCTAAAGTCGTATTGCAAGCTCAATGAACTTGCGTTACATTAGTTTACAAAGCAAGGCGTAACACTCTCTCTTCGGAGGTTCAAGCAATGGAAGACTCTAAATTCGGTTTCACCCAAGCAGCAGAAACTTGGAACGGTCGTTTGGCAATGCTCGGTTTCCTGATTGGCCTAGCAACTGAACTCCTGACCGGTCAAGGTGTTCTCTCTCAAATTGGCCTGATGTAACTCGTTTGTGTCACTGGTTGGTTTCTCTGCTGAGTTTCCAGCCAGTCACTCAATTATCTCTGAGTCGGTTTCTCCCGGCGCAATAAAATTCAGTAACGCCCCGCGCCGCGGGGCTTTTTGTGTACTGTTCCTACAAGTCTGAACCCGTTTCACGGTAGTGTTTAGATAGATTAAGTATATAAACCTAATCCTGTAATTGAAGGCGCGCTCGCCTGAGGCGGGCGCGGGACTGCTGTAGGTCGGCTCAAGAGGTAAATCGAGGATATGCTCAGCGCTCTCGTTTGGCTGCCCATGGCGGCAGCTCTCTTGGTGGCGGTGTTGCCCCAGGAAAAAGCTTCCCAGCAATCCCGCTGGATCGCTGGCATCACATCTGGCGTGGTTTTTGTGCTGGCGTTGGCAGTATTTGCGCAGTTTGAGACTGGCAATGCAGGGCTCCAGTTTGTGGAACAAATTCCTTGGATTGACCCTCTGGGTCTCTCCTATCGGCTAGGGGTGGATGGTCTTTCCCTCCCCCTTGTTTTGCTGAATACGCTGCTGATGATCATGGTGATTTACGCCACAGAGCAGACGATTCAGCGACCGCGGCTCTACTACAGCATGATGATGCTGATTAGCGGCGGTGTCACAGGGGCGTTCCTGGCCCAGGATATGTTGCTCTTTTTCATCTTTTACGAGGTGGAGCTGATTCCCCTGTACCTGCTCATCGCTATTTGGGGCGGCAAGCGCCGGGGTTATGCGTCCACCAAGTTTTTGATTTATACCGCTGTCTCCGGGATTTTTCTGCTTCTAGGATTCCTAGGGATTGTGGCGCTCAGTGGCTCTGGTTCCTTTGCCTATGACACGGCGATGACTGATGCCTTGCCCTTGGCTCAGCAAATTCTGCTGCTTTCCATGCTGCTGATCGCCTTCGGGATCAAGGTGCCCATGGTGCCGTTGCACACATGGCTGCCTGATGCCCACGTCGAAGCTTCGACGCCGGTTTCTATGCTGCTCGCCGGTGTCCTGCTCAAGCTGGGTACCTATGGCTTGTTGCGGTTTGGCTTAGGTCTGTTGCCCCAGGCTTGGGAAGTGTTTGCTCCATGGCTAGCCATTCTGGCGGTGGTGAGTACGATTTATGGATCGCTCAATGCCATTGTCCAGCAGGACATGAAAAAGCTGGTGGCCTACAGCTCCATTGGCCACATGGGCTACATCATTCTGGCCCTCGCTGCGGCAACGCCGCTGAGCCTGACCGGTGCTGTTGCACAGATGGTTAGCCACGGCTTTATCTCGGCACTACTCTTCCTGATGGTGGGCTTTGTCTATAGCCGCACGGGCACTCGTGATTTGACCGTCCTGCGGGGACTGCTGACCCCTGAGCGAGGGTTTCCCATTGTGGGCTCGCTGATGATTCTGGCTGCGATGGCGAGCAGTGGTTTGCCTGGTCTCGTGGGTTTTGTGGCAGAGTTTTCGATCTTTCGCGGCAGTTATGGTGTTTTTCCGATTCAAACGCTGTTGTGTATTGTCGGAACGGGTCTGACGTCGGTTTATTTCATTCTCTTGCTCAACCGCGCTTTCTTCGGACGCTTGCCCGATGAATTCTCCGACCTGCCTGCGATTCCCTTGAAGGAGCACATTCCTGCTTTTATCTTGGCATCTATGATCGTTGGCTTTGGCATTAAGCCCCAAGCCTTTGTGACGCTGAGCGAGGTCACGATGACGACCATTGCCCAAAATATAGCCCTGGAGCAGAAACAGACGGAACGGTTGCCCGTGAGTGCTGCGATCGCCCTTCCCGACAGTTTCTCCCTCGCTTCGGCTCCCAGTTTGTCTGACTAGCACCGTTCAGCCGCTGGTAAAAGCGCCTGACCTTTTGAAAACCCCCTCTTCCACGATTGGAAGAGGGGGTTTTAGCTTCTCCATCGCCCCAACCCCGAACGGTGGAACAGTCTCCTAGGCCGTATGTCTAGAGGAGCGCCTGTTTAGAGGAGCGCCTGTCATAGGGGGAGCCGAGAAACGCCTAAAGTCCGATTGCCATGCCCTCAAGGGCATCTAAATCGAGGGCTTGCAGGCGGGCGTAGGCATCATCAATGGCATGCTTGCCGCGTAGAAAACCGATGCTCGCTCCCGGGCAAATATAT
The DNA here is from genome assembly GCA_938017515.1 of uncultured Pseudanabaenaceae cyanobacterium. Lineage (GTDB taxonomy): Bacteria > Cyanobacteriota > Cyanobacteriia > PCC-9006 > JAAUQQ01 > JAAUOP01. Next base: position 67,177 of record CALIJJ010000060.1, read on the forward strand.
TGCAGTTGCTCGGGGGCAAAGTGGTTTTGCAGCATCTTCAGGCTGCGTAATTGTCGAGGCCAGTGAAAGGTCTTGGCAGTGCGCAGGGGCGAGCAGTTTCCCTGCCTTGTGGGTAGAAGATGACGCCCGGTAAACAAGACGCCGCCAGCACCGCTCCAATGGAGGCAAGCTGCTCCCGGAGAAAATCCGCTAGTCCAAAGGGCGGTCAGCGCTTCGCTAATGGCCAGTTCTCGGTGGAACGATGTGGTCTCGATATTGGGGAGAAGATAGGCCTCCTGCTCCTGAATCACGACTTCGCAGTCCAGAGACTGCTGAATCGTTTTGACCTGGGCGATCGCATTGCGTTGGGTCAAAAATAGCCAGCGCACGCCCCGTTCTTGCAGGTAGCTCTGGGTCGTTTCAGTCCAGGGCGGACTGTCCACCAGAATATTCCCTGCCGCTGTTTCGATGAGATAGGACGTGCCGCCCAATGTTTCACGGTTCGGCGGAAATGCTACAACCTCTGGGAATACTGGTTGGGGAGGTTTTCCCACCGCTAAGGCTTTTTGAAAGCTCGTTGTGGTGATAGTTTCGGAGTTCGTCGTTTCGGTATCTGGCGTTTCGGTATCTGGCGTTTCAGCGCTTGATATTTCCGTGCTTGGTATTTCAGCGCTTGGTATTTCCGTGCTTGGTATTTCCGTGCTTAACCCTTCAGTCTCTGAAGGGGTTGGAGTCGAAATGTTTGCTCTTTCGGAGTCGGACACAGTCGGTTTCAGCCTTGAATGGATTGACAACGGCGGTCCAAATGGCGCAGATAGAGAGGGACGTCTTGAACAACCCTACTTCACTTGCTTACAGCATCTGTTTACAGCACTTAATGGCATCTCCCCGTTCAAGATTGAAAGTGGGAGAATAGGTGCAGTAGTTCTCGTCGTCTAGCGATTAATCGAACCTATCAAGAATGACACTGTTCTGGCTAGCGATCTTGGGATGGCTGACGTACATCATTTTGAGGCGAAGCGTGCCACTCCTCTCTGGCGGGAGGATTTGGGTGCTTTGGACCGTGATGATGGCACCGGCCCTGATTTGGACCACTTGGGGACTGCTGCATGAGGAGAGCGAGCAGCAAATCCCGCTACTGTTGATTTTGGGACCCTTTTTCCTCTGTCCCTTGATCTACCTTGTTTTGATTACACGCTGGCGACCCACCCCCTCAAGCCCTGATACAGCGAGTCAATCGCTTCAATCTGACGCCGCTGAGAAGGCCACGGCCATTCGTAAATCCCTCCTACCTTCGAGCAAGCCGCCGCTGAATGCAGAGGAAGAGTCTGAACTGCGCCGGTGCTTTTCGCTCTCAACCTACTTTCTGCACAAGGTGGAATATCGTCTCCAAGCCGTAATTTGCCAGGGGCAACTGCGCACAACTGCTGACGAAGCCTATGCGGTAATCGATGAAAAGGTGAAGGGCTCCTTTGGCGATCGCTTCCTGGTCCTGCTCCAGGAGGATTTCAGCGGTAAGCCCTACTTCGCGCTGGTGCCCAATCCCCATCGCAAACGCATTGAGCAGACTCGACAGGCCACGGCTACCCCTCGCTATCCCCTTGCTCTGGGCCTCTTGCTGCTGACCCTGTTCACGACAACCCTCGTGGGCACAGGCATGGTGGGGAGTCCCATCGATTCCTTTGAAACCATTGCCCAGCAGCCAAATTTGCTCCAGAAGGGCTTGCCCTATGCCTTGCCATTACTGCTCATTCTTGGCATGCACGAGGGTGGACACTTTTGGGCCGCGCGCCGCTACAAGCTCAAGACCTCTCTGCCTTATTTCATTCCTGTACCTTCATTCCTGGGAACCTTTGGCGCCTTTATCCAAATCCGTTCCCCCATGCCCAACCGCAAAATTTTGTTTGATGTGGGCATTGCGGGGCCGCTGGCAGGGTTGATCGTGACATTGCCCCTGCTAGCCTGGGGCATTGCCCATTCCCAGGTGGTGCCGATGGATACGGAATCCACGCTACTCAATTTCAGTGCTCTGGATCCGAAGCATTCGATTTTGATGACCCTGATGAGCCGCTTCTTTCTGGGAGAAGCGCTGACGCTCAATGGAGCACTGGCCCTTCACCCGGTCGCGATCGCAGGCTATCTTGGCCTGGTGGTGACAGCCTTGAACCTGATGCCCATTGGTCAACTGGATGGCGGTCATGTCGTCCACGCTATGTTTGGCCAAAAATCTGGGGCGATCATTGGGCAAGTCGCTCGATTGTTAGTGTTGTTGCTTTCCCTGGTACAGAAGGAGCTATTGCTCTGGGCCCTGCTGCTGTTCTTTATCCCTGCGGTGGATGAGCCCGCGCTGAATGATGTCAGCGAGTTGGATGATGGTCGAGACATTCTTGGTTTGGCTTCGTTGGCCCTGTTGTTCTTGATTATTCTGCCGACACCGTCAGTTCTTGCTAACCTCATCCTGTAATCTGGCTAGCTGTCATCTAGCTACAATAATCCGGCTGAAATCTGGAGCGAACGGTTGCATGAGTCAAGACGTTACCCAATGGCTAGAAGAAATTAAAGCCCTGCGCAGCCAATTAGCGACGGTTCAGCAGGAACGGGATGAAGCTTTTAAGGAATCATCCACCTGGCGCGATCGCCTCAATGCAGAAATGCAGCTGCGCATGCGGGAGACAACCCTGCTGAAACAGCAAATCGACACCCTGGAAGGCGATCGGGCCGAGTCCGAGGAGGAGCCATCCAGTGCAGGGGTGAGCGACAAACTTCAGGGCACGCTGTCTCAGCTCACCAATCTGGAGGATCTGCGGCAGTTTGCCATTGAGCTAGCCCAGGAGCGCGATCGCCTTCGTCAGGAGCTGCAATCCGAGCGTCAGGCCCACCAATCCACCCGCGAAAGTCTGAGCATTGCCCTAGGCGACACCATTGATTTGTTGACTCAGCGTCCGTCCACCTAGGGAAGCTGAACTGCCCTGGGTGACTGTTACGGGAACCAGGGCCGATGCGGCTGCATCGGTCGAGCTAGGTGCTTGACTGATGGAGGGAGCGGACTCTGGGATGGAACGGACGGAAGGGCTGTCCGGGATTGTATCGATGTCCGGGGCTGCATCGATGTCTGAGCCTGTCTTGATCGTTGAGCTTGGATCGATGTCTTGGCCTGTCTTGATCGTTGAGCCTAATTCAGGCTCGGAGGCTGAACCCGCACCCAAGCGAGAACTCACATAGTTGCGTACCCGTTGACGTTGCTGGGGCTTGATCAGCCAGAGGCTCAGATAAATCAGCAGCAGTCTGGGGGTTGGCAGCCCGACCTCGCAGGCGGCGCGTAGGAGTTGGGTAAAGGCTTGTCTGTCTTTGGCCTGGGAGGCGTTGGCGGCCACTTCCGTGAGAATAAAGGTTTGGTAGGCCTGGGCTGAGAGGTGCTGACGATGCTGCTGAATCCAGGCTAAGGATGCCTGCCACGTTGCCCTTGGGCGATTGCGAGGATGGGGATGCAGGCCGAGACGATCCCTGCGACTGATACAGCCCGTCATTTTTTGGATTTCAAAGCCGACGCCGTTAACCCGAGCGATGCGTAGCAGCCAGCCCCGTTCGTCGTCTTGGGCGATGGATTCGGCCGTGGCTTGGGGGACTGCTGACCCGAGGGGAGGCACGGTGGGCAGACGCAGGGGGAAGGCCCGGGCCAGGGCTGTGGGAAAGAGGAGGGTGGAGCGATGCATCAGACCTTCACCGAGGAAGCCACTTTTGCGTCGGAAAAGATAATCGCCGATTGATTCTTCGGGTTGGGGCAATCGCCGGGGCCACAATTCTTCTCCAGCCTCGCTCACCATCGTCAGACGACAGCTCACCACCGGGAACTTGTGCTGGGAGTCTTGAGCAAGCTGTTGTTGCGCCGCTAATTTTTCCGGTTGCCACTCGTCCTCATCATGGAGCAGGGCAACCCATGCGCCCCTGGCGTTATTGATGCCCACTTGCCAGGCATTGAGTTTGCTGGTTTGCCCCTCCTGCATGACGATTTGAAGGTTTTGGATATCCATTTTGAACAGTTCCCGGCAGACCGAAGCATTGGGGCCATCTAAGACCACAATGACTTCGAGGGGTTGAAGGGTTTGCCGCTCTACACTCTCCAGGGCACGACGCAGCAAAAAACGCTGCTCTCCGGCGGGACGACGAGGAACGGATACCACAACACTGACGGGAAACTCCATGGGTGACTTCCGGGTACGAGGACACTTCCATTTAAGTAATTCCCCTTAGGCAATCAAGTTTTTAGGTTTACTCCTGTCGATGTTTTTGGGTATTTCACGGAGCCTACGGAGGGCACCAAAACTTGGAGAAGAAGGGCTGTTTGTCCTGGTAATTGATTTGCAGGCCAAATTTTCGCGCTTGCCATTGATGGGGAATCCATCAGTTTTGTTCGTTGGTCGGCCCAAGCTGGGCTTGGACGAGGGCTGGGAATCCTGGATATTCGCTAAGGGGTTTGCCTAGTCGGAGATTCAGGTGCGGACATTGGGCACGAAGCTGATGTTCTAGCTCCTGAAGGCGTTGGGCGATCGCATCGGTGAGTCCCCCCTCGAACAGAAAGTAGGGCAATACCTCAATGGTGAGATGGGTCGCCCTGTTTGTCCCCGTCCCAGGAATAGGGTGAGCTTGACCCGGCTGTCCCGGTACATTTTTCTCGGGTTGAATCGCTGTATTGTTTTGCCCCTGCTCCGCGAGTTGCTGCTGTACGACACTTTGGATTTGCTGAGACAAGCTTTCTGGCTTGACCCAGTAGGCCACAGGCAGACCCAGGCGATCGCCCAGGGCCTGAATATGCTCACTTGCCCCCGTTCGACGACTGCCGTGGGCCATCAAAATTTGAAATGTTTTGCTGCTGCTGGAAGTCGTCAAGACTGATGTTGAGCCCAGGAGTGTGGCCATAGCCTGGTGTTGGCTGCCGAGGTAGGGCAATACGTCTATCTCAACTCCCTGATAGCGAGCGTCTTCGGCAAGCGCGCGCTTGGCTTGTTCCACTTCCGCGGGAATGTCCTCCATGACATGGACACCCGGTAGCAAGAACAGGGGCAGAATCTTGAGGCAGCTCCCCGCGCTCAACTTGCAGTGGTGGACGAAGTCTTGAATCTGTTGGTGGAGTGCTGTGGGTCCTAGCTCCAAAACTGCTGTGCCGATCTGGAGCGCTGTGCTTTGGTTTTGGGGACGCAGGATGGCAAGTTGACCTTCCGATTTAGAGGTACTTTGCAGGGAAGGACTGGGCCGTGAAGGACTGCTCAGGTCTGAGTCCAGGGGAGGATGGGCATTGCCCGAACCAGAGGACGTCTGAAGATGATGAACCAGGGCCTGAGCCCCCTGCTCGGAGCGTGGGTCACGACTGCCATGGGTGACCAGCAAATAAGCCGTGGAAGACTTTTCATCCTTGGCTGGGGAAGACATTGCTTGGGAAGGTCTCGTTTGGGAAGGCATCGCACACATTGCTCCTAAAACACCTCAGATTTCATCAGGCCAAGCCCACAGGGTAAACGATGGGACGCATCCACGCTGCTCGGGCGCCTATGAGTGTTGGACTTTGAGCCAGAAACGCCTGTGATGGACGAACGAAAAAAATGGCCTTCCCGCACTTAGGAAAGGCCATTGTTCATGCATCAATCTTGGTAGGCACCCTTCTTTCACTGGAAGGTGCGAAGGTCCGGTGGCATGCAGTGGGAGCTACTGTCGTCGGACCGCCGCTTTTACCGAATCAGCCAAGAGAAGAAATCTTCTGTGGCCCCTGATGATCGGTGGTGTCACTGAGACAAAACTAAGACATTACAGCCATATGGCCCAATGCTTTCTAGAGGACTTTATTGAAAAAAGATAGAACAGCTTCCTGTATGAAGCTTCTCTGCCGATGATGGCTGATGTTCTCCGTATAATCTCGGGTACGCAATCCCAGGTAAATACGGAGATGTACTGAGCCTCGGTTCACTAGAATAAACCAGCGCGGAGTCATGTTGAATCTTAAGAAAAGCCTATGATTATCAAGGGTATAGAGAAATTTACGCTTTTCTTTTAATCCTTTTCCCAACGTTCTATGGATTGGTGTTTCGCTGTGTCAGCCGGGCAGATTCACAACAGTCGGTCTCACCCGTGATTGCGTCAAATGAGCGGTGAAAAGGCTGTTGTGTTGAACGCTGTCTCCCTCCATTCTGTTTCACCCGAACCACCCAGTCTCCAGTCCTTTGCCAGGCCGGTTCTCAAACCCTAATCCCGATGGAACCCTAAATATCCCCGGGGTGTGATGAGCCAGTTCTGATGATTGAGCGTGCTGGCGTTGCCAATGAGAACCGTGGTCAACATATCGATGGTTGAGTCGAGTAGGGCTCCCAGTGTTGTGATCGTAATTTGTTCGGTCTCTCGATAGGCGGATTGAACCAGTGCAACCGGTGTCTCGGGGTTGCGGTGTTCAAGGAAAATGCTTTGGGCTGTTTCGATTTGTGTGAGACGCGTTTTGGACTTGGGATTGTAGAGTGCCACCACAAAATCTGCTTGGGCAGCCGCTCGCAGCCGCTTTTCGATCATCTCCCAGGGCGTTAGCAGATCGCTGAGGCTGATGGCACAAAAGTCATGCATCAGCGGTGTACCCACTCGGGCGGCGGCGGCTTGCAGCGCTGTGATACCTGGATAGACTTGGACGCTGGGGCTGGCCCCATCCCAACCGGCTTGGCTGAGGCTTTCCATCACGAGTCCCGCCATGCCATAGATGCCGCTGTCGCCGGAGGAGATCACCGCGACAGAGAGTCCCCAATGGGCCAGTGCGATGGCCCGTTCTGCCCGGGCGCGTTCCTGGGTGATGGGCAGGGCTTCGACGATTTGGCCGGGGCGTAGTAAGGGACGAATCAGATCGATGTAGAGGGAGTAGCCAATTACCGCATCCACTGCTGCGATCGCCCCCTTGGCTGCGGGAGTCATCTGATTCAAAGCGCCGGGGCCAATTCCCACTAGGGCAAGATGCCCTGGGCGTCCCGTGTATTCCGTTTGAGCTTGGGCGATGGCAACGGTCACAGCCCCCGGCTCACCCTCCAGCCGGTGAATTTGTTTTGTGACCTGTAGTTTCGGGGCCTGTAATTGGGGAGATTCTGATGGGTCTGATGTTGCTGCTGCGATCGCAGCGGCTTCCGAAACACTGGGGGTTCCAACCTCAGCCAACACGACGTCGGAGGGCGTGGGCACAGGAATGTCGCGCAGTGTTTCTGCCGTAAAGCATCGTAGGGGCCAGTCTCGGGCTTCGCATAGGTCTAGTAGCCCCGCTTCATCGGCTTTGAGGTCGAGGGAGGCAATGCCTGCGATCGCTCCCTCGGCGAAGTGGCTGGCTTGGCAGGTGCGGGCGATCGCGGTTTCAATCAAGTGCCGGGAGCTGCCTCGCTCACAGCCGATCCCCACCCACAGCACCCGAGGATGCCACTGGACCTTGGCACTGGTGGCTTCAAACTTGCGCTGGGTTGCACTAATCCAGATCCGGGCTTGGGGGTCTGGTGCCTCAGTGGGCTGTTCCGTTTGTTCTTTTGATGAGTCCTCTGATGGCTTTTGGGTTGCCCCGGCTGTTGACGCTTCCGAGAAGCCGAACTGAAACGGATGACCTGCGGGGAGATGGGCTTGCCAGAGGGGCGATCCGGCATCTTGGAGGACTTGGACTGGCTTGCCCTGGGCAATGGTGGCGCTGACGCTGGTCCAGTTGCCGCTGCCCCGATGCCAGCCAAAGGGGTTGCCCAGAATGTCGATGCCGGGCAGATCTTGCTGAGCCGATGCGCCGGTAATGATGGGGGTTGCCCCGAGTTGTGTGGCGACTAAGCGGGCGAGCTGATCCGCACCGCCCTGGTGACCGCCACAAAGGCTGATGACATAGTCTCCAGATGCGTCAACAACAATGATGGCTGGGTCTGTGGCCTTGTCTTGCAGCAGGGGAGCGATGAGGCGAGTGGTTGCGCCCGCCGCGAGGCAAAAGATAAAGGCGCGATGGTGGGGCCAGAGGGTGGCGAGATGATCGCTCAGTGAGCCCGCATAGGTTTGGATGTGGCTATCGGCGGCACCATCGCTGGAGGGATTGGAACGATCGTGGTGCTGGAGAGACGGCGGAACCCAAACGGGAACTGCAGATTGAATGAGGGGATGTAGGGTTTTGAGGGCCTGGGGAGTGGTGGCGATCGCCGCCATGGGCCAGCCAGTTTTAGACGCAAAATCGAGCACAGAGGTCTGTTAAAAGGAGGACTTCGTCATTATCGCAGTGCAGCTTAGAGCGATCGCCTGATTACTTCAAATTGCAACTTATTTCGGCATCTCTATATAGAATGAGGTTTAGCCCGTAAGGCTTCCAAGCCCATTCCATCGCGAGATTGGGCGAGATTGTCTAGCGCTTTACCCCGGTCTGTTTCAGTACAAAGGCTGTTCATTATAAGAGCGGTTAATTGTAGTTTTGTCATCAACCTATATGGATATTGCATGACTGTTATCACTGCGGTTCAAAAAGGCAACGAAATTTCCATTGCTTGTGATACCCAGACGACTAGCAGTGACCTGCGCTATAAGGTCACGGCGGCTTATCGGGCCAATTCCAATAAGCTTCTGACCTATGGTGACAATATTCTGGGCCATTCCGGTAGCAATGCCATCAAGCAAATTCTGGAAGCCCTGTTTCGGGAAGATAGCGATGCCCCTGCGTTGGCCTCTCGCGACGAAATTTTTCAATGGCTCCTCGCGATTCAGCCTGAACTTAAGGAGACCTATCTGATCAAGCCCTCAGGGGATAGCAAAAATCAGCCCGTGGAATCCAATCAGGTCAGCATTGCCCTCGTGGTTAATCCCCATGGCATCTTTAGCCTGAACGGCTACCGGGAGGTCAATGAGTTTCTCAAATTCTGGGCGATTGGTAGCGGCCAGCATTTTGCGCTGGGGGCGATGCAGGCCGTGTACGATTTGGACTTCTCTGCCGCTCAGATTGCAGAGGCAGGCGTTTTGGCTGCGACGGAGTTTTGCCCCTACTCGGCTAAGCCGGTTCAGGTGAAAACGATTCAACGGGCTCAGATTTCGGAGGAACGTTCAGGGTCCAAGGCGGTCGCAAAAAAAGCGGCATCTCCCCAAAAAACAGCAGCTAAAAAAGTGACGGCTAAAAAAGCAACGGCTAAAAAGGCTGCATCCCAAGCAACGCCAGCCAAAAAAGCAACGGCTAAAAAAGCAGCGGCCAAAAAAACAACGACCAAAAAAACGGCTGCGAAGCAGACCATCCGTAAGGGAGCGATCCGCTAGGATTCAGCTACCTGATGGATTAATCTTTTTTTGTAGGAATTGTTGGTTGAGTCAATTCTGAGCCTACAAACGTTGGATGGAGCGGTGGGGATGAAGCGGTGGGGAGATCGGGGTATGAAGGTCCAGCGATCGCACCTCGCTCCCCTCAATCCTTCGAATCCGGTGATTATTGGTATCTGCAATCAACAAGCTGTCTTCCCAGTGCCCCATCCCCGACGGTTCCGCGAACATGGCCGCTGAATCTAGGCCATCCCGGTATCCGGCTTGTCCTGTGCCATGGTGGGTTTGGCAATCGCCTGTGTTGGGATTGACGCGCTTGATGCGGTGGTTGTAAGTGTCGGCGACCCAGAGAAATCCTTGGTGGTAGCTCAAGCCGAGACAGTGTTGGAGCCGTACGTCTTCGCCGCTTCCGTCGCGATCGCCCCAGCCAAACAACATGCCGCTGCCACACACCGTACGCACTTGGGGATTTTTGCCGAGTTCGACCGCGCCGAGCCCAACTGCGCGAATGGAGCTGGTCTCTGCATCCGCCACAAATAGCTCGTTCCCATCTGTCGCTAACCCACTGGGTTGGGCGAATGCTGCCCTGAGCAGTGCGCCGTCGGCCCAGCCTTCCGCACCGCTGCCTGCGTAGGTTTCGCATTGGCCACTCTCCAACGCCAGTCGCCAAATTTGATGGGTTCCGGCCATGGCAATGAACAGGTGACGGTCCACCAAGGCCAAATCCCAGGGAGAATTCAGCGCCACGGCTTTGGCTTGGCCGCCGTGGGGGTGGAGAAACCGACTCTGCTGTCCGGTACCTGCGATTGTCCTGACCTGTGGCCCTTGGGCTGACAGCTGTCCTGGGGGCTCTTGCGACTCTGCTTGCATTTCTGTTTGCCAATTCAAAACGCGTACGACATGATTGCCGGAATCAGCGATGTAAAGCTGCTGGGTGGCATCGTCCCAGGCCATTCCCTGGGGATAGCAAAATTGAGCGCGATGGCCGGGACCATCCGTCCAACCTGATGCCCCCGTTCCGATGCTGTCGATCCATTGGCCGGTCAGGGTTGTGATGACGATGCGGTGATTGCTGGAGTCCGCGATGAACAGATAGGGCTGTTCTGCATGGTTCGGTTGAGCCACGCAGATGTTCCCAGGGAAAGATAGTTCCCTGGGAGAGGAGGCGCTAAGGCCACTATTGCTGCTCCGTTCGCAGTGCCGAGTGGGTTCTGGCAGCCTACTTATCTGGCTTGTGTTGGTCGGGTTTGTGCTGGTCGGGTTTGTGATGGCTGGGCTTGTATTGCTCGGGGTGGTGCCGGACCCACCCGCATTTTGACTGAGTAATTTGCTGATCAGCGCCGAGATTTTTTCCCCACGCCCTTCGCCGACGAATTGGCCTGCGATGTAGCCCCTGGCGTCAATGACAACGACGGTTGGCCAGGCTCGAATTGCGTACTGTTGCCAGACCTGGAAATCGCGATCGCACAAAACCGGATGTCGGATGCCGTAGCGCCGCAGGGCCTGTTGCACCTGGGCTGGCTCCGCTTCATGGTCAAACTTTGCGGAGTGAATGCCGAGGAGCGTGATGCGATCGCCATAGGTTGCTTCCAGTGCCGCTAGCTCCGGCAACATATGGAGGCAGTTGATGCAGCCATAGGTCCAAAAATCGAGCACCACAATTCCTCCCCGCAATTCAGCCAAAGAAAGACCCCCCACAGAGCACTCCTCAGACCGCTGTGAGGGGATTGCTGTAGAGGGTTCTTCTCCAGATGTCATGAGCCACTGAGCATCACTGGGAAATTCAGGGGCACGGACCATAGGAAATATCAGAAGAGAGGATTAGGAACCGAAGATGTCAGCAGCCTTGGCGGTGTCGCGCTTTTCCTGAATGCCGCTGCTGCCAAAGATATCGCGGGCATTTTCCTTATTGGGGATATCAGGATCGAGGGTCTTTAGCTCACGCTCGAAGCGCTCAAAGGCCTTGTCGAAGTTGACCTCCGGTTCCTCGGTGGTGGATTTTGGGGTGGAGGATTTCTTGGTAGAGGGCTTTTGCTGAGCGGTTTTTTCTGACTGCTTCGTTGACGATGACTGAGATGCCGTTTCCGATTTCTCTGCTGTGTCCTTGGTCGTTATGTCTGAAGACTTGGGTTTGCTCTTTTGAGTTGTGCTGTCTTTGCGTCCCAAGAAATCAAAGAAAGAGGATTGCTTTTTCTCTGAAACCTGTTTCTGTCCCGTGGTTGTCTTAGGGGTAGCTGTGGCAGATGTTTTGCTGCTATCGGCAGCTTTTGCTGTTGGCAAGGGCTGGGTTGTGTCAGCCTTCTTCGTTGCTTCAGTCTGCTTAGAAGAATTTGCCGTTGCTTTAGCCTTCGGCTGAGTCTCAGTCTTGGGCTTCGCCGCTGGTGGGATGGCTGTTTTGTTCTCAGGTAACTTGCTCTCAGGTAACTTGCTCTCGGGGACCTTGCTCCGCTTGCCAAAGAAATCAAAGGCAGAATTCTGCTTTGGTTTTGCTTCTGGATTGGTTTTGGCTGCAGGACTCGTTTTTGGGGCTGTGTCTATAGGTTTCTTCTCGGTTTTGGCCGCTGGAGCAGTGGTTTTGGTTGCTGGAGCAGTGGTTTTGGGAGCTGTTGTTGCTTTGGGGGCGGGAGCACTAGGCACGACAGGCTTAGGTGTGGGAGCTGTCGCTGCTTTTGGAGCCGGGGGAGCGACTTTGGGGGCCGTTACGGGCTTTGGAGCCTGAGGGGCTTTTGGTTGAACTGCTGCTGGGGCAGGGCTCTCTGGTGCCTTGGCCGCTGGCTTTGCGGGGGCTTGCTGCCAGAAGGGTTTTGGACTGCTGCTCGGCTTTGGAGCGGCTTTGGGAGTGACGGGTAAGGGGGCTGCAGGCTTAGGGGCGAGCCGTTGGGGCGGTGCTTTTTGGGGGCTAGGCTGCACCGGCTTTGCCATGGGAACCGCAGGCGAGGCCTGAGGCTTGGCTGCTGGCGTGATGCCTGTGGCCGGAGCTGGTTTGTTCGGAAGCGCAGACTTCTTCAGATCTTTAGATACAGGGGGCTTCAGGTCGCTCGGTGCCTTCCCACTATTCGGAGTTTTGACTTCTTTAGGTGTGTTTGCTTTGGTAGGTGTGTTTGCCTTGGGCTGTTGGAAGCGTTGCCAGAATGGCTTGCTGTCCGACTTGGCTTGAGGTGCTGGGTTGGTTTTCTTTGTTTCGGGTTTCACGGCCTCTGATTTCACCTGGGCTGCTTCTGGAGCCTTGGTTGATGCTTGAGGCGCTGGCGTCACATTGTTGGGTTTGGCAGGGGTTGGTTTGGCAGGGGTTGGTTTGGCAGGGGCTTTCGTCACCGCAGAAACGGGCTTCTCAGCTTTTTCGGCCTTGGGTGCTGTCAGAGATTGAGGCGCTTCCATCGGCTTGGATGGCGGAGTCACGATGGGCTTATTGGTTTCGTCTGACTGGAATCGTTGCCAAAACGGTTTCTTCTCTGGCGTTGCGGGCTTCTCCGCTTTTTGAGTCCTTGGCTGGGTCGTCGGTTGAGTGGCAGTTGTGGGTGGGCTGATAGGCTTTTTCGCCGTTGGCTTTGCTGCCTCGACTTTCTTGGGCTCGATTTTTTGAGCCTCAGGCTTCTTAATCTCAGGCTTTGTAACGACCGGAGCTTTGACCGTGGGTGGCTTCGCTGCGGGTTGCTTGGTTTCGGGCTTGATGACGGTCGGCTTCACCGTTGGTGTTGGAACGGAGCGAGGTTGGGCCGCTGGTGCGATCGCGGGAGTGCTTGGGAGAGGTGCCTTTTCGGATTTTGGTGCCGTCAAATCCGTTGGAACGCCTTGGGGTTTTGAGGGAGGCGTGACAATGGGCTTGTTCTCGGTTGATTGGAATCGCTTCCAGAATGGCTGTTTCTCAGCTTTCTGATTCTCAGCTTTCTGCTCCGTCTTAGGCTCGACTTTCGATGCAGAGGGGGATTGCTTTTCTAAAGCCTTATCGTTTGTGAGTTTTGCCGGTGCCTTGGTTGCTGGTTTGGCGTCCGCTGGCTTGGGGGGGATTGGCTTGGCTTCGGTTTTCTTCGCTGGAGGTGTGATCGCAGGCGCCACCGAAGGTTCTGGAACAGGAGGTATAACGACGGGTTTGGGTGCAGCCGCTGGTTTCTTCTCAGCCTGAGTTACTTTGCCGGGTTCGACCTGCTTGCTAGCCCCTTTCTGAATATCAGGTTTTGGCGCAATGGCCTTGGGCGCAGTGGGTTTGGGAGCTACTGGCTTGGGCGCTACTGGCTTGGGCGCAGTTGCTTTTTGGCTGGGGGTGACTGGCTTTGTTTCCCTAGTTTTTGTTTCGCCAGTTTTTGCTTTCTCAGATTTTGATTCGCCAGTTTTTGTTTCGCCGGTCTTCGCTTTGTTGGCAGGGGAGACCTTTGGCGTTGCAGCAGGAGTCGTCTCGGACTGCTTGCCGAAACGTTTCCAGAACGGAGTTTTCTCCGACTTCGTTTCTGCTTTTACTGCTTCTTTTTTCGTGGGGGTTGGTTTGGGAGTGGTTGGCTGGGTCTCGATCTTCTTCGCTGGAGGTGCGATCGCAGGCGCCACCGAAGGTGCTGGAACAGGAGGAATGACGACGGGTTTGGGTGCAACCGCTGGTTTCTTCTCAGCCTGAGTTGCTTTGCCGGGGTCGACCTGCTTGCTAGCCCCTTTCTGAATATCAGGTTTTGGCGCAATGGCCTTGGGCGCAGTGGGCTTAGGTGCTACTGGCTTAGGTGCTACTGGCTTAGGTGCTACTGGCTCAGGTGCAGTCGCTTTTTGGCTGGGGGTGACTGGCTTTGTTGCACTAGTTTTTGTTTCGCCAGTTTTTGCTTTCTCAGATTTTGTTTCGCCAGTTTTTGTTTCGTCGGTCTTCGCTTTGTTGGTAGGGGAGACCTTTGGAGCTTCAGCGGGAGTGGCCTCGGTTTTCTTGCCGAAGCGTTTCCAGAACGGAGTCGTCTCTGTTTGGGCGTCTTCCTTCTTCGTTGATTTGGGTTGGGTGGGGTTTACTGCGGGCTTAGCCTCGGTATCCCTTGAAGTCTTGCTTTCCGCTTTTGGGCTTGCCTGTTGCTGTGATGCTGAAGGCTTCGATTCTGAAGGCTTTTTCGCGTCCTGAATTTTTGACGTATCGAGCGGTGGGGATTCTAGCTTGGGAGCAACCTTGGGTTTTGGAGCGGAAGGTGCCGGAGAAATCTTTGGGGCGATCGGTGCAGGAATCGGAACGGGGACGATGGGAGGAATGGCTTTACTGCCGGATGCATCGTTCTGCGGCTGAGCTTCGGATGGCTGGACTTCGGATGGCTGAGCTTCGGATGGCTTAGACGCTGGCTTTACGCCTTGACTCGGCGCAATTCTTTCGGCAGGTGCCTTATCTGCTGGGAGCTTGGGTGCTTCGGGGGCTGGTTCAGGTTCTGCGTAAATGGGAGGTACGTAGTCTGGATCAACGATGCCGAGGGCATTCTTGAGGGAAATCTGGTTGCGTGATAGCCGTGCCAGAGGCTCCTGACCGTCGGGCTGATAGTCGATGAGGCTCACGCCTGTGTTGAAGACATTGTTAACAACGTCGCCATTTTCATCGAGAAATTCTAGCTTCAGCCAGTTCTTTCCCTTTTTGAATCCCTTTAGGTAGATGGGCTGCCAGCGATCGAGCAAAAAGCTCTCCCCATTGATCGTGCAGCGAATCCGCCAATCCGCCACGTCTTCCTCATCCTTGGCCACAAAGTGGAGAGGGGCATTCGTCAGATAGTAATCCAGCAGAATGGGCTCTGCACCGTAGTGACCCCGAGGGCGGCTGTAGGTAATCAGCGGCAGGTTGGGATCGGGGATGTTGGTCTGGGTTTGGGTGAAAACGTGAAACGTTTGCTGAACGTAGGCACCTTCATTTTTGAAGCTTTCATCCCAAGGGCGCGCTGCAAAGGCCCGAAGGGTATGGCTACCGGGTTCTAAGTCTTCGATGATGAGGGGCTGGCTCAGGTCGTAGAGCTCACTGTGAAACTTGTCATCGATAAACACATCGATGTGGGGGCCAAGGCCCAGTCGTTCGTCTTTAAACAGCTTCAAGTCTGAGAGTTTGAGGCGAACTTCAACACGGTTATCATCCAGCACTGTGTTGGCTTTGGGGCTAATGACCTGAAGCTGGGGCTGGTTGTCTGCGAGCGATCGCCGTAACTCTTGAATGACGGCTGGGGTCGAGACCTCTGAAATACTGCTACGCCGACTCTCCGGTTGAAGAGCTGGAGCATCTAAGGATGGGGAAAGACTGGTCGTGGGGGTTCCACATCCCGTTGTCCCCAGCGCTAAAACGCCAATGAGGGTCCAGGACAGGAGCCGTCGAAGTCCGACAGGGAGTCCAGGGCGAATATCAAGTCGAGGAGACGACTTTGCTTGATAAGCGGCTCGACTTCTGGGGGCGAAGCGCGGCATCTTAGAACCTCACACGAAGGGCCAGTAACTAGTGATTCTTATCAAGCTTAGAGGTGATGCGGATCTTCACCTACAGGTACTTCACAATTTCTAGCGTCGTTACGTAGCTGGCAACGGCGAAAGACGGACTGAAGTGTTCCGGGGCAAGGTTTCGTAGCGCCTATTTTTGCTCCTCAGCCTGCGTTTTGGAACACCGGGGAGAGTGACTAGATCTATATATGTATCTATAGGCAGCTTCTTTTTACTTCATGCTTAGTCATTCGCTGCCGCTAGAGGGGCTTGTGAGATTGGGGCTTGCTGAAACTGAACTGGCTGAAACTGAACTGGCTGAAACTGCAGTTGATAGATCGCGCCGCGTACCTGAAAGCGCTAGCGATCTTGCGTCTTTTTTCGATGAACTTAGGCTGACGTTCGTCTTGAATCTTGAATCAAGACCCGAAGGAGCCAGGACTGGATAGTCTCGCCCCTTCAAAGCCAAGGACAGGACAAAGCCAAGGACAGGACAAACTGCAAACTCGATTCAATACCGGAGTTACAGTCCTCTTTTGTCCCAGGGGCATGTCACTCCGGCTGAGCAATCTCAGCACAACAAGCATCAAGACTTATAAGTCTTGATAGAGATTTATTTACAAAAGAACATGAAGAACCGTGTTGGCCGGAGTGGCTGCTGACATGGCTAGAGCCCCATTGCATCTTGATTTGGGGCTCCGTTTGATAAAAATATTCAATCCATGACATTAGGTCGCTGGGGGCTGCTAAAAGTGAAAAAAATCTTTTAATGCAGTAGAAACCACCCATCCACGGGTAGATCAGCCGATTAAGAGACTGAGTATTTTGGCCTGTTTGGGTGGATTATTGAGCGATTTCACTTTGTAACAGCGATCGCAAACTGGCTTGACTTTGGGAACTCAAAATATGGTGCAGAGAAGCCGAAAAGGCTTAGTAGATCTGAGTTTGAATTATTGTTAATCGGCTCGGAGTCGCCTCCAGAGCGGCATCTATAATGCTCGGAAGAACTCCCCCCCTGGCTTGTATCTAGCGCAATGTCGACCCTTCGAGAGCGCGTTCAGTATTCAAGCTAAAGCCCACCGACGCAGGGTGAATTGGCAGCTCCTCATCAAAGCGGTTGATTCAATTTAGCGACGGTTCGCAAGAGGACAGCCTTTCCCGATACGCTTCGGGGCCCATCTGTCTGGGGCGGAGGAGGGCCTCATTCCTTGTCTTAAGAGAGGAGAGTCTCGATGACAAAAAGTCCACCGGAGCGTGGCGCTAAAGCAAAGATCGCGGTTGATAAGAACCCGACTCCAACTTCCTTTGAGAAGTGGGGTCAACCCGGGCACTTCGATCGCGTCCTCAAAAAAGGACCCAAAACCACCACGTGGATTTGGGATCTCCATGCCGACGCCCACGACTTTGATAGTCATACAAGTGACCTTGAAGATATTTCCCGGAAAATCTTCAGTGCTCACTTTGGCCACCTGGCCGTCGTTTTTGTTTGGTTGAGCGGAGCCTATTTCCATGGTGCTCGCTTCTCCAATTACTCAGCCTGGCTGAGTGACCCTATTAACATCAAACCGAGTGCCCAGGTTGTGTGGCCCGTGGTCGGTCAGGAAATCCTGAACGGCGACGTTGGCGGCGGCTTCCACGGCATTCAAATTACTTCTGGCCTGTTCCAACTGTGGCGGGCCTCTGGTTTTACAAACGAATATCAGCTCTACGTCACTGCAATTGGCGCTCTGGTCATGGCTGGCCTGATGCTCTTTGCGGGTTGGTTCCACTACCACAAGGCTGCGCCTAAGTTGGAGTGGTTCCAGAACGTTGAGTCCATGCTGAATCACCACCTCGCTGGTTTGATTGGCTTGGGTTCGTTGGGTTGGGCGGGTCACCTGATTCACGTGTCTTTGCCAGCTACGAAGCTTATGGATGCCATTGACGCTGGGGCTCCCCTCACGCTCAACGGTAAGACCATTGCCTCTGTTGCGGACATTCCCCTGCCCCATGAGTTCATTGATGTTGGTCTGATTTCCCAGCTCTATCCCAGTTTTGCTGAAGGCATCAAGCCTTTCTTCTCTGGTAACTGGGGTGTCTATGCCGACATTCTCACCTTCAAAGGTGGCTTGAACCCTGTGACAGGAAGTCTGTGGATGACTGATATTGCGCATCACCATGTGGCGATCGCAGTCATGTTCATCGTTGCGGGCCATATGTACCGCACCAACTGGGGTATTGGTCACAGCATCAAAACCATTCTGGACGGTCACAAAGGTGACCCCGTTCTGTTTGGTGGTGAAGGTCACACCGGCCTTTACGAAGTGCTGACGACTTCTTGGCATGCTCAGCTCGCCATTAACTTGGCAATGGCTGGCTCCATCAGCATCATCACTGCGCAGCACATGTACTCCATGCCTGCGTATCCATACATTGCTGTTGACTACCCGACTCAGTTGTCGCTGTTTACCCACCATATGTGGATTGGCGGCTTCCTGATTGTTGGCGCAGGCGCTCACGCAGCCATCTTTATGGTTCGCGATTATGACCCTGCGAAGAACGTTGACAACGTGCTCGATCGCGTTCTGCGCGTTCGGGATGCAATCATCTCCCACCTGAACTGGGTTTGTATTTTCCTTGGCTTCCATAGCTTCGGTCTCTACATTCACAACGACACCATGCGTGCATTGGGTCGCCCTCAGGACATGTTCTCCGATTCCGCGATTCAGCTTCAGCCGATCTTCGCGCAATGGATTCAGAACATCCACACCGCAGCTGCGGGTGGAACGACTGCACCTGGTGCAGGCGATGTCGTGAGTAACGCCTTCGGCGGCAGCGTCGTTGCAGTTGGTGGAAAGGTTGCCGTGATGCCCATTGCCCTTGGCACTGCGGACTTCATGGTTCACCACATTCACGCCTTCACGATTCACGTGACGGTTCTCATCCTGCTGAAGGGCGTTCTCTACGCTCGCAGCTCCAGACTTGTTCCTGACAAGGCGAACCTCGGTTTCCGATTCCCTTGCGATGGTCCTGGTCGTGGCGGCACCTGCCAGGTTTCTGGTTGGGACCACGTCTTCTTGGGTCTGTTCTGGATGTACAACTCCTTGTCCATTGTGATTTTCCACTTCAGTTGGAAGATGCAGTCGGACGTCTGGGGCACGGTCAATGCGGACGGCACCGTATCGCACATCGCCAACGGCAACTTTGCCAATAGCGCGATTACGATCAACGGCTGGCTGCGTGACTTCCTCTGGGCACAAGCCTCTGCGGTTATTACCAGTTATGGCAGTGCAATCTCTGCCTATGGTCTGATCTTCTTGGGCGCTCACTTTGTTTGGGCCTTCAGTCTCATGTTCCTGTTTAGTGGCCGTGGCTACTGGCAAGAATTGATTGAGTCAATTGTTTGGGCTCACAACAAGCTGAAGGTTGCTCCGGCAATCCAGCCTCGCGCTTTGAGCATTACTCAAGGCCGTGCAGTGGGTGTGGCTCACTACCTGTTAGGGGGAATTGGCACGACATGGGCCTTCTTCCTGGCGCGCATCATTTCAGTGAGTGGATGAGGTGAGCAACTGACTTATGGCAACTAAATTCCCAAAATTCAGCCAGGATCTGGCTCAAGATCCGACAACTCGTCGGATTTGGTACGGGATTGCCACGGCTCACGACTTTGAAAGCCATGACGGCATGACTGAGGAGAATCTTTATCAA
>CALIJJ010000061.1 GCA_938017515.1 uncultured Pseudanabaenaceae cyanobacterium
AGGATGTCTCTAGTTGCTCATCCACCCGTACCTCAAAGCCCTCCGGCACCTCTAAACCTGCTTCCTTCAGGCAAGCCGCTGGTTCCGCCACAAACCGCGCCTTAAACGCCTCATCCATCCAAGCCTTCGCGATCAGCTTCGCCACTTCCATCCCGTACTGCTGATCCGTCACATCAAACTTGCGCAGGGTCTGAACTGTCATCGTCATCTTTAGGGGTACAACTGGCTCATCCTACCGAAGCAAGCCCAGACACGATGTATCAGCCTGAGATAATTCAGCCGAAGAAAAGCTGAAGCTTCCGGCAGAGGCTCAGTTCGTTGGCCGAGAAAAACAAGCCCAAAGCCGATTATTCCGTCATCTCAGCAAACTCTCAGCCAATCATTCCGAAAGGCTCAGCTACAACACCAGGGGAACTCAGACAAGCGCTGCATAGTACAGACATCGAAGAAAACACAGCGGTCCAAACAACCCTTGAGCCTGGCCGCTACTCACTTATTCCCCGGAGTCCAAAATCATGACCCTCATCACCCGCACCGTTTCCGCCCTCGCTTTCACCGCTACGTTGTTCGCTTCTGCCTCTGCCTTCGCTACGCCTGCCAACCTTGCTGAGCAAGCCTATCGCGGCGAACTGGACGGCATCCCTGGCTACGAGCGCCTAGAACTGGGTTACAACTCCCGCAGCATCACCGTTGATGACATCATCGAAGCTTCTGGCCAACAACCGACAACTGCACTACGCTCTTCTGTCCGAAGCAGCCTTCGCGCCATTGCAGACGTTAACTAAGCAGCAAACGATTCAAGTTTGACTCCGTTTTGGGGTTGGCTGATGACCCCCCCCGTCTCTCCAACCTTGAGTCATCTGAATCTTCTGAAATAACCCAATCAATGAACCGCATCAAACCATCCAGGGCGCTATCCAGTGCCCTGGTTTTGCGTTGGGGGTCGGTCTGGAGCAAAGGCTTATGGGCAGAATCAATCGAAAAAAAATCCCCGACCGAGGCCAGGGATTAATTGAGTCAGGGTGCATCAATGACTCTGTTTTATACGGTCTGACATACCACTTCGGCCCCCCAGGGACAGTTGAATCACCGGATGACAACGCCTTCAATCTGGACCACTTTGAACAGGGTTCGAAGGACATCATATCTAGGTGAAGTTGAACCTCAATCCCCCGTCCAGCAAGACATTTACTCTTCTCTGCCTCACCGCAGGCCAAATATTCTTCTGACACTAAATATTTAATACAGCGCGTAGATAGACGGTGGCTTCTGTAGAAACAGACAAGCAAACGAAACATCCCCCGCGCTTCACCATGACCTTTTCGACACTGAACAAGCTCACCGCTGCTGCTTTCTTCCTCACAACCGCTGTTCTCATGGTCAGTTCTTCCGCCAATAGTGTGAGCAACCATCGTGGAACGGGTCGGATAAACACAGCCGAGGCCATGGCCTTCCGTGCCAGCGGCAGACTCCACAATGCCATTGCCTTCCGCGCTTCTGGCAGACTCAACACCATCGCGACCTATCGCGGCAGCGAGCACGACATGAATACCGTTGGCTAAGCCACACCCCAGTTTTTCTCACACACAAAAAACGTGCCACGAGTGAAATGCTCCAGAGTGGCACGTTGTCTCTATTAGAGAGCGTTATTTCACTGGCTCTCACAGCAACCGCTAACCACAGCTTTGGTGTGGTTAGCGGTGTATTCAGTCGATGCGATCGCCTAGCGACTAAAAATCAACGCGATCGCTCAGCGCAGTCTTCAACCGCTCCAGTACCTCGCTCACCTTCAGCTCACCCAGCTCACCGCCCTTACGGGTGCGAATATTCAGCGCTTGAGCTTCCAGCTCCTTGGCACCGACCACCGCCATCACCGGGATCTTTGCCTTCTCAGAGTTGCGGATCAACTTACCCAGACGCTCACCACTCTTGTCCACATTGACGCGAACTCCCAGGGCACGCATCTGATTCGCGACTTGATCACAGAACGGCCAGAAATCCTCCGTCACAGCCAAAATCCGCACCTGCTCCGGAGCCAGCCACAGCGGGAAGTCCCCGGCATACTCCTCAATCAAAATGCCAATCAGCCGCTCCAACGACCCAAAGGGAGCCCGGTGGATCATCACCGGACGCTGACGGCTGCCGTCTTCCGCTACATATTCCAGGTCAAAGCGCTCCGGCAAGTTGTAGTCCACCTGAACCGTGCCGAGCTGCCACTCCCGCTCCAGCACGTCCGTAAAGATAAAGTCCAGCTTCGGACCATAGAACGCCGCTTCGCCAATGCCCTCGAAGTGCTCCATGCCCAGCTTTTCCACCGCGCGACGGATGGCATTTTGGGACTTCTCCCAGACTTCGTCGGTGCCGATGTACTTATCCGAACCGGGCTCGCGGAAGCTAAGGCGAGCCTTGAAGTTCTTGAGCTGAAGACTCTGGAACACCTCCAGAATCAGATCCACCACGTTGAGGAATTCCTCATCCAGCTGATCCGGTGTCACAAACAGGTGCGAGTCATCCACCGTAAAGCCGCGCACACGGGTCAAGCCGCCCAGCTCACCGGACTGCTCATAGCGATAGACCGTGCCAAACTCCGCCAGACGCATCGGCAGCTCTTTGTAGGAGCGCAGGTCGTCCTTATAGAGCTGGATGTGAAACGGGCAGTTCATTGGCTTCATCACAAAGCCTTGTTCCTTCAAGCGGTCCTCATTGGACTCCGCCATCATCGGGAACATGTCTTCGCTGTACTTCTGCCAGTGTCCCGACGTTTTGAACAGATCCACGCGGGCGATGTGGGGCGTTACCACCGGCAGGTAGCCCCGCTTCATTTGCTCCTGCTTGAGGAAATCTTCCAGGCTGCTGCGCAGCATCGTGCCCTTAGGTGTCCACAGCGGTAGACCGGGACCAACGATGTCTGTGAAGACAAACAGGCCGAGCTGCTTGCCCAGCTTGCGGTGGTCGCGCTTGAGGGCTTCTTCTTTACGACGCTTGTGCTCCTGGAGCTGTTCTGGGGTTTCCCAGGCGGTGCCGTAGATACGCTGGAGCTGGGCTTTGTTTTCGTCGCCGCGCCAGTAGGCCCCTGCCACGGATTCGAGGGCGATCGCCTTCGGATTCAGCTCATCCGTACTTTCAATGTGAGGACCCGCACACAAATCCCACCACTGATCCCCCAGGTGGTACAGCGTAATCGGCTCTTGCAGCCCCTCCAGAATCTCCAATTTGTAGGGCTCACCCAATTCCTTGATCCGCTTTTCCGCATCCTCGCGGCTCACTTCCTCCCGGATCACCGGCAGCTTCTTCTTAATGATCTTGACCATCTCCTTCTTGATGGCCTTCAGATCCTTATCCGTAAACGCCTCCGGCGTATCAAAGTCGTAATAAAAACCACTCTCCGTCCAGGGCCCAATCGTCACCTGCGCCTTAGGGAACAGCTTCTGAACCGCCATCGCCATGACATGGGACGTTGTGTGACGAATTTTTTTGAGCTGCTCAGACTCACTCGTCTTTGGCAGACGCATGGGTTCTGCAACTTCACTGGCTGCGGCTTCACTAGAAGCAGGGGACTTTGCTTGGGACATGGGCGATAACAACGTTCTGGGGGCAACAGTGGGGGCAAAAAGCCATCCACTATATTAACGGTTCCCGGTGGGTCGTTAGGGGCCGGTCTTTTTCCCGAATTACTCCAGACGTTGGTTAGCATTCCTTGAAGTAAACCTAGAAGTAAACCTAAAGACAGATAAATCACGAAACTAAATCACGGTAGGATTTAATCCATTCAGCATCCAACTCAATTATGAGCAATGGATTCAGCTTGGTAGCCTCTCTGAGCAAGCTGGGAATGCTGAGCCTACGTGCAGCCGGTGCAATCTACATAACGTCACAGTCTTTCTCCTCTGGTCTGATGTCAGGGGGAGACTAGCCACGAACGCCATTGTGACGATAGTTTTTCCTCAACTCTAGACTGCAATGTTCAACGCCCCTCTTCCCGAAACCCAGCTGCTGAAGACCGTTCTCAAACCGCTCCTTGATGACTTCCAAGTTTGGTTTGGACGCACCCAAACCTTGCTGGAGGAAGAAAGGCTTGAGTTCCTGGAATCCCCAGAACAAGAGAGCCTGCTTGCGCGCATTCAACGAACTCGGCAAGAGGTCAGCACGGCCCAAGCCCTATTGGACGCAACGGACGGACAAACCGGTGTGGAAACTTCAGTCATCGTCCCTTGGCACCAGCTCGTTTTAGAATGTTGGCAGGTGGGAATGCGGTTTCACCAGCAGCGCTCCCAAAATATGTAGGGCTGCCCTGAGGGCCAATTCAGGCAACACCCTATTTTACGTGGGTTTTTTGAGACTTATTTGGAGGAAATCCCCATGCTGCATCTGCTTTATATGTTAGTTTTTTCCGTCTTAGCGGTGCTTGCAGTGGGAAATTTACTCCGCAGCATGTTCACCCTTGGGCGAGACGTGCAGCAGGGTGCGGGCAGCTATGCTCCCACTGCAACCCCCAAGATCGTGCCCCACCCGGAGCTATTAGATGATGCAGGGCAGGTGATGAATGAGCCCTTGCTAGTGATGCGATCGCTGCCCATTGAAGATGTACGCAGCAAACTAGATGCGATTTACGACTCTTCTCCGGGCGGAAAATCTTCCGATTCCTCTGAAGAATGATAGTCGTCAGCACGGATTAAGTTTGTTGTGGCAATGGAGCAAACGCTTCCTCTGGCGTTTTAGGGCGAACTTTTTTAAGATTTATGTCTCCTGCTAACTCTCAAAATTCGTAACACACCCACCAGAGAAAAGAGGGGCCGAAATGGCCCCTCTTTTTGTGTTTTTTAGGAGATCCCTCTTTGGAAATACTCCATTTAGCTCCTCTCAATGGGTATGACTCAACCCGATTTAATTCATTTGGAGATGATTATTGGAGCATGATCAAGCCTTGATAAATCCGGGAATTCTAAGCATACAGAACTCAATTGCGACTGGCTTTTTGCCAAACTCCGCAGAATCGCCATTCCCCCAGCAGCAAAAGTTTTGCCAAGTCAGGGCAAATGGGGTAGGACCAGATATTCCCTCACACTATGGCTACAGCAGAACGTACTTATCCAGTTACAGAAGGCCTGACAGCCCTAAAACTTGCGGGAACCATCCAGCAGATCATCCAAAGCGAGGGCCAGGGACAACTCGGCATCAAAATCAAGGAGGGAGCCGGTTGGACTCTATTTTTTGATTCGGGTCGAGTCGTTTGGGCGTCGGGCGGCGAACACCGCTGGCGGCGCTGGTATCGTCAACTTCGACAGCTGCGAATCCATCCCCATTCCATCGATGCTCCGATGGAAGGGTATCCGTTGCAGATGGAACACTTTGTGTTGACCCAGCTCTATAAGCAACGGCGCATCACCCGAAAATCCATGCAATTTGCCATCGATAACACGGTCAACGAAGTGTTGTTCGATGCGTTTTTAGCGGCTGGCGACATCATCGAAGTGAGCTGCAACACCAATCAGGTGCAAGACATGCCGGAATCTCCGGTAACCGTTTTGGGCTCCTACGATGAATCCATTGCACGGGCCCACGCCAGTTTGCGTGCCTGGCAGGTGACGGAATTGGGTGTACAGTCACCCAACCTAGCCCCCTGTGTGAATGAGGCCAATCTACGGCAGTATGGGCGGGCCTTACCTGAATCCCATGAGCGTTTTCTGAATATCCTCAGTGGCAAGCGTTCAGTGCGCGATTTAGCCGTCAAGGTTCAAAAGGATCTAACCACCTTGGCTCGTCTACTGTCGGTTTATTGTGAGCAAGGCATTGTTGAGCTCGTCCAGGTCGAGGATTTACCTCATCCCCAGGCAGCCACAGCCAGCAGTGCTGCGCCCTCCCCAGGAACCACCGCCACCATCGCGCCTGAAAGAGCCGTCACAAGCACCGGCATTAACGCCTCCACTCCAGCAGTCACCACGGGATTTCCCCCTGGTGCAAGCGCACCGGCCTCCCCGGCAGCAACTGCGGCACCCGCCACGCTGAAGCAAAATCCCCTGATCATGTGTATCGATGACAGTCCACAGATTTGCTACATCATGGAGCAAATGCTGACGGATGCAGGCTACCGGGTGGTGTGTGTTCAGGAAGCTGTAGAAGCCGTGTCCACCATTCTCCGCAGCAAGCCTGCCTTCATCTTTTTGGATTTGGTCATGCCCGTGGCCAGTGGCTACGAACTGTGTAAGCAGATTCGCCGCGTTTCCGCTTTCAAGGACATTCCGATTGTGATTCTGACAGGCAATGACGGGGTGATTGACCGCGTACGCGCCAAGATGGTGGGCGCAACGGATTTTGTCGGTAAGCCAGTAAAAGCAGACAAGATCCTGCCTCTGCTGGAGAAAAACCTGAAGGAAGCGGGCTATGAGCTAAGCCTAGCGACCTAAACGCACGCTGAAGGCCATTGCGAGCTAATCTTCTTGGGCTAGTCTCCTTGGGCTAGCCCTTAGAACTAGTCAGAAAGGCGCTCGTAAAACAAACCGAACACAGCGGTGTAGCCATGGACATAGGTACTGCCGCCAATAGGGCCAATCTCGCCATTACAGAAAAACCCTCCGACGGACAACGGCGGCAGATAGCTCTGCAAAATATTTGAATCCACATCGGTTGCATCGTACAACTCTTCCCCACGACCCATGCAGGAAAACATCAGGGCACCAAAGGGCTCCTTGGCCAGCGCTAAAGCTTTGCCCCCAGGACGTCGCCTGCGATCGCGGTTATGGCGCTCCAACATTAGAGCCAAGTCCTCCGAAGCCGCAGCTGCATCACGCAGGTGAAACTGAATGCGCTGGCCCGGACGAACCCGCTCCCCAATGGCCACGGCTCCCACACGGGGATCAATCCCCACCAGACTACGAATCAAAAAATTGCCCTGCTCTAACTTGTCCTGGAACTCGCTGTAGGCCACCCCAACAAAGAGCGATCGCTGGGCCAACTCCCGTTCATCCTCCGTCAGCTTGCGCAAAAGCCCCTGCAACGCTTCCAAGGGAGTTGCATTCGCTGCAATATCCGCCGGAAGATCGCCGGACTCAGTCTCAATCCTTAAAATGACATTGCGTTCCCCTTCCAAAACGCGAAAAATAGGACCCACCGGGCGACATCCCTGGGCAACCACAGGCTGGAGAGCAATGTTGCCACTCAGGGCCACACCGATCGTTCCCTCTTCGTAATATTGGTCATTGCAAAACAAACCATTGGCTCGGGTTGACGTTCCGCCGCTGGCCAAGCCTCCCACCTTAACGGAACTGGGATAGGCAAAATCCATGCCCTGGAGTAGTTCACTGATGTTGGACGTAAAAGGATCAGAAATCAGCACAAAATCAGGATTGTTGCGGGGATCAACCCCCACATAATCGATCCACGCCTTAGGGGGATCATCTAAGTCCGGCAAATCCTCTTCATCAAGCCAAAAAACATCAACGGTGACCCCCGGCAAATGAGCAAGACAAAGCACCAAAGCAGGCTCGTCCTCAACCTCAATCACAGGTTGCTCCGATAAAGAATCCTCAACAAAACGAAAAGGATTCACGGCCTCAAAAGGATTGGAATTCTCAGACGCATCACGCTCAGACACATCACGTTCTGACGCATTACGCCCAGACCAGTTAGAGGCAAAAGGTTGGAACGCAGACCCTTGAAACACCGACCCTTGGGTGGCAGAGGACTGACGCACCCTCCCCATCAGCTCATCATAGGAATCAGAGGGGCTCTGAGCAGTCTCCTTGCGGTAGCCATTGCCGACAATACCGCCTCCCCCACAGCCAATCAGCGCAGGCACCTGAAGACGCTCATGCAACAACGGCAAGAGACGAGGATATTCGCTCGCAAACGTCGATGAGATAAAGACAAAACCGAGGTGGGCAGGAGCCCCAAGAGCGGCCTGCGTCGCAGCAATCACCTCATCCACAGCTGCTTCTAGAGAAGGACGTGTAGAGAGGGCACTGACCCACTTCATAGAACTGAGGGTTGAGTCCACTATCACACCTGGAACATGGAGCCGCAAACATGTAACCGCAAAGACAGAGCCGCTTTCATGCCTCTCCAGTCTGACATGATTTATGCCTGATTTCGGTCAGGCTCTGCTCCAATCTCCTGACCAACCGGATTCACGATTCGTCTGTCTTCCTGCGCATCTTCTCGTTCTCATCAGATTTAGATAATTCTTCATTTTCCCGGCCGTCAAAGAAAAGGTTGTGCTAGCTTGGCCGCAGGTGGGCATTCTGAAACAGACAAAGCAGACATCTCTTCCTTGGAAGAGGTAAGGACAGACTGCACATTCCCCACAACACCTGCGCCAAATCTTAAGAGTTCCGGCGGCTTTATCCTCGGTCTTTTCTGAACATGGGCAAATGGTTACAGGGATAACCGCAGTCAATTTTGTTCCGTTGCTAGTCTTGATTCTCAGGCATTGAATTTCGTTCGGCTTTCCCCCCATTCCTTCGGCAGAACTCACTGGCTTGTTCCAGAAGTTCTACCTAAGATAGAGGTAAGCCAAACCTAGGACCTGAGATAATCTAAGTCCGAGTACAGGTCCGAACATTGACCGCACTTTGAATTCGTTTACTGAGTTGGACAAAACCATGAGCGACCTCCAAAAGCAAGTCGAACAAGAACGTCAAGAAGCGCGTGAAGCCTGTGACATTAATGGAGCTGGTTCTCCAGAATGTGCCGCAGCATGGGACGCCGTAGAAGAGCTTCAAGCAGAGGTTTCCCACAAGAAGCAAGAGCCTGAAAAAACACCATTCCAGAAGTACTGTGACGAGAACCCTGAAGCAGAAGAGTGCCGCGTCTACGAAGACTAGGGTTTCTGAAGACTAAGGTTCCTGAAAACTGAAGGTTTCTGAAAACTAGGGTTTCTGAGCATTAAAGTTTGAACACTGGGTGTGCGATGTATTAGGTCCTTACCGATCTCGCCCGCCTTTGTTTGCAACTCAGTCACCCACGAGCAGGGATTGAAAACTCATCTAGCCCGAGGTCAGTAGGGTTTTACTGCAATGGAACGCTGCAACCTCTAAGGCATAGGTGGCGAATGCCAGGAACAGCCGCCTATTTGAGTCGCTCAATCCCGAACGTCAAGTAAATGGGTCCCAAGCAATTTGGGGCCCATTTACTTTGGGAAAGCGTACAATATGCGGCGGGGAGCGTTCTGGACAGACGGATGCTGGATAGAGCGAGCTCCAATCGATTCACACTGTTGTTGATCCAGAGTTCAAAATCATCCCTATGACTGAAGCATTTCTGCGCCCCCTGATATGGATGGATTATCGCCTTGCACTCTTACTACTGGTGGTGCTGCCACTTGTGTTTTGGATGTGGGCAATCATCGAAAAGTTTGATGCCATTCAGCGCCTCATGGGCCTTTACTGGAAGGTGGCCAGTCTTCTGGCCGTCACGGTCTATCTGATGATTGCGGCTTTACCCATCAGCTTTATCACCGCCACACTCGCTCGGATTTTGATTGTCGTAA
Organism: uncultured Pseudanabaenaceae cyanobacterium; assembly: GCA_938017515.1. Lineage (GTDB taxonomy): Bacteria > Cyanobacteriota > Cyanobacteriia > PCC-9006 > JAAUQQ01 > JAAUOP01. Next base: position 9,485 of record CALIJJ010000061.1, read on the forward strand.
CGCTGTGGTTCTGGATCGACATCAACGACGACATTGATGACATGCGTCCCTGGCGACCGCTGCGGGTTGGGTTTAACGCGTGGCGTTGGGCTGTTACGTTTTACTGCGCCATTGGCGCTGCCTTCAATCTGTTGTTTCTGCGCTGTGCCTTTGCCGAAAAGGCATTGCTCCTAAGCGACAAACCGCTCTGTAAGCTTTGGCTGGACGCGCCGTGGGGCTACAAGAATGTCTTCCACGGTGGTTCGACCCCAGGTTTCTTGGGTGTGATGGGGATCGTGGGCCTCGTGATTTACATCGCTTACTTTGCCTATTTCCTATTTGTAAAACTGGGCCGCAAAGGGCGCTCGGCCTCAGGATATTAAGCGACCCAAAGAAACGCCATTAGAGAAACGCCATTAGAGAAACGCCATTCTTGAGGCAAACGTTTTTGGACCCCCGTTCCTATGTCTTCAAATTCTTCTTCCCTGCCCCCCTGCACTCGGCTAGAGCAATATAGCCTCAAGTATCGCCAGGAAGTCCTGTTAGTGGATGCTGAGATTGATGGAGAATCTGACCAGGTTATGGTGTTTCGCGGATTTTCCAGCTCTCTGATGAACGCCACTCATTTTGATCCAGATGTACCGGTGTTGCCTGCCAACGCAGAGATTGTGGCGATCGCCCGCTTGAAAGGCCCCTACCAACCCAATAATCCTCAAATCATTGAGGGGGATCTGACCTGGGAAACATTTTTGCCTCGTCTAGAAGCAGAGGGTCTTTAGTCCCAAGCGTTCCTTTGCAAACCAGGGTTCGTACAAGCCAACAGCCTTTGAAGTCATCATCTTCAAAGGCTGTTGGCGTTTTGCTGGCTTTTTATTGTTCCGAAGAGCGCAATATTGAAGACCCCAATATTGAAGGCCCTATCAGCCCTGAGAAATTGTTCTCAAAATACCGCGATCGCCATCCAGTGTGGCCATCGTCCCCACGGGTAACGCCGCATTGACGCCATCGTGGCCAAAGGGCAACCCAGAAACAATGGGGATACCAAGATCGGAGAGGCGATCGCGCAAGACTTCTTCCACCGAAAAACTGGGGACACCTGGAGGGGGCTCACACTGGCTAAAACGTCCCAGAGCAATGCCCTTAACCCGCGACAGGGCCTGCGTCATCCGCCATTGGGTGAGCATGCGATCGATGCGGTAAGGCGACTCCGTGACATCTTCCAGGGCCAAAATCACGCCATCGAGGGAAGGTTGCGCGACGGTATTGAGCAAGTGAGTCGCAACGGTCAAATTAGCGGGCAGCAAACGTCCCTCGGCTTTGCCACCGCCCCAGCCCTCACCCTTCAGGGGCGGAAAATCCCATTTGCCTTCCACCCAGTTAAACAGCCGCTGAATCGACCAGGTGGGTTCATCCACTAAAGTAGTCAGCAATGGGCCATGGAGACCGACGACGCCCTGAACATTCAGGCTCCAAAGCAGCGCCGTCACATCAGAAAAACCGATCAACCATTTGGGTTCACAATTCGGCCAGGTCCAGTCTTCCAAGAGCCGAGATCCACCATAGCCACCACGCACACACAAAACGCCTTTGCAGTTGGGATCAGCCCAGGCCTGGTGAAGCTGGGAGCGCCGCTGCTGATCCGTTCCCGCTAAGTAGCCCCAACGATTGTCATACCCGGAACAAAGCTCCACTTGATAGCCCCGCTGCCGCCAAAGCCCCACCCCTCGCACAAAGTTGTCACGCTCTCGCAGGGTACCGCTGGGGGCGACGACCATGAGGCGATCGCCCGGTTTCAGAGGCGGCGGGAGCTGGGGCGATGGAGATGCATGGGAAGTGGACACGAGCGCAAGATCCTACGACAACAAAAATAACGAAAGCGAGCAACTCAATTCAACGGCTCAATTCAACGACTCAATTTTAACGACCCGACTCAATGGCCCGACTCAACGACCCAGCTAAGCAAACCGACTCAGTGATCCAATTCCACAAAAGCGAGTCTACAAAAGCGAGTCCATCAAACCCAGTCCATCAAACCCAGTCCACAGAAATTTGGCCTAACCTTGGCCTAACCTTGGCCTAAAAAAGGCGATGCTGAGCTATCCCCAGAACCGCCTTTCATCATATCGGTGCGGATCGCCTTAAAAAGCACCCCGCCCAAAAATGATCCCAAGCAGCAGCAAAACACCCAGACCAACATTGCCGCTAAAAATCTGGCCATAGATCTGAGACGTCGGCCGCAGACGATGGCTATCGAGGCGTCGATATTGATTCAGCCATCCCAGGGTTACCAAGCAGAGGCTAATCCAGTACCAAACCGTCAAGGTCTGGGTCAGCCCGAGCCAAAGCAACATCAGTGCCGTTCCCACAAAGAAGAGGCCCACCGCTTGGGCAGAGCGTTCGCCAAAAAACAGCGCGCTGGAATTAATGCCGATGCGTCGGTCGTCCTCTTGGTCTGCCATGGCATAGACCGTGTCAAAGCCCAGGGTCCAAAGCACCGTCGCTAACCACAAAATCCAAGCGGCAGCCGGTAGCGTTGTCTGAGACACGACACTCCAGCCAATCAGAACGGCAAAGCCCCAGGCGATCGCCAGCACCAGTTGCGGCACGGGAAACACACGCTTCGCTGCGGGATAGAGCAAAATGACCACGCCCGCTAGGGCACAGAGCACCCAACTGAGGGGCTGTAGCAGAGCCGCGATGCCAATGGACAGTAGACCCGCCACCACTGCGACAATAATGGCCATCTCCCGAGACATCGTTCCCGCCGCCAGTGGGCGTCCCTGCGTGCGCTCCACCAACGGGTCAATGTCCTGATCCCAAAGATCGTTGACGGCACAACCCACGGCACTGGTTGCAATACTACCGAGAACAATAATCCAGATATTTCCCCAGCCAGGCCAAGCCCCATCCGCCGCCAGAAACGCAGCCCACAGCGCGGGCAACATCAGAATCAATCGTCCCGCAGGCTTGTCCCAACGCAGCAGACTAAACACCGCTGCGGCTCCCCCCAAGGGGGCCGCAGGAACAGAGCGAGCACCGGCGGGTTCCATTTCAGTTGGGGCCAGGGCCGGTTCGGCGGCCCCAGGCTCTGGGCCTTGCATCTCTGCGTCTGAACTCGGAGCCCCTAGGGAAATCCCAGTAGAATCATGAACCGGAGTTTCCTCAGGAATCACCTCCGATTCTGCACCGTCCACAAACGTGCTGGCATCCTCTGTTTGCAGCTGAGTTTCATCGCGGGGCTGGATTGTCTCATCCCCTTCCCGAGGAGTCGGGGTTAGTTGATCCGCGATGTGCTTGTAGGCCGCGTCGATTTCCTGTCGTTTAGTCTCGGCCATCTCATAGAGACCAGGACTGGCCTCACGATTGATCGCCTCTGGGTTCCAAGTATCCAGAAGGTCCAAGTAGGTTTTCTGAATTTGCTTAATGGGTGTTCCAGGTGCAACACCCAAAATTTGATAGGCGATCTCCTGTTCATTTTGGTTCGCCATGGGTTCCCTCTCCTGATGCAGCGCGGGCCCCCTGAATATAGTGGTTTTTTGCAAATTTTTAGCGATCGCGACAGGATTTTTTGACGGTCACGCATGGGCAAGCATCGCCAGCAATTTAGACGAGCCGCTCCGCCCTCCAGCAGAAATCAAAGTTGAACTGTCCCCCTACTTTTGTAATCTGGAATTGTGGGCTAGGTAACATTCGCCTCAAAACCCCGGAAAGACATACGAGCAAGACGTCGGTTGTCCGATGGATTCGATGCTAGTGCTGCCTCCTCCCCATACCCTGTGAATATCCCAACGCTTGGGGAGCTTAGAGCGAGATGGCGAATCGAATTTTGGCCGCGATTGATGTGGGAACCAACTCGATTCATATGGTGGTGGTCGAAATTCAGCCAGAGTTACCGGCCTTCACAATTATCGGTAAAGAAAAGTCAACGGTGCGTTTGGGCGATCGCGACAAATCCACGGGCGACCTCACCCCAGAAGCCATGGAACGAGCGACCAAGGCACTGCGCCGTTGCCAGACCTTGGCCCAGAGCCTGAACGTCGAAGAGATTTTGGCGGTGGCGACCAGTGCGGTTCGCGAGACCTCAAACGGCCCGGCCTTCTTGGAACAAATCAAGGCAGACCTCGGCATGGAGATCAATCTCGTGGCCGGGGTGGAAGAAGCACGTCGCATTTACCTCGGCGTCCTCTCCGGCATGGAGTTTCACAACCAACCCCACGCCATTATCGATATCGGCGGCGGCTCCACAGAACTGATTCTGGGGTCGGGCTACGAGCCTCGCAGCCTCAGCAGCACCAAGGTGGGAGCAGTGCGGTTATCCTCGCTGTTTGTCAATAGCGACCCCGTTCATTCCAAGGATTTCAAGGCCATGCAGGCCTACGTCCGAGGCATGCTGGAACAGCCCACGGCAGACCTGCTGGCCGAACTGGCCCCCGGCGAAACACCGCGCCTGGTGGGCACATCTGGAACAATCGCAGCCGTGGCTTCGGTGATCGCCGCTGAAAAATTAGGCGCCGTCCCAGAGCGCATCGGCGGTTACCGCGTCAGCCGACAAGAGATTCATGGACTACTCCAGCGTCTGCGGAAAATGACCTATGCGGAGCGGGCTGCCTTGCCAGGGTTATCGGAGCGGCGAGCAGAGATCATCGTCGCCGGGGCACTGATTCTCCACGAGACGATGGCACTCCTGAAAATGGACGAAATTTCCATCTGTGAGCGGGCCTTGCGAGAGGGCATTGTGGTGGACTGGATGCTTTCTCACAATCTGATTGAAGATCGCCTGCGCTACCAAAACTCTATTCGCCAACGCAGTGTGCTCCATGCAGCTCATAAATTCAGGATTAACCGCACCCACAGTGAGCGGGTCTCTAACTTTTCACTGGATTTGTTTGACCAGCTCCAGGGCTCACTACATCACTGGTCAGAAACAGAGCGGGACTTACTCTGGGCAGCCGCAACCCTGCACGATTCGGGCAGTTTTATCAGCAATGCGGCCTATCACAAGCATTCCTACTACCTGATTCGCAATGGCGAGCTGCTGGGCTACACAGAACCGGAAATCGAGGCGATCGCCAACCTCGCTCGCTACCATCGCAAAAGCCCACCCAAGCGCAAACACGAAAACTACAAACGCCTATCAAGCAAACGGGATCGGCAGATCGTAGACCAACTCCACCCGTTACTGCGTTTAGCCGTATCCATGGACCGCCGGAAGATGGGAGCGATCGCCCAGGTACGCTGCCAACTCGATGCGGACTCCCAAACGCTCTATCTTAATTTGCGCCCCCGCGATCGCCAGGATGACTGCCTGCTGGAACTCTGGAGCCTAGAACAAAATAAAGTTGAAGTTGAGAAAGCCTTCGGCGTTCGCGTTCTACCCATTTTGAACCGGGAGTCTTGAACCGTGAGACTTGAACCGGGAGTCTTGAACCGAGAGACTTGAACCGTGAGACTTGAACCGGGAGACTTGAACCGGGAAACCTAAACCGATCGAATCTTACGCCTGTCGAACCATGTCCCGAATGAGATTCGCCCGTGAGCAAACGTATCGCTTGACCTCAAAAGACTCCTCTGGGGTGAGATAGTCCGAACGCTCCAAACGCTCTGCCAAACACTGGGCCAACTCCCTGTCACTGCTTTGCAGGAGATGAGCGCCTAGGGTTGTGTCAACGGTGAACCAAATTTTGCGAATCAGCGCAGGTGAAAGCGCATCTGTTGTGAAAGGCATATCCAGAGGGATGCGTCAGGGAC
>CALIJJ010000062.1 GCA_938017515.1 uncultured Pseudanabaenaceae cyanobacterium
GACCCCACCCAGGAATACAGCCCCCTACTGCGCTGCCTTGTAGGCGGCCCAACCACCCAAGTCAGAAATATCAGGCCAATCCTTACACAACGCCTCAGGATAGAGCATGGCAGAGACCGACGAACCGTCTTCTAAAACCACTGGAGATTCATACATATCCGGGGGCTCGTTAGCAATCAGATAGTTGTATTGTTCTTCCGTCATTTCATAGACCTCACCAGGGATGGAAGTGCCCCCGGACTCGACTTCAAAAATGCCGGGGTGCCAGCCATCTTTAATGGCATGTAGCCGGTATTTGGCCTGGGTTTTCGCTTCTGTAACCAGGGTTGCGCCCTTAAGATTTTGGTGATCGGGCTGTCCTCGGAGGGCAGAACCACAGATGAAAAAACGTTTGAGGGGTGCCATAGTCGTGTAGTGAGCTGCGTGTTTAAGAGTGATGGTCAGATTTTAGGAAGATTGGGTCATCCAGAGGAATGGAATGGCATAAGATTTAATGCGATCGCTAACGGTAATACCGATCCAGCTTCAGCAGCGTTTGCAACAACACATTTGCCCCCTGGATACATTGCTGCGGTGACGTGTACTCCTCACCGGAGTGACTCACCCCATCCCGACTGGGCACAAAAATCATCCCCATATCCGTAAACTTGCCAATTTCCTGGGCATCGTGGCTAGCGCGGCTGGGCAAATGCGTATAGCTCAAGCCCAATTCCTGACAGCTCTCCACAATCAAATCCTGCACTTGATTCGTGGCCAGGGTCGGCTGCAATTCTAGCTCTGGTTTAATTCGGATCCTAGTCCGCGTTGCGACCGCAACCGTCTCCATCTTGCGCTTAAACTGAGCCAGCATATGCTCAATCACAGGCTCAGCCAAGTCACGCATGCCCATCTTCATTTCCACAAACCCCGGCACAATATTGATGGCATTGGGCCACACCGTCACCGCTCCAATGGTTGCCACAGGCTCACCGGGATAGTGCTTAGCCATATCCTCCACCGCCAGAATGAGCTGGGCCGCCGTCGTCAGGGCATCTCGCCGCATATTCATGGGCGTGGTTCCCGCATGATTCGCCTGTCCCTCAATGGTGATGCGGTAGCGGCGCTGGCCCACAATGCCTTCCACCACACCAATATCGCGATCGACCGCTTCCAGTACGCCCCCCTGTTCGACGTGCAACTCTAAAAAGCAAATAATATCGCTGCGATCGCGCCGCGCCTCGGTCAACCTCGTCCAATCGCCCCCAACCCGTACCAAACAATCCTGGATGGCCTCATTATCCGGCGGCGCATACCGCTCCGGATCCGTCGGTGCGGTGCCCGCCATGGCCTTTGAGCCCACCATTGTGTGTTCCTCATCGGCGAAGGCAATCACCTCAAACGGGTGGTGGAGCGGAATTTGGCTCTCTTGTAGAAGGCGGGCAATTTCGATCCCCGCCACAACGCCCAAAGCCCCGTCATAGCGACCCCCCGAGGGTACGGTGTCGATATGAGAGCCTGTTGCCAGGGCCGGGGCCTTGGGATCGACGCCGGGATAGGTGCCGATCAGGTTGCCGGCAGCATCGATGCGGACCCCCATGCCCGCAGCCTCCATCCACTGGGTGATGCGATCGCGGGCGGCTAAGTCCTCCGGCGAAAAGGCCAAGCGCCGAATGCAACTGCCGTTGTCTCCATCGGATTTAGCACCAATTTGAGCCAGTTCGTCCAGGCTTTGATTGAGGCGATCGCCATTAATGCTCAGGGTCATGGTTCGGGTCATGGCGATCACGGGGGATGGACAGCAAAAGGGAGAGGCAGCAGAGACTTTGATCGAGAGGCCCAATTAAGCTGATTATCAGCCAAAACCCCCAGAAATGTTCAGAGGATTTGGCATGGAGCTTGGACAACGGTTTGAGTATCCCAAACTGCACAAAAAACGCACAAAAAATCGCAAACAAATCTGAAGTTTTAAGACAAAGCACAAGGCATAAATGCTGGTGTTTTGTTTCAGGAGATACGCTTCTTCCAAGCATTTTCCTTTATAACCAGGATGCGCCATTACAACTATTAAAGAAATCCTCAAGGAAAGCTATCTCAGCCCATAATCCTAGGACAAGGTTTCGTCGTCTCTGCGTCCGTTATTTCTCTTGTTTAGCTGAATGACCTCAATCGCCCTTCACTCTGAATCAACACCCAAGGTGGTACAGGGTGGTGTGGTGCTGCGGGAAGTAACGAAACACTACGGTTCTTTTACAGCCGTTGAGCAGTTAAATTTGTCGGTGGAACCCGGTTCCTACACCTGTCTCTTGGGGCCAAGTGGTTGCGGAAAGACAACCACGCTGCGCATGATTGCAGGGCATGAGGAAATCACATCGGGGGAGCTGTGGATTGGCGATCGCAAGGTCAACGGCATCCCAGCAGCCAAACGCGATACGGCCATGGTGTTCCAAAACTACGCGCTGTTTCCCCACAAAACAGTCCGGGACAACATTGCCTTTGGCCTCAAAATGCGCGGTGTGCCCCGGGCAGAGCGGCAGCGGCGCACGGCGGAGATTTTGGCCCTCGTGGATCTAGAAGAATTTGCCCGACGCAAGCCCGACCAGCTTAGCGGGGGACAGCAACAACGGGTTGCCCTGGCTCGGGCCTTGGTGATTCGTCCCCAGGTAATTTTGCTAGATGAGCCCTTGAGCGCATTGGATGAGTCGCTGCGTCTGCGAACCAGATTGGAGCTGCGCAAACTACAAAAGCAGTTTGGCCTCACGTTTATTCAGGTCACCCATGCCCAGGATGAAGCCTTTTCGTTGTCGGACCAAGTGGTGGTGATGGACCGGGGTCGCATTGATCAAGTGGGTACGCCGGAGCAAATTTTCAATCGCCCCGCTTCGAGATTTGTCGCCCAATTTGTCGGGGATAACAATATCTTGAATGGCACGGTGGTAGGGATACGATCGAACGAAGCTGGGGATGAAATTGAGCTTCAGGTGGAAGGCATCGGCTCGGTGTTTTGTCAGGCATTTTCCAATGGTTCGGCCTCTGACAGGTCTAGTACTCACAGCCCTGTCCCGAAGGTTTCAGTCGGACAGCAGGCGGCCTGTTGTGTGCGGGGCGATCGCCTCCATTTACGGGGAGAGGAGCCAGCGATCGCGTCCCACAGCAATGGAATACCCCACAGCAATAAAGAATCCCATGCATCAGCAACCGCTTCGGCCCAGGCACGAATCAACCAGATCACCGCTCGGGTCAGCGCGGTGGAGTTTACGGGATTTGTCAGCCGTATCTCCCTCACGCTGGAACCCAGTGGATTGGAATTTCTGATGAAGGTTCGGACGGACGATTGGCTCCGTTCGGGACATCAGGAAGGCCAGCGGGTTGAGTTGGGTTGGTGTTTGGAGGACTGCATTTTTCTGGCTCAATAATTTTCTGGCTCAATCATTGCTCCCAATGATTGAGCCCAGTCCCTTGAATCATCAACCTAAACGGCCCAAATCTTGTCATCACTTACTCGTCATCACTTAGAGGAGTCATCATGTCTAACATTTCACGTCGTCGCGTTCTGCAAACGGGTTTAGCGGCTGGGGCAATGCTGGCAACCAAGGGCTGTGCTAGCGCCCCCGAAACCAGCACCGGGCCAACCGTGATCACGAATAAAATTAAGGATGTGACCCTGCGCTTTATCGGTACGGGCGTGGCTCAAACCCAGGGCATTAAGGAAAAAATCGAGGAGGACCTCGGCTTTAAGGTTGAAATGACGCCCCTCAGCACCGAGGAAAACAACAAAAAAGCTATTACCCAACCGAAGCAGTGGGATATTTTTGATGGCGAGTATTTCAGCCTGCCCTTGGTAATTCCCTCGGGTAGTATTCAGGCAATAGATATCAAAAAGATTGCCGAATACGACAAGATTGTTCCCTTCTTCACCACCGGTAAATTTGACGGCATGCCTGTGGAAAATTCCCAGGGCACTGCCCCTTACAAGGTGATGTATCTCAAGGACAAAGATTCATCAGAGTTTGCCGATGGTCAGACGGATTGGGCCACGCTGCTGCCATTTCAATACAATGCCGATACCCTAGGCTGGCGTCCCGATCTGGTCGGTAAAGAAATCACCTCCTGGGCACAGCTCTTTGATGCAGAATTCAAAGGCAAAACATCCATTCTTGATATCCCCTCCATCGGCATTATGGATGCGGCCATGGTGTTAGAGGCCGCAGGATTGATGACCTTTGGTGACAAGGGCAATATGACCCAGGAAGAACTCGATCAGGTCACCCGAATCTTGATTGACAAAAAGAAAGAAGGACAGTTCCGGGCCTTCTGGAAAACCTTTGATGAATCTGTCAATTTGATGGCGGCGGGTGAGGTGATTCTACAGTCCATGTGGTCTCCGGCAGTCACTGCGATTCGGGCGCGGGGGCTGGACTGTCAATATGGTCCGCTCAAAGAAGGCTATCGCGGCTGGGGCGGCGGTGTCGGCCTCTCCAAAAATCTCTCGGGCATTGAGCTAGACGCCGCCTACGAATATCTCAACTGGATGATGGACGGCTGGCTGGGCGGTTTCCTGGGTCGCCAGGGCTACTACAGCGCAGCTCCGGAGAACTCCAAGAAATTTATGGAGGATTACGAATGGGATTTCTGGTACGAAGGCAAACCCGCAGCACAGGAAATTCTTGACCCCTTTGGCACCAAAATTGCCGATGCCGGAGCCGTGCGCGATGGCGGCGCGTTTAAGGAGCGCGTCGGCAATGTGGTCTGCTGGAATTCGGTCATGGATGAACAGGCCTACCTGGTTCAAAAATGGAACGAATTCATTGCGGCCTAGGGCGTGAACTGTTCCTAGAACCAGTCAGTAACTCGTAGGAACGAGCCGCGCTCGTCCGGCTATTCGCCTGTTTTTTGTGTGGGCCGGACGAACCGCTGTTTCTACGGGGATTGGCATCGATAGGATCTGGTGTCTGAGATTTAGGTTGTGGCGTTTTGGGTTTTGATATTGGGAAAGCTATCCGAGAAATTTCGTCCCTATGGACTAGTGGCACCGCAACTACTGGTGCTGCTCATTTTCCTGGTATTACCCATTGCCTTGATCGTAATCGTTAGCTTCTGGCAATTTAACGGTTACACCATGACCCCTGCATTCTCCTTCGAGAACTACACCAGCATTTTCACTGCCAGGGTCTATCTCGACACCTATCTCAACACTGTTAGATTTGTCAGCTTGGTTTGGGGGATTTGTTTACTGATCGCCTATCCCGTCGCCTATTTCCTCGCGTTCCATGTCCATCGTCTCCGCTGGCAAATCATTTGGTTTGTAATCTGCACGATTCCCTTTTTCACCTCCAACATCATTCGGATGATTTCCTGGGTGCCGATGCTGGGTCGGGAGGGATTGGTCAACCAAGCATTGCTTCAGCTCAATATCATCCAGCAGCCCCTGGAAAAGCTGCTGTTTTCGGATTTTGCCGTGGTCTTGGCCTTGGTGCACCTCTATGTCTTATTCATGGTGGTACCAATTTTTAATAGTTTGATGCGCATCGATCGCAACCTAGTCACCGCAGCCCTAGACCTAGGCGCAACCAGCTTCGATGTCTTCAAGGATGTGATTCTGCCGCTGTCACGCCCCGGCATTGCCATTGGCTCTATTTTTGTCGTGACACTGGTGATGGGTGAATTTATTACGGTGCGCTGGATGGGCGGTGGCCAGTCCTCATCCGTGGGGTATTTGATCAGCAACCAAATTGGTAGCCTACAGTATCCGCTCGCCTCAGCCAATGCGGTCATTCTGCTGATGGTGACAGTCCTGTTTGTCGCAGCAATCCTGCGCGCCGTTGATATTCGTAAACAGCTCTAGGCAGTGAATTATGGCGATCGCAAAACGTTCTCTCTCTTTCTACTTCTTGGCCATGTTCTTTGGCCTGTTTGTGCTGTTTTTGTACGGCCCCATCGTAGCCATCTTCATCCTGTCGCTACAAGGACCGGAAGGCTCGTTGATGTTTCCCATGCGTGGGTTTGGCTTGGGCTGGATTGCGGGCGTATTTCAGGACCAGTTAGTGGGTAATTTTGTGGAGCCCTTTGGGCGATCGCTCCTCCTCGGTCTCATGGTCACAGCCATCACTGTC
>CALIJJ010000063.1 GCA_938017515.1 uncultured Pseudanabaenaceae cyanobacterium
CAGGACAAACGGTGATGCTATGCCCAGCCCCTTCCCCGGAATGGACCCCTACCTAGAACGCTCAGACCTCTGGCCCCAGGTCCACAATCGGCTGATCATCGCGATCGCCGACGCCCTCACCCCACAAATAGCCCCTCGCTACCGCGCCTCCATCGAAGAACGCATCTACACCACCGACGAATCTGCCGAAAGCATTGGCGTTGCAGATGTCGCGGCAGTTAAAGGACAGGGCATCGCCGAAACCCCAATCAATACCGCGACCCTATCCAAGCCCCTAGCTGTCGAAGTCCCCATGCCACGGCAGGTTAAAGAACGTTTTCTCACCATTCGAGCCACCGAAAACAACGAAGTCATCACCGTCATCGAAATCCTCTCTCCCGCCAACAAACGCAGCGGCGAAGGCCGAGCCACCGACAAAACTAAACGCCAACAAATCCTCGGTTCAAAAACCAACTTCATCGAAATCGACCTGCTGCGTAGCGGCGAATCCATGCCCGTCTACGGACCGCTCACCAACCCCTATCGCATTCTCGTCAGTCGCAGCGTAGACCGACCCAAAGCAGAACTCTACCCCTTTGCATTGGCTGAACCATTGCCAACGTTTCCCGTACCTTTGCGTCCCAGCGAGCCTGAGCCTGCAATCGTGCTCCAGCAACTTCTCCAAGACATCTACGATCGCGCCCGCTTCGACCTCGCCATCGACTACAGCACCAATCTCAAACCCAAACTTTCTGGCCCAGATGCCGAATGGGTTGCCGAATTGCGATCTAGTCAGTAACACTTTCCGGACAGCAACGCTTTCCGGACAATCCCCCAATCCCTAAGCAATAATGACAAAGATATGTAATCTTTTAGTCCGACCGTTCCTAACGCAGCTCAAACCATGACATCCAGCCCCTCCGTCCGCCGTGTCGTCGATTGCCTCCGCCACGGTCAGCCCGATGACCCCGTTAGAATCCAGGGCTGGGTTCGCACCAAACGCGCACAAAAGAAATTCACCTTCGCCGAAATCAACGACGGCTCCTCCCTCAAAGGCATCCAAGCCGTCATCGACGCCACCGTTCCCGGTTACGAAGAAGCGATCGCCGCCATGAACACCGGGGCCTCCGTCGCGATTAACGGCACCCTCGTCGAATCCCCCGCCAAGGGCCAAAGCATCGAACTCAAAGCCGAGAGCGTCGAAGTCTTTGGCAGTGCCGCCGAAGACTATCCCCTCCAGAAAAAGCGCCACTCCTTCGAATTCCTGCGCACCATCGCCCACCTGCGCCCCCGCACCAACACCCTCGGCGCGGTCATGCGCGTGCGCAACGCCTGCGCCACCGCGATCCATGAGTTCTACCAGCAAAAAGGCTTCATCTGGATCCACAGCCCCATCATCACCGCCAGCGACTGCGAAGGCGCAGGCGAAATGTTCGGCGTCACCTCTTTCGACCTGACCAAAGTCCCCATGACGGACGAGGGCAAACCCGACTACTCCCAGGACTTCTTCGGCAAACCCGCCTTCCTCACCGTCAGCGGCCAGCTCGAAGCAGAAATCATGGCCACCGCCTTTAGCAACGTCTACACCTTTGGTCCTACATTTCGCGCCGAAAACTCCAACACCTCCCGGCACCTGGCCGAGTTTTGGATGGTTGAGCCCGAGATGGCCTTTTGCAACCTCGACGGCAACATGGACCTCGCCGAAGAATTCCTCAAATTTATCTTCAAGACCGTGATGGAACGCTGCCCTGAGGACATGGCGTTCTTTAATCAGCGTATTGATAAAGAGGCGATCGCCCGCGCCGAAACCATCATCAACAGCGACTTCGAGCGGATTACCTACACCAAGGCCGTGGAACTGCTGGAGAAATGCGATCGCAAGTTCGACTACCCCGTCGAATGGGGCATCGATCTGCAATCCGAGCACGAACGCTACCTCGCCGAAGAACTATTCAAAAAGCCCCTGATCGTCACCGACTACCCCACCCAAATCAAAGCCTTCTACATGCGCCTCAGCGATGACGAAAAAACCGTCCGCGCCATGGATGTATTGGCACCTGGCATCGGCGAAATCATCGGCGGCTCCCAACGCGAGGAACGACTAGACGTGCTGGAGCGTCGTCTCACCGAAGTCGGTCTGCCCAAGGAAGACTACTGGTGGTACACCGATCTACGCCGCTACGGCACCGTGCCCCACGCAGGCTTTGGCCTCGGCTTCGAACGCCTCGTCCAGTTCATGACCGGCATGGCCAACATTCGCGACGTGATTCCCTTCCCCCGCTCTCCGCTGAACGCTGAGTTTTAGGAATGTAGAGTGCAGAATTGAGAATTCAGATAGGCTTCAAATTCTGCATTCTCAATTCTTAATTCCTAAATCTCAATTCCTAAAAAGGACTCCGTCTCTCGCCACGAAATCCAGATCCTGATCCACCAAATTCAATTTTGCAGCGATCGCTCACATCGGCCGGATCACCGCAGGTATAGGAAGCAAGCTTTGCCCCTCGGTTATCCTGAACCTCCGTCTGATAGCCAAAATCACTGGCTGCTAGACCAAAAGCATGCATGAATTCGTAGCGAGCAAAATAATCCAGCAAGCTCCAAGCCTGGGGATTAACCACCACCACCACTTGACCGAGGGAGGTTTCTGTCCCCGGCGTCGCAATCCAGTTGCGAATCAGCTTCTTCCCAAGTTGTGAACCCAACTGCTCACGAATCCACCAAAGACTAGGACGGGTTAAACCACTCTTACAAACCGTGTCTGCCGTATAAACTTCAGCGTCCGGCGACGAAAACGATTCACACACCGTCGAAACGGCTTCACCACGAGCAACAGCAGGCGTGATGACGCCTATCAGAACAGGAGCGGCAACCAACGAGAAATGGAGAAGAAACGCTTCAACAAAACGATGGGAATGGGGTCTGACTGCCAATGCTGCTACTCCGTCCATTTTGATCAACAACGCGGAAAACCTCGTCCGAGACGCTAGTGACTGAAACGAGTGACTCGGATGCGTTAGCGAGGGGAGCGAATCCGGCCCGTATTGAGATCAAAGTTCCCAGGCGGCCGCCCCGTAGAACGGGAACGCCAAGAGGACTTGCCTTGGCTGGCATCACTCAGCGCAGCCTCTACCGCAGCGGGTAGGTTATCCCAATCCAGTTTGGAGTCTTGCAACATAGACTTCAGAGCCCGTAGAGCTCGCTCCGCCTTCTCGTCCCCAGGCACTTCAATGGGGGTCGAGTGACGCAAGGGATCACGCTCAACCGCTGCAATGCCTTGACGAACGGCTGTCTGAATCTGTTCCAAAAATTTCTGGCGTGCCTTACTTTCCTGCATCTCCAGCCCACGCACACTATTGGCATAGAGCGGGGAGAGACGGTTGAGGGCATAGGTCATGACTTCCTCAGGCTTAAGGAAAGACAGCTTGCGGGAGGGCAACTGACCCAACTGTCGCTCCATTTCTTCCGCCACGAGTACTTCCATGACGTTGATCCATGAGCGCTTGGCTAACATCTTCTTCATACAACACCCTGCAACCTTAATAAACAACTCACAGAGAGAACCTAAAACATGAATAGACCCGCACGCCTGAACCCAGAATGACGCCTAAGAAACCCAAGGCTCCATAGACAAAGTCTAATAGATATCCCTAGTTGAGTTAGGAGACCTGCATTCAATATAGCGGTTTTCCCTAGTAATGCCTGGTCAACACGCACCTTATTTATACCAATTACGCCCAATGGCTCTGGTCAAAAGCGCGGATGCTTTAACCAGCATTCATCAAAGGCACCGTTTTCCTTGTGGATCCCATCAAAATCTATCTGGACAAAGGTTCTCAAGAGATGTCGTGGGCTGCTCCATAGGGCTTCGACGGTCGTCTAAGCACGCTGATGCCGCTGGGCCACCTGATTGAGAGCATGTTTGATGGCAGGCAACAGATTGGCCCATGTCAGGTTGGGATAGCCCAGATATTGAGAAATTTCCTTGAGTGACTTCTGGGCATCGAACAGATTGGAGTCCGGGGAACAGAGGCGATCTTCGGAACGTTCCGGAGCCTGGTGAACCACCATCAAGCCCTGACATACAGCAGCGGCAATTTGTCCGGCCAGCTCTTCTCGGGCTCGGGTTTGCTGCCAGGTCCAGCCCGCCTCTGTTGTGGCGTAGAGACAAGGCAAGGAATTAAGCGCATAGGCTGTCACATCATCTGCGTTGACGCTGCGCATGGCGCTGGGAGCGAGCTGTTGCATCTGCCGCTCCACCTCCTGGACAACCAGGGGCTCCATTGCATTGCGATAAGTCTTAGAAATGGGGGTAGCCATGGCATTAGGGGAGTTGAAACAAACGGCAGAGAAAGATTACCAGCAAGTGCATGGTTATCTTTTACACTACCCGCAGGGAGTTTCAGGAAACTCGTTTACGGGAGCGAATTCCCCCACAGACGCCGCCGTTCCGGTCCCTTAAGTTTGTCGTGGCTATCTTGCAAAAGGCGAGGAATATCCAGCTGTGCTGGACAACGGGGCAAGCAATCGCCACAGTCGTTGCAGTGATTGGCGCGCCGCCCCGGAAACCAATGTCCCGCGTTCTCAAACATGGCGTAGCGATATTGGCCGAAGCGGTTCATGTCATAGGCGATCGCCAAATTCCTCAACCGCAGCACCTCGGGAATCTGGATCTGCTCAGGGCAGGGCAAACAGGCGTAGCACTGTTGGCAGGCATCGGTACCCAGGGATCTTTCCTGCTCCGCATCCAGACGTCCCAGTGCCGCCGTTTCCGCCTCGGTCAATGCCTCGACTTGATCGGCTACGGCCATCGCCACGTCCAACTCTTCCGGGACCGCTGCTCCCAAACTCAATGTGGTGATGCGTGGGTCGCTGAGTAAGAAGCGGTAATTCAAGACTTGAGGCGAAAACGGAGCGCAAAGCTCACGCAGTTTCTCGCTGGGGGCATAGAGCTGTCCGCCTTTGTCCGTGGGGGAAATGATGAAGATACCTACATCTAACGCTTGGGCACGGGCGATCGCCGGAGCATGGCGCTGAAAGAAATAGTAGTAATGCAGATTCATAAACGCAAAGCGCTGGGTTTCTAGAATCTGCAGGATCAGCGCCAGATCGCCGTGGGTCGAAAAACCAATGTGGCGCACAAGACCAGACGCCTGGGCTGCTTCCACTGCTTCCAGGGCACCACCGGGAGCAAGGGCTGCCGCCAGATGCTCTGGCTGATTAATCCCGTGCAAAGCGAGACAATCCACATAGTCCAGCTGTAGGCGGTCGAGGGATTCTTGAAGCTGCTGCTGAACGGTTGCGGCGGTCGCCGTGGGAGAAAGCTTGGTGGTGATGTGGAAGCGATGGCGCGGAATGTCGAGCGATCGCAGCGCCTCTCCCACAAACCGCTCACTCTCACCGTAGCCCCGAGCCGTTTCTAGGTGATTGATGCCCTGGGCGATCGCACGGGCAACCGTTGCCTTCGCAACCACCCCCGAGACAAAGCGCATGGTCCCGAGTGAGAAAACTGACAACTGAAGCTCAGTACGGCCAAAACGACGAGTCTGCATCAGCTTCACCGTTGCGGACGAGAAACAAGGACAAAGCCAAAGCCGAAAAAGCCAAAACCGAAAAAGCCAAAACCGCCAAACTTAAAACTGCGCAAAATCCCCGGGATTGAGGTTATCCAAAAATTGGCGAAAAGCCCGCCGCTCCTCCTCATCCGCATCCCGATCAGCGGGAATGGAGGCATCCGCGACCACCTCTTCCATCACCCAAATGGGTGCATCAAGCCGCAGCGCCAAAACAATGGCATCACTGGGCCTCGCATCAATATCCTTACTGGCTTCCCCCTTACCGGTCTGCAGGGTTGCATAGTAGGTATTGTCCTGAAGGGAATGAATCACCACGCGATTGAGCTCCAGCTCCCAATGGCTCACAATACTTACCATAAGGTCATGGGTCAGCGGCCTTGGCGACGTCTGCTGCTCCATGGCCATCTTGATAGCCTTGGCCTGCTCTTGACTAATCCAAATCGGCAGCGCCCGACGCCCCTCGGTGTCAAGCAGCATGACAATGGGGCTCATAGTTGCAGCATCAAAGGCAATGCCGTCAATGGTCATCTCAATCATGTCTTAGCCTCGGACGTCCCAAGGGCGACGAATACAGCTACAGGCAATGGATTCATTATGACGGTCAGCGCCTCCAGCGCCAATCGTGATCATTGATTGTTGCGCGAAGTCTTCGAAAATCAGCGAAATTTAGCAAATTTTTAAGAGATGTTTACAGGACTCATTCAGGACCTCGGCTATATCCAATCCAAAGGAGACTATCAAATTCAGATCAGCTGTTCCACAGGCTCTGCCATTTTGACCGATCTGGAAATTGGCGACAGCATCGCTGTGGACGGCGCCTGCTTAACCGTGGAACAGATCCTCCCCCAGGGCTTCATTGTTTCTGTCTCCCCCGAAACACTGAAACTAACAACCCTAGGGCAGCGATCGGCCCAGGACCCCGTCAACCTAGAAGCATCACTGCGAGTCGGCAGCAAAATTGGCGGACATTTTGTAACCGGTCATATCGATGGCTCTGCGGTGCTCGCCTCCGCCAAACCCACTGCCACCTCCTGGGATCTACGCTTCTGTGCAGTCAGTCCCTTTCTGCGTTCCTATCTTCTGCCCAAGGGCAGCATCGCCGTCAACGGCGTCAGCCTCACCATCGCCACCTGCGATGACCAGGGTGAATGGTTCACCACGGCCGTCATTCCACACACCTATGACGTCACCAATCTGCACCGCCTCAATCCCGACAGCCCAGTGAATTTGGAAGCTGACATTCTTGGTAAATACGTGCATCGCTTAATTCAACGACCCGGGTCCACGGACGACCTCCATGGGGATGGATCTCAATCTCACAATGGCATCTCAGCGATCGACGATGGCTTTTTGGCGGAGCATGGCTATCTCTAACGGACCTGCCGACATTTCCCTCTCCACTTCACAGCAGACATTAAACTTCTGTCATAACTGAGCCTGAGCCCCACATCCATCCCTTATCTTGAGGAATTGAAAGACATCTTATTTATGATTTACAGATAGGATCCATGGCTTACTACTGGTTTAAGGCGTTTCACTTGGTAGGCATCGTTTCCTGGTTTGCCGGGATGTTCTATCTACCTCGACTCTTCGTGTATCACGCCGAGGCCTCCGAGCAGCAGGAGCCAGCCCAGGGAATCCTCAAGAGCCAGTATCAGATCATGGAGAAGCGGCTCTACCGCATCATCATGACGCCAGCCCTGCTCCTCACCATCATCATGGGCGTCAGCATGATCGCCACAGAGCCTAGCATCATCCACAGCCTGTGGCTCCAGATTAAACTGGGCTGCGTCGGCATTTTGATTGGCTACCACGTTCTCTGCGGTCGCATCATGAAGCAACTGGCCGCAGAGGAATGTGGCATGACAGGTCAGCAGTTCCGTTGGTTTAATGAGTTTCCAACGGTCTTCTTCGTGATTGTCGTGATGCTGGCAGTCTTCAAAAGCAATTTTCCCACCAGTGCCGCTAGCTGGAGCATCTTCGCCATGATTGTAGCGATGGCTGCCGTCATTCAGCTTTATGCCCGTAAGCGCCGCCTAGCTCGGGAAAAGGAAGCATCCTTAACCGCATCACCGGAGATTGTAGCCTCCCAATCCTAGGCAATGAATTTGGCAATGAATTTAGGCCCTAGGCAATGAATTTAGGCAAGTAACCTCCTAGGCAGGTAACCTCCTAGGCAAGTAACCGAGCCAATTCAACGGCCCTAAACCATTCTATTTCCCCAGGAGCTTCGACAGCCAAGGCATCGGGACCGCTCCCCCTCTGAACCAGCTCTCGCAAAAACGGTCTGCACTAAATGTGTGGGCCGTTTTTTGCGTATGGTTCATACAGCACAGTGAATCTGGCCAAAATCCCTTAGGCTTTCACACGAAGTAGAGCGCAAGGTATTCACCCCTTCTTGGTTGCGTCTTTTGCGAAACTGGG
This sequence comes from uncultured Pseudanabaenaceae cyanobacterium, assembly GCA_938017515.1. GTDB lineage: Bacteria > Cyanobacteriota > Cyanobacteriia > PCC-9006 > JAAUQQ01 > JAAUOP01. The sequence goes on from CALIJJ010000063.1 coordinate 7,977, forward strand.
CGTTTTCAACCTGTATCTCTCATCATCCAAACTGCGGCTATCATCCATCCAACAGACGACGACGTGGGTAAGACCATAGGTGGTTCTGCAGATGAGAGAGGATTCGCTAGAATGGACACCTCCCAAAGGCTCTTAGCCCTGACCGAGGCATATCGAGTCATTGACCGTCTTCCACCACCGACCCCTTGAACCCTATTGACCTTCTAAACCCACCAAAGACACCGTGACTTGCTCTACCCTTGATTGCTCCCAACGAAAATTCCCCTTAACGTCCCAAGCAAAATCTTTCCGGACCTTGCTCCAGGGAATCGACGCGGAAAGTTGTCCCAGCACTTACAACTTCCATATGCATACGATTCACTCTGACGGCAAGCTCAAGCCCGCAGAGGTGATGGAGCAAGCCATGGAAATTGGGCTCAAGGGTATGGCAATCACCGATCATCACACGGTGGAGGGTTACTGGGCCGCCGATAGCTGGATCCAGAGCTTGCGCTGGCGCATGGGTAACCGGGTCAGTCCACCGAAGCTTTGGACTGGCATTGAAATTAATGCGGAACTCTGTCGGGCAGAGGTTCACATCCTGGGCTACGGCTTTAACCCAGAAGCGACTGCTCTACGACCCTACTTACAAAGCCGGGTCTCCAAAGGAGAATTCCACCGTGCCCAGGCGGTGGTCACCGCCATCCAAGAAGCGGGAGGCATCGCCATTTTGGCTCACCCCGCTCGCTACCGCCGCCCCCTGCCGGACCTCATTCAGGCTGCAGTGGATTGTGGCGTTGACGGCGTCGAAAGCTACTACGCCTATAACAACCCCTCCCCCTGGAAGCCAAGCCCTGAGCCGACGAAGGAAGTTTCCGAGCTGGCAAAACAGCATTCCCTGCTCAGCAGTTGTGGAACGGACACCCACGGAAAAAGTCTGCTGCGCCGCATCTAAGTGAGCGAACACAATTTTCTTCTTGTTGACCGGGCTTCGACTTCGCTCAGCCCTCGGCTCTGACACGCTCACGGTTTCGCTGGTTTCGGCTCCGCTCAACCAGCGAAGCTGAAACCAGCAGGGGTAAAGGCTGTGTTTATTTCAGGCCACCAACTTAATTCCATGACACCTGGTCAAGGAAGCAACAACTCCCTTGAGAGCTTTCAGTTCCTGGCGAAAGCTTTACGTTTTGTAACGTATTGATTTGAAGAGATAGACGCTTTTGATGTCTAACACAATCATGAAATTGCCCCTACCTGTGCCCGAATAAAGCGGGATATAGGTAGGGGCAAAGCATTGATTAAAGGGTTGCAGCAAAATTCATTACCAGAAGCAATCCAACACTCACTAAAACCAACAGCACTCCCAAACTAATGAGCTGTTGCGAAGACTGAGATAAACGCATGGTGGAACCTCTGTATAAGTCCAGTTCACAGCCCTAGGTCAGATGAGTAAGACCGGACCAACGACTGCGCTTGTCCCGTTACCGTAGCAACTCTTTTCTCAGAAACCGCACGAAAATTTCGTTTTCGCGACCAAACTTAAACTCACGAATAGAATGCGAGAGCAATTGCCCCACTGCGTCCATTCATTGGTTTATCAGTAGTCTGGCGACTCAAAATATGGGTCAACAAAGGATTTAAAGCTTCAAATTAGCCTTCTTTTAATTCTTAAAATCGATTAAGATTGGTAAAGGAAGTTAAGCAACGTTTCAGCGGAGAGTGAGCCATGGCTGGTTTTCTTGATGGATTGTTCGGTGGCAAGAAGAAGGGACCGGAACAGCCCAAAGAAGCATTTTTCCTAGATGACGACTCAGCAAAGTCCCTAGGCGATATTGAATATATGCGTAAGCCGAGCACCGTTCGGCGTACCTTTCCGAAGAGTGTGAGCAGCCCAGACAAAAAGGAATACGTTCAGGAAACGTCCGCGATGGACAAAGCCTACGTGAAGTCCCAGGGCACCATTCTGAACGCAGGTGGCGTCAAGCCCAGAATGGGCGGCGGCAGCAGCATCCAGCCCAAGAAGGCTGAAGCAAGCAACACGCCTTCTTTTACCCCTGCAGCCTCAGCGTTCAACCCTGAGCCTCAGGCACCAACTCCGACATTCCAAGCACAGCCTTCCAATCAAGCTGCCAATAAGGTGAAGCGTTCACCGGATAACAGCATGGACATGTTTAAGAAGATGGCTAAAGACATCAACCGCTAGGCCACTAGACTAAGTCCGAAGTCAACTAGGTCCGGAATAGTCAATTCATTGAGCGCAGGGATAACAGTCGCTTAGGCAACGCCATTCCCTGCGCTTTTGTTTTCAATTTTTTCCTCAGCTTGAAGGGCGATCGCCCGCAACTCATCCAATAGGCCAGACTCTCCCTTCCACATTCCTCGCTGATTGGCTTCCAGCAGACGCTCAGCCATATCCCGCAATGCCCAAGGATTATGCTGCTGCACAAACGCCTGGGTCTCAGCATTGAGGACATAGGCTTCTGCAACCCCTTCATACATGTGGTCCGGCACGCAGCGCGTGGTGGCGTCATAGGCAAAGAGATAGTCCACCGTCGCCGCCATTTCGAAGGCTCCCTTGTAGCCATGGCGCATCACCCCAGCGATCCACTTGGGATTTATCACTCGCGAGCGATAGACGCGGGCAATTTCCTCTGAGAGTTTTCGCACTTTGGGATTTTCGGGTTGGGCATGATCGCCAAAATAAACAACGGGTTCCGACGCTGGGTTTAGAGCCGTGCCGGAAGCTAGATCTGAGCCTTCAACTCGGGCCTTCGCCAGACGAACGGCGGCGGTGAGTCCTCCCTGGAACTGGTAATAATCGTCGGAGTCCAGCAAATCGTGTTCGCGGTTGTCCTGGTTATGGAGAACAATTTGTAGATTTTGCAGCCGCTGCTGAAAAGCTTCTGGAGCAGCATGGGCTTCGGCAGTTCCCCCAGGGTGAGCAGACGCGGGCCCAGATGTGGAATATCCAGACGCGGAATGCCCAGACCCCCCAGATGGCACAGACCGGCCATAGGCATAGCTACTCCAGTTGATATAGGCACGGGCAAGGTCGGCGTCGCTCTCCCAATTCTGGGCCTCGATCAATCCCTGTAAGCCCGCACCGTAGGCCCCCGGTTTAGAGCCAAAAATGCGGTAGTGCGATCGCCGTTCTGCCTGCACTTCGGATAGTCCCTGCGATCGCCAATAGTGCGTTTCCTGCCGCACCCGCGCCGCCAGGGGATTCTGCTCCGCCGGTTCGTCCAGGTCAGCCACAGCCACCACGGCTTGATCAAACAAATCAATCAAATTGGGAAACGCATCACGGAAAAAGCCAGAAATCCGCAGCATCACATCCACACGGGGACGTCCGAGGATAGAGAGCGGCAAAATCTCGAAGTCCACCACACGCCGAGAGGGGCCTTCCCACAAGGGCTTAACGCCCAGTAGCGCCAGGGCTTCGGCCATGTCATCTCCACCGGTCCGCATGGTGGCGGTTCCCCACATCGACAGACCCAGGGTTTGGGGATAGTCGCCGTGGTCTTGGGTGTAGCGTTCGATCAGAACCGAGGCCGCACGATCGCCCACGGCCCAAGCACTTTCGGTGGGGAGACCACGAATATCGACGGAATAAAAGTTCCGCCCTGTGGGCAGTACATCACTGCGCCCTCGACTCGGGGCTCCGGAAGGCCCACTCGGAATGTAACGCCCGTCGAGACCTCGCAAAAGGTTGGTGATTTCGTCGGGGGTTTGGCGCAGTTGGGGCAGCAGCGTGGTTGCAATCCAATCCAACTCCGCTGCGGTTTGGCTGCCGACGGATGGATGGGTCCCTAGGACAGGTTCGCGTGGGACAGGTTCGCGAATCTTGTTTCGGTCAACGACGGTATCGACCAACGTGGCGGCGTAATGCTCGATCGCCTCCACTGCATCCCCTCGGGTTCTCAGGGTTTCGGTCCTCAGGGGCTGGGTGGCTTCGATGGCGCTACGAATACGATCGCCATCATCCGGCTCCAAAATCGCCCCTAATTCTGCGGTCAACGGATCCCAGTCAAGGCCCCAATCCTGGGCGATCGCTCGGGTCAATCCCACCCGGCCCTCCTGCCCCCCCGCCAGACGCGCAATGGCAATGGCCAAATCCCGCAACTGCCGCCCCGCAGGACATTCCCCAAAAATATGCAGTCCGTCCCGAATCTGCGCTTCTTTTAATTCGCAGAGATAGGTATCGATGGGAGACAGCACAGCCGCTTCAAATTCCGTTACGGCATTTGTCGGATTTTTCGGTAAATTTTTCTGCTGATTTTTGTTGTTTTGCGTCGCGGTTCGAGCCGATGAGGCAGAAGGGACATCTAGCGCCAAATCAGTCTGGAGATTGGCTTCGGTGAGTAGGCTCAGGAGGCGATCGCGAATCACCGGCAATCGTCTTGGATCCAGCCGCTGGGCATCGTAATATTCATCCACCAAACCTTCAATTTGCATCAGCGGCCCATACAGTTCGGCCCGGGTCAATGGCGGCGTCAGATGGTCAATGATCACCGCCTGGGCACGGCGTTTGGCCTGGGAGCCTTCTCCTGGATCATTGACAATGAAGGGATAGAGGTGGGGTAACGCGCCCAGGGCCACTTCGGGATAGCAAGCCGTCGAGAGAGCAATGCTTTTACCCGGGAGCCACTCCAGGTTGCCGTGCTTGCCCACATGCACCATGGCCTGGGTGCCAAAGCGCGATCGCAGCCATTCATAAAAGGCCAAATAGGCATGGGGCGGCTCCAGATCTGGCGCGTGGTAGTTCAGGCTGGGGTCTTGGTCATAGCCTCGGGGGGGCTGAATACCCACAAAGACATGGCCTAGGTCCAAACCCGCGACAGGAAACTGTTCCGCCTCACGCCAGCCATCCGTTTCCGTGCTGAGTAGCCCCTGGCTGAGCGCCCCCTGGCCCAGCCATGCCAAGGCCTCTGGCTCGATGGCCGGTTCTCCCCAGCGCTCCTGTATACCTTGGCGCACGGCCTGGGGCAGGCGTTGGAAATAGGCTTGGTAATCCGCCAGGGATAGCCCCTGGTGAATCGGACGTAAGCCCCGGCCTTCAGCATCATTGGTAAGACCTGCCGTCAGCCATTCGATTAATTCCTGGCCCGACTCCGGCACCCGCGAGAGCTGATAGCCCTGGTCTCGCAACGCTTTGAGAAGATTGACACAGCTTTCGGGCGTATCCAAGCCCACACCGTTGGCCAGACGTCCGTCGCGGGTGGGGTAATTGGCCAGAATCAAGGCAATGCGGCGATCGCCCACGGGCGCCTGCCGGAGCTGAGCCCAAGCTTGGGCAAGATCTGCAACGAACTGAATCCGGTCATCCAAAGGCGCATAGGACACCACCTCGGTCTCCAAACGCTCATCCCGTTGCTGAATGCTCTTAAACGAAATCGTCCGCGTCATGATGCGCCCATCCACCTCCGGCAGAGCCACATTCATGGCCATGTCCTGGGGGGAAAGTCCCTGCCAGCTTGCCTCCCAACGCTCCCGCGTCCCGCCGCTGCAAATGGCCTGGAGCACAGGGACATCGAGCTGTTGCCAAAATGTCGGGCGATTGATGGAAAAACCTGTGGTGTTAATCAACACCTGAATCCCGTCCGGGCCCCATGCCTCGATCACCGCTTGCTGGATCTCTCGGTCGCGCAGGGAAGAAATATAGAGCGGGATGGGTTCGAAATGGCGATCAACCAGGGCCTGACACAGCGCATCAATGGGCGCTGTATTCCCCGACAGGTAATGCGCCCGATAAAACACAATCCCGACCCGTCCCCGTCGCTCGGGGGTGAGCCTCTGTTCATCTACCTGACTGGCGTCTGGCCCCGTCCAGCCATAACGTCCCACATTGGCCACGGGCTCCGGCGGTGCCGGTGTTTCCCCTCGCGCCAAGCACTGCTGCCCCAGAAACAGCAACCCCTGGTGCAAGTTCTCGATACCGCCCTCACAGCAATAGCGCCAAAACCGATTGGCGATCGCCAGCGGGACCGTCGAGCGGCTGATCAAATCGGGGTCCGGGCGATTATCCCCTGGCAACAGCAGCAGCTTCGCTCCGGTCTCCTCAACCAGGGCCTGCACCACCTCAACACCGTAGGACCAGTAGGATTGCCCGCCCAACAACCGCACCACGATCACCTGGGCCGAGGCCAACACATCCTCGGCATAGGTGTCGATCGTGAGCTGCTGTTGGAGCTGGAGTAAGTTCGCAGCCCGAATCCCAGGAAAATCCTCGGGCAAGCGATCGATCGCCCGCGATAGCGTTTGAATTTCCGTGTCCGCCGCCGTCAAAAACACCACCGGAGCTGGGGTTTGCTCCACAAAAATGACGCCGTCTGTGTCAGGGGTCCAGCCCCCGGGCGTTGCTGCAAGCCGATGCATCGCTGTTCTCTGATTAGTGCTGAGGGTGCGCCCCAGGCTGTGCCCAGGCAATGGCCCAGGCTGTCCCTTGGTCTGTGACCACAGACGGAACCGTGACTGCACCCTGAACCATTGGTTCAGCTCCACTGTGCCACTGATTCGTCCACGGACTCATCAATGCAGATCGCCCCATCAACGCCAAAACCTGCAAAAAGTTCATGGAGCAACGTAAAGCCAAGGCACAGGTATCCGTAGAAACAGAGTTAGGATGAATACAAAATCGTTTTACGGGTGAAATAGCCCATTTTCTGTAAGAATCGCGTGTTTCTTCAAATTTTGCGGTGATATATGCGCATAAACCGGCACGAATCTCTGTTTTTCTAGGTTGAATGCAGAACCCAGATCTCAACTTCGATCCCCTGCTTTCCCCCCAGGCTTATCGCCAAATGGAGGGGGTCCTGTTGGGCTGGGCAAGCGATCGCGATGATGTCCTGCTCCTGTGCGAAGCCCATCTCAATCGCAACAAATCGACCACAGCATCTGGGTCGGAGCTTTCTCCTGACCTGGATTCGGCCCCACCGCCGAACCATCTCCCTCCGGCCTTCCTGCTCTATCTCTCCCCCAGCTTCAAAGCGCTGATTCAGGCGTCCCAAACGTTTCAGCTCAGCTTTGATATTCCAACCCTGCGCACCTTCAGCCAGCAGCTCCAGCAACAGCAGGCTCTGCCCGAAAACTTGCAGCAGCAACTCGAATATCAGCTCACCCAGACCTGGGGCGACAATACCCCCGAGCAACATCGGCTGCTCTCCCTCGCTCTGCTTCATCCCCAACCGGAAACCGATTTATCCTCCCGCATTGCCGCCCGCCTCGCGCCCCCCATTCCGTCTTCTCCCCTCTCGTCTCCCTCCCTCTCCTCTGCCTTTCCCGATCCTCTTTCGCTCGCCCAACGGCAACCCGAAGACTTGCAGCCTCAGGTGCTCATCACCGAACTCCAGGAAGCCTGGGAGGCCGTACGGGTGGCGGATCGGGCCAAGGAGGAATTTATGGCCATGATCAGCCATGAGTTGCGCACCCCACTGACCTCGATTATTGGAATGTCGGCCACATTGCTGCGCTGGTCTCTGGGTCCCATGAGCGATCGCCAGCGGGACTGTCTCCAAACCATCCGAGACAGCGGTGATCATCTCATGCAGATCATCGACAGCATTTTGGATCTGTCTCAAACGGCGTCTGGCAAAACAGCACTGAACGTTCAGCCCATTTCCCTCAAGCGTCTGGTCCAGTATTGTGTGCGGCTCTTCCAAGAGGTAGCCCAAGAGCGCGGTGTCCAGCTGCGCTCGTCCAGCACCTTGACCAAAGAAGACGATATTTTCATTGGCGATGCCCAACGGCTGCGGCAAATTTTGACCAATCTTTTGGACAATGCCATCAAGTTTACCGACGCCAATGGGATCGTGCGCGTGCGGCTCAGTCGAGACGGCGCGCTGCTCAAGCTCAAGGTCGAAGACACAGGCATTGGCATCAGCCAGCAGGATCGCGATCGCCTCTTCCAAAAATTCCAGCAGCTCGAAGACTCCCACCGTCGTCGTTTTGGCGGCGCGGGCCTAGGGCTGGCCCTGACCAAGCAACTGGTTGAACTCCACGGGGGTCGCATTGAGATCGAATCCATTCCCGGTCAAGGCTCCTGCTTCACCGTTTGGTTGGCCGAACAGCCCCTACCGACCCCGGCGGCTCAGAACCGCAAGCCCCAGGGAGAAGTCGTACTGCTAGAGGAGGATGAACAGTCCGCCACACTGATTTGCGAACTCCTCACGGCATCAGGCTATAAAGTCTTTTGGCTAGTGGACGGTTCCACCGCCCTGGAACAAATTCAGCTCCTCCACCCGGTTGCTCTGATCGTCAACCTACAATTCCAAGGCCATATTGGCGAAGAGTTGGTTCAGCATGTCCACAGTATGCAAATGAGCCATCCCCCCAAAATCATTGGCCTCTTGCCCCGAACCCTGATCGAGATGGCAAATCCGCCCAGTCGCTTGAACGAAAAAAACGAAAAGGTCGATGCCTACGTCTTTACCCCGTTCAACCCCGAAGAGCTAGTGGCCCATCTCAATCCCAAGGGAGCCGACTTTTCTCTCTGACGTTGGCGACTGTCTTCTCTAGCTTCTTTTTCCATGACATTTTTGTTGACGAACGATGACGGGATTGATGCCCCAGGCATCCAGGTGTTGGAAGAACTGGTTGCCGAGCTTCCCCATCTCACCGTGGCCCCGCGCCAGCCTCATTCGGGCTGCGGCCATCGAATCACCGCTCTTCAGCCCATCCAAGTGGATGCATTGCCCCTTGCCGATCATCCCCAGCGCTACGCCGTCCACGGCACTCCAGCGGACTGCACCCGGTTAGCGCTGGCCCAACTCTGCCCAAAACCGCCCCACTGGGTTTTGTCCGGCATCAATGCCGGGGGGAATTTGGGGGTGGATGCCTATATCTCGGGCACCGTGGCTGCGGTGCGCGAGGCTGCCTACCAGGGGATTCCAGGGATTGCCATTTCCCAGTACTTGAAGGGAGGCCAGGAACCCAACTGGCAACGGACCGGTACCTGGGCAGCCAAAGTCATTGCTCAGTTGCTAAAGAAACCACCCCAGCCGGGCTGCTTTTGGAATGTCAATTTACCCTGGCCCGAAGAGGGGCAGCCCATGAATCAGATTCCAGACTTGGTCTTTTGTGAGCCTTCCCGAGACCCACTGCCCCTCAGCTACGAAAAACAAGGCAATTGCTATAGGTACAACGGTAGCTATAGCGATCGCGCCGCCGCCCCTGGCAGCGATGTGGCCACCTGCTTTAGCGGAGCCATTGCGATTACGCACCTGTGTTCCTAGGATTACTTCTGGTAGGTCTTTCCTTCCAGCAATTTTTAGTCTTAGGCAGGGCGGGGTTTTAGATGCGAATTTTGGTCATGGGCGGCACACGCTTCATTGGGGTCTCCCTCACCCGTCGCTTGGTGGAGCAGGGCCACGAGGTGGTGCTGTTTAACCGCGGCAATCGTCCGGCTCCGGTGGAGGGCATTGAACAGATCCACGGCGATCGCAAGGACCCAGAACAGCTCAAGGCCAAGCTCTCCAGCCAATCCTTTGACGCAATCTTCGACAACAACGGTCGCGAACGCAGCGACACCGAACCGCTGGTCGAGCTATTTAAGGGCAAAGTCCAGCAGTTCATCTACGTTAGCTCTGCCGGGGTTTATCTCAAGTCGGACCAGATGCCCCTACGTGAAGACGACCCACTCGATCCGAAGAGTCGTCACCGGGGGAAATTTGAGACGGAAGATTACCTGCGCGACCAGGGGGTCCCCTTTACCTCCGTGCGCCCGGTGTATATCTACGGCCCTCAAAATTACAATCCCTTGGAAGCCTGGTTTTTCGATCGCATCGTCAACGATCGCCCCATCCCCATCCCAGGCAATGGCCTACATCTCACTCAATTGGGGCATATCGAAGATCTCACGGCAGCTATGGTTGCCATGCTGGGCAATGAGCGGGCCATCGGTCAGGTCTACAACATTGCTGGCGATCGCTTTGCAACCTTCGATGGCGTCGCCCGAGCCTGTGCCCAAGCGGCAGGCAAGGACCCGCAGCAACTCTCAATCGTTCATTACGACCCTAAAGCTTTTGATTTCGGCAAGAAGAAAGCCTTTCCCATGCGCATGCAGCATTTCTTCGCGGACATTCACAAAGCAGAGAGTGAACTGAACTGGCAGCCAGCCTTTGACCTCGTAAGCGGCCTCAAAGATTCCTTTACCCAGGACTATTCCCAGGCCAAGTCGGGCGAAATCGATTTTTCTCTAGATGACAAAATACTGGCCAGCATCTAGCGTCGCACTGAGACAGAGAACTCTTTGCTGCGAGAGTTTTTTGCTTAAATAAATTTACAAAAAAGCTCGCGAGATTATACGGACATGCGCCAAGGTCTCGCGAGGCTTTTTGTATTTTTTAAGCTTTCAATCTTCAATTGTTCGGTGCTGCAGGAAGAGAATTCATCAAACATCTAGGGGTTTACGCTGCTTTTTTCATGGAAACTTCACACAACGCCACAGAGCTTCAGACTACCTTAGATATGGGATGGCGAAGACTTCAACTCAGGTTCGGCAATCCCAAAGTACGCATGAGGATGTGCACCTTCTATTCGTTCTCACATTGGGATGCTTGATATGACTCACGCTGGTGAAGACTCAGGACTGATGTCCGCAGCGCTAAATGCTGGTTCCTGTTTTGCGATTATCACAGCACCATTGGCAATTTTTGGCACTCACCCCTTGGACGTTGAGCTGCTTGGCATACCTCTATATCAGGGCACGCTGAGTGACTCAGCCCCTTCCTACATTGCCATTGCTGCTGCTGCAAGCCTTGGCATCGGTAGCTTGGGCCGTCGCAAATCCAAGGCTGAAGCCCAGTCGGTTCTTCAGACTAATTTTGCTGCGGAACTTCTGCCTCGGGAGATCTCCCATCAAGACTTGGAAAAGAGTGGTCTTAATTTTTTCTTGGATGACGCCCCCTCTATCCCCAAGGAAAGCTCTAGGGAAAGCCCCGAGGACAAACTTCGTTACCCCTCTGGCGGGACAACGGTTTCTTTTGCTTCGCTAGCATCAGCCCCTGCAACCCAGAAACCTGCGGCCCTGAAACCTGAAGCCCTGAAACCTGCGACGAAGAGTGAGGGAACGGCTTCCGAGTCCAGCCTTGGCTTTGAACCCGAGTTTTTCGCGAATCGGTCTAAGAAGGAGCTCGTGCTGGAAAGCTGGGCAGAGGCATTTCTATCCGATGCCCCCCTGGTTGCCCTGGAGAACTCTCTCGCCCAGGAGAAACAAGACTCCCCGACAACGTCACCGTCGTTACTATCCCAGGCAGAACTATCCCAAGCTGATGTTCAGGAAAAAGCCGTTCAAGCTCTAGAGGAACTGCTGGTAGAGCCATCGACTCTGGGTCAGTCCAGCATTATTCCCTTACCTCTCGCGAGCGAACGGCCAACCGCTCAGAACGGTCAAGATGTGGAGGAGATTGTTGCCCTCCCCATCACGCCACTGGCCTCAATCATTCCCGATTCAAGGGTTCAGCCTCGTGGGTCAACGGCGTTGCCACCTAGTGGAACTCCCAACCGTGTTTCTGAGCGCCCTTTTGTTGCGCAGCTTGAGCGTCAGCCCTCCATGCCTTTCATGCCTGCAGCCCAGGCCTATGTCGGTTTTTCGCACCTCATCCAAACCAGCAGTCGCCCCTACTCCACGGTGCGCGACGTGAATGCCGAGCTAGAAGCGTTGGAACAGCTGCAGTCTGTGCGTGAACAAATTCGTTCCCTTTCTGCTCAGATGGAGATGATTCAGACCAATCTCTATCCCAACTCTTTCAATGGCAAGCGCTTGGTCGCCCTGCCCTCCACCTCTTCGAAGCCCACCTATACGGTCGGCACGACGGAGTCTGCATCGGAGCAGTTTCAGTTTCAGTCCTCTCCCAAAACGGCAACGCGTCCCCAAGCCATGGCCTCCTGAGGCAAGCTCCAGGCCGGGTTCAAGATCGCCTCAGTGGCAATCTTGAACCCGGTAATCTTGCCTGTAAACTATGGATAGATTGTTGAGCCATCGCCGTTCCGAGACTTTATCCTATGAAGCTGCTTTGCCCGTTTCGACTAGACGCCAGGCACCACCTGAAGTCCGCCCTTAGGCTGGTAGTCACGTTTGCCTTTGTGGGGTTGCTTGCCTTAGCCGGTCCCTTTGCGTCGGCGGCTTCTGCGACGGGAATCTATGATTTTGAGCGGGTCCAGGCGGGTGAGTCCACTTGGGTCATTGATCAGGCGGATGTCCTGAGCCGTTTTAAGCAGGGGCAAATTAGCAATCGCCTCGAACAAATTAATGAGACAACAGGGGCTGAAGTTCGTTTCGTCATCTTCCGCCGTCTGGATTATGGTGAGACGATCGAGAGTTTCACCAACGCGTTATTTGACACCTGGTTCTCCGATGCGGAGGAGGCCAAGAATCAAGTGCTGATTGGTTTGGACGTTCTGACTAACACAACTGCCATTCGCGTGGGAGATGAGGCAAGCAGCGCTTTAACGGACACCATTGCCAGCAGTGTTGTTGAAGAAACCATGATGGCTCCCATCCGTCAGGGGGGCGACCAGTACAATCAATCGATCTTGGATGCAAGCGATCGCCTCATCGCGGTTCTCTCCGGCGAGGAGGATCCAGGTCCTCCGGTAATTGAGGACAAACTGCGGGTGGAGGGCACCTTTGCGTCTAAGGAAGAGACGCAGGAAAGCAACGCCACCGTCGTGGTCATCGTGCTCTTGATTGTGGCAACGGTTGTACCGATGGTGACTTACTTCGCCTACGTTCGCTAGCCTTTAGCGTCTAGGGCAATTAGGGCAATATTCTCAGGACCCTGTTTTGATGTGGGGGCTTTGCAAGGCAGAGCCCCCGTCTTTTTTTGAGGGGCTTTTTTACTTTGCGCCTTTCTTCAAACTGCGCCTTTCTTCAACCATAGAGCTCCATCACTTTCTCCAGAGGCATGCGGGACTGAACGCTTAGCTTTAGCGAAGACGTACGTCCCAGCGCTAGATGTTCGGCAGCAGCGCAGGCAATCATAGCTGCATTATCGGTACAGAGGCCCAGAGGAGGAAAGAGCACTTCGATACCCTGACTCGCCGCTGTCGCGGTTAGCAACTGACGTAGACCGCTATTGGCCGCAACCCCACCTCCGACAGCAATCGTTTTGAGACTGAAATCCTTGGCACAAGCGATCGCCCGTTTAGTCAGCGCCTTAGCGACGGTCACCTGAAAACTGGCGGATAAGTCTGCCTTAGGCAAGTCTCCATCGAGCTTGAGACGATCCGTCAGACGCAGCATCGCTGTCTTAAGGCCACTAAAACTGGAATCGTAGGGATGGTAGCCGCCCCCAGGCAGGGAAATACGCCCCTCCGGTAGCTTAAAGGCCTGGGGGTCACCGCGTTGGGCTAGGCGATCAATCACGGGTCCACCGGGATAGCCCAGGTCCATCAGCCGCGCCACCTTGTCAAAGGCCTCTCCAGCCGCATCATCGCGGGTTTGACCAAGGGTTTTGTATTGTCCCTGGGCCTCCACATGAATCAGGCTCGTATGTCCTCCAGAAACCAGAAGGCACAGGAAGGGGGGCTGAAGCCTAGGCTGCTCCAGGTAGGAAGCACAGATATGTCCCTCTAGGTGGTGAACCCCTAAAAACGGTTTCTCCTGCAACAGCGCCAGGGTTTTGGCTGCCATCGCCCCCACCAGGAGTGCTCCCACCAAGCCGGGGGCAACGGTGGCGGCAATGCCGTCAATTTGCGACCAAGTTAAGCCGCTCTCCGCCAGGGCCTGGGCGATCGCCGGATTGACGGTCTCCAAGTGCTGCCGTGAAGCGAGCTCCGGCACCACGCCCCCGTAGGTTCGGTGCAGCTCGATCTGAGAGCTGACCACACTACTTAAAACTTGACGTTCTTTGACAATTGCCACCGCCGTTTCGTCACAACTTGTTTCGATGGCCAGAACCGTTGTCATTTCGTTGATACCGTGATTAGAGGTTGGGCAGAATTGTGTAGAAACTTAAACCCGTCGTAAAGAATTAGGTGCTCTTCTGGGAATCTAAAGGGTAGATCGGTTCGCAAGAGCTAGTCTCTAGAGCCTTTCATTTTAGGAAACGGCGTGCGTATTTAATTCCTAGGGTTGGTTTTCTCTCAGCACGCTCCCTATAGAACACTGCTTGAAATAAGAAGGAAAAGTTTCCATGAGACGATTGTTCGCTTTGGCGCTAGCAGTTTGTCTGTGGTTTAGTTTTGCACCCACGGCCTCTGCCGATGTTGCGGGACTAACCCCCTGTAGCGAATCCGCCCGCTTCATTCAGCGAGCTAATGCTGCCACCACGGACCAAGCAAAGGCCCGCTTCGAGCGCTACTCCCAAGCGGTTTGCGGTGAAGACGGTCTGCCTCACCTGATTGTGGATGGTCGTTTAGACCATGCGGGCGACTTCACAATCCCCGCCCTGATGTTCCTCTACATCGCTGGCTGGATTGGCTGGGCTGGCCGCTCCTATATCATTGGCGGTCGTTCTCTCAAGGACCCCGCTCAAGAAGAGATTGTGATCAACATTCCTCGCGCGATCGCTTGCTCGTTGGGTGCTGCCCTGTGGCCTGTTGCTGCATTAGGCGAATTCACCAGCGGCAAGATGTTTGCTAGCGAAAATGAAATCACAGTTTCTCCTCGTTAGGGGACTGCTAGCGTATCAAACCATCGGCGTTGGATAGCCTCACCGTTACCCACACTGGATGGTTCCACTGTTTATTGTTTAGGAGCTTCATCACCATGATGAGATATTTGTCCACTGCCCCTGTGGTGTTGAGCATCTGGATGTTCATTACCGCCGGTATCTTGATCGAGTTCAATCGCTTTTTCCCTGACCTCCTCTTCCACCCGATGTAGGTCAGTTAACTTGAGCTAGAGACACTGTGAACTGTATGTCACTCTGTCATTCGGTTGCTCAAGGGTTTTAAACTCAATAAAAAAGGCAGCCTTAGCGCTGCCTTTTTTATTGAGCGGATGGATTGTCAAAAATCATCCCCAGACCGAACCCGATGGCAACGGCTCAACAGTGATAACGGCCCAGCCATTATGACCAAACCACCACGACCAAACCATCACGGCCAAGCCCATCCCGGCCAAACTCATCACGGCCAAGCCATCGCCACCCCGCTAAATCGTGGCAAACAGAGCCGACTCCAATTCCTCTAAGGCTTGGGGCAGACGACCATTGGTAATCTGGAGGTCAAACTCATCCGCTGCGGCCACCTCCACTTCGGCACGGGCCAAACGACGGGCGATCGCCTCATCCGAATCTTGGCCGCGCCCTCGAATACGGCTCTCCAGAATCCCCAGCGACGGCGGCATCACAAAAATCTGAAAGGCTTCAGGAAAGGTTTGACGAACCTGGCGCGCACCCTCTAACTCAATTTCCAGGATCACCAAGTCACCGGCATCCACACGTTCCACCACGGGCTGACGAGGCGTTCCATATAAATTCCCGGCGAACTCCGCCCATTCCAAAAACTCCCCCGCATCAATCAAAGACTGAAACGTTTCGCGGTCTTTAAAGTAGTAGTGCTGACCATCAACCTCACCGGGACGAGGCTGACGCGTTGTCGCAGAAATAGAAAGATGAATTTCGGGGTGGTTGGGGAGGAGCGATCGCAGCAGCGTCCCCTTTCCTACACCACTGGGTCCCGTAAATACAATTACTCGTCCAGGAGCCATACTCACCTATCCACGCTATGTCTGGGTCTTTTATCCTCACATTGCAGTGGAACAAATGACAAGTTAAAGAAGATACGACACCATCACCGTATCTCCATCCCCCGAGCCAGAGCGCGACAAAAATGAGTCCCACCCATCAACTAACTAGCACGAACTAGCTCACTCTCCTTCTAGGCGCCCTTGGCCTGAGGCAACTCTTGAATATCCTTACTGATCACAAAACGATTCGCGACAGTCTCAGGCTGAATAGCAGACAAAATTGCGTGTCCCGAATCCGTCACGATCACCGCACGAGTGCGACGACCATAGGTAGCGTCAATAAGCTGCCCCCGTTCCCGCGCATCGCTGATGATACGCTTGATCGGAGCTGATTCAGGACTGACGATAGCAATGACTCGATTGGCAGAAACAATGTTGCCAAAACCGATATTAATGAGCCGAATATCCATACGACCAGATCCCTCTATCCCATGTTGAGCGAGGCAAACCTTAAGAAAACCTTATTTTTATCGTAATTAGAGTTTTTACGCTTTTTGAACGAACCGATCGCTTGGCATTGATTCGTAATACTTCTTTGTCACTAGCAATGTTTGGACACAATCAATTCTAGGCCATTTCGCCATATTCGTTATTTTTTGTGTTTTTTCTGTCTGTTTTCGTCCATACCTGCCAACTTTTTCTGCTTAAAATTTCTCCGTAAACTTTGTTGTGCAACCCTTTGATTTCACTACTCAATGCGCAGTTTGTTCGGAACTGTGTCGGACTTGGCTGCCAGCGAGACTGGAAACCGTGTACCAGCGCGATCGCTTCACGCTCAGCTTGGCCCTACGCACGATGCAAGGCCGGGGTTGGCTAACACTGTGCTGGCATCCCCAGGCGGCTCGCATCCATATGGGAACGGCCCCGCCCCGCGTTCCTGACACCTTTGCCTTTAGCCAACAAATTCAGTCCCAGATTAAAGGTCTGGCCCTGAGCGCCATTGCCCCCATCACCCCTTGGGAACGGGCCCTAGACCTGCAATTCTCGCGTCGTCCCGGCGAAGAAGTCCTCTGGCATCTCTATGTTGAGATCATGGGTAAGTACAGCAACGTTCTCCTGGTCAATCAGGCGGGACAGATCGTCACCGCAGCCAACCAGGTCAATGCCCAACAGTCGCGGGTCCGCCAAATCCAAACGGGGCAAGCCTACAGTCCGCCTCCAGCCCTCCGGGATGAACGGCCCACCCTGGCAGAACCCTTTGAACGTTGGCAAGAACGAGTCGCCCTAGTCCCCGGCCCCATTGCCAAGAATTTGCTTCAGGTGTATCGAGGATTGAGCTCGGCCTTGGCGCGATCGCTGGTCCAAGCGGCTAACCTCGAGAGCAAAACCCCCACCGATCAGCTTTCCTCCCAGGACTGGCAGCAACTCTTTGAACAGTGGCAGGCATGGCTGAGACAGCTGGAACAGGAAACCTTTATTCCGGGTTTAACCGAGACGGGATACACCGTCCTTGGGTTAGGGATGACCCATCCGGCAGAAACGGTACAGGAACTGCTGGAGGGCTACTACAGCGCTGAGTTTGAGCGCCAGCAATTCAGCCAGGTACGCCACCAGGTCTCCCAAAAGCTAGCCAATGTCCTCGGCAAACTGCGCCACAAGGGCAACGGCTTTGAAACAAGGCTTCAGCAGTCCGACGGGGCCGATGACTATCGCCGGCAAGCCGATCTGCTCATGGCCTACCTACAGGATTGGCAACCGGGACTTAAACAGATGGAGCTGGAAGATTTTGAGACAGGGGAGCCCGTGGTGATCGCGCTCAACCCCGAAAAGAACGCCGTCCAAAACGCCCAGGCCCTCTACAAACAACACCAAAAACTCAAACGTGCCCGCCAAGCTGTGGAGCCCCTTCTAGCCGCCGTCAATCGAGAGCTTGGCTATCTCGAACAAATCGAAAGCAGCCTGGCAGACCTGAGCCATTACGACGCCTCCGGTGACCTGGTCGCGCTCTTGGAAATTCGTGATGAGCTAGTCCAGGAAAACTATCTCCCAGACCCCGAAGGGCGCTATCGGCGCAGCAGCTCTGACTCCAAAACCAACTTCCTTCAATACACCAGCCCTAGCGGTATTACGCTGCTGGTGGGTCGAAATAATCGTCAAAACGATCAGCTCACCTTCCGCCAAGCGACGGACTACGATCTGTGGCTTCACACCCAAGAGATACCCGGCAGCCACGCCCTATTGCGCCTAGAACCCGGAGCAGTGGCTTCAGAGACTGACTTGCAATGGGCTGCTGATATTGCGGCTTACCATAGCCGCGCTCGGGAAAGCGAACAGGCCCCCGTGGTCTACACCGAGCCGAAGCATGTGTACAAGCCCAAAGGAGCCCAGCCCGGCATGGTGATCTACAAAAAGGAGCGCATTATTTGGGGCCATCCCCAGCAAGGTAAGCAAGCCGCAGCGCAGGATATTTCCTCGAACAAAACCTAGGCCAATGCCCAAGCAGCCCCTGAGCCCTCCTTAAATCCGAGTCAACTGGGGCGAAGACTTCAGTGGATTCATCAGCAGAGCTTATGACTGGCCCTCCCGAATTAAGTAAAGTTTCATAACAATTCAGCCGTATTTGCGGTTACAATTCGATTCGAATCGGAAACAACCGATACAGAATTCTGAGAGCGCGTTGGGATCGCGCACCAGGATTTTCTCCAGAGAGACGCTTCACAAAGCGACGACAGAGTGATTAGTAAAAATATCAGCCTGCCAGGGCTGATAAAGGGAGTCAGCCTGCCAGGGCTGGCTTTTTTTGTCCCTTAAAGATGGGATTGAGTGATTTTTGGCGGCTGATCGCACACTTTTGCGTAGCCATCATTAATTTAGTGCCACAATGGCCAAAAGACAGCTTGCCCCTAGACCCTGGAACTGATGACAGCGCCTGGAAATACCGAAACCCCCGATACGAAGACTGCTCTGGCACGTGCCGAAGCGGCGATCGCTGCCGATGCAGATACGGACGAGGCCAAGCTTTTCTGGAACGAGGTTCCTGATGATACCGAGATGTCCCTGCTTGACCATCTCGATGAGCTTCGTACCCGCATTTTTTACGGACTCATTGCGGTTGTTGTCGCCATTGTTGGCTGCTTCTTTGCAGTCAAACCCATTGTGCGTTTTTTGGAAGGTCCCGCTAACGGTGCAACCTTCATCCAACTCTCGCCCGGGGAATTCTTTTTTGTCTCGCTCAAGGTGGCAGGCTACAGCGGTCTGGTGCTAGCAAGCCCCTTTGTGCTTTACCAAATCATTCAGTTTGTTTTGCCGGGGCTCACCCGACGGGAGCGTCGCTTCATTGCGCCCGTCATGGTTGGCTCCACGGTGCTGTTTGCGGCAGGTTTAGCCTTTGCCTACTACGCACTCATTCCGGCGGCTCTCAATTTCTTTACCACCTACGGCGGCGACGTCGTAGAGCAATCCTGGTCCATCGAACGCTACTTTGAATTTGTACTGCTGCTGATGTTCAGCACGGGACTGGCCTTTCAGATTCCGATTATTCAGATGGGTTTGGGCGTCCTGCGCATCGTAACCGCCAAGCAGATGTTAGCGGGCTGGCGCTTTGTGATTTTGGGTGCCGCGATTCTGGGTGCGGTGTTGACCCCATCGACGGACCCATTGACCCAATGTCTCTTGGCTGGGGCAGTGACCGGTTTGTATTTGGGGGGCGCTGGCATGGTGGCGCTGATTACCCGCTAAACGCAAGTTCGCCAATCGGTTGGGCAGAGAATCAGAAGCCATCTCATAGGGAGGCGAACTGTAGTTCGCCTCCCTTCTCTTTTTTATAGGCGAACTTCCATGGGCGGACTTCCATGGGCGAACTTCTTCCGCCTGGCTTAGCCCTTCAACGACTCAGCTCCGTTAAGTAACTCAGCTTGAGTAACTCAGCTTGAAAGGATTCAGCTTGGGTGCCCTTCAAAATCTTGCTAGGAATCTTCCAACATCCATTCCGAGGCGCGATCGCCCAACTCCACATCCAGCACAATGCTGATGGCCTTGCCAATGCGGGGCCTCCCCTTAGCATTCATCACCGCTGCCTGAAACTTATCCGCTGCCCCCAGCGCCTGAATATAGTTTCCCACCTCTTCTAAATGCGCCAGATGAGCCTCCAGGTCCCGAGGGTAAGTGGCCTGCCCCCAAAACTTCCACATAATTTGGGCAAAAATCTTGCCCTGGGTTCGCCGTAGCTGAACATCGTAGGAACGACCCCATTTCGCCATCAAAAGTTCGTGAAACGCTTGTCCTGTCATGCTCTCCGGGATTCTGATTTGCAACGTAATGTTTCTTAACTGTCTGGAGCGAACGGCAAGGGTAGATGTAATAATACTTAAGGCTAATAGCAGGTGGGGTTTGGCTGCAAACCCTCATCGTTAATAAAACGCGACCATAAGAAACCTTTACTGGCCCTTACGGGACCGCGCTTTCTTCCATCTATACAGTCGCACGACATTACATAACGAAGATATGACACAAGCATCAGGAGCCTCCGACGTCCCCAGCATGGGCCGTCGCCAATTCATGAACTTGCTGACCTGGGGATCCACCACTGGTGTTGTGCTAGGTGGACTGTATCCCGTTGTGCGGTACTTTATTCCTCCTTCTGCCGGTGGTGGCGGTGGTGGCGTTGTCGCCAAGGATGCTTTGGGCAATGACGTGCTGGCCAGCACTTTCCTGGCTGAGCATCAGGTGGGTGAGCGCACCTTGGTCCAAGGTTTGAAGGGAGATCCCACCTACTTGGTTGTTGAAGGACCCGAAAGCATTCGGGACTACGGCATTAGTGCCATCTGCACCCACTTGGGCTGTGTGGTTCCCTGGAACGCAAGTGAGAACAAGTTCATGTGCCCTTGCCACGGTTCTCAATATGACGAGACCGGCAAAGTCGTCCGGGGTCCAGCACCGCAATCCTTGGCTCTGGCCCACGTTGAAGTGAATGACGACACAGTCAGCCTCACCAACTGGACGGAGACCGACTTCCGGACGGGTGAGAAGCCCTACTGGGCATAGTCTCCAAGACTTAGTCTCCAAGGCTCGGTCTCCAAAGCTCAGTCCCTAAGGCTTATTGCTCCAGGACTCAGTTTTGGGCTCGTTTTTAGAGCTTTATTTCGCAGACGCTTGAACCCTAGACGCTTGACGATGACAAACTTGTTTTCCCATTCAAAATTTTCTGGAGCCGGGCTGCGGCGTGCCCTGGGTCGCTCACTGACCTGGGCTTCTCGCTCTGCCCTCGTGGCACTCCTGGCTCTGACCCTTTCCTTTAGTGCCGACTGGTTTGCGCCTCAAACCGCAGCGGCCTACCCGTTCTGGGCACAGGAAAAGTATGAGACTCCCCGTGAGGCAACCGGTCGCATTGTCTGCGCCAACTGCCATCTCGCTCAAAAGCCAGTAAAAATTGAAGTTCCCCAGGCCGTTCTGCCGGACACAGTGTTTAAGGCTGTGGTGGAAGTGCCCTACGAAGATGGACTTCAGCAAGTCACCGCTGACGGCAGCAAAGGTGGCCTTAACGTGGGTGCCGTGCTGATGCTTCCCGAGGGCTTCAAGATTGCCCCCGCGGATCGTCTCACGGACGAGCTGAAGGAAGAGACCGCAGGCGTGTTCTACCAGTCCTATGCGGCTGACAAAGAGAACGTCGTCATTGTGGGTCCTTTGGCCGGTGAAGAGAACCGCGAGATTGTTTTCCCGGTTCTGTCTCCCGACCCCCGCACCGACAAGAGCGTCCACTTTGGTAAGTATTCCGTCCACCTAGGCGGCAACCGCGGCCGTGGTCAGGTTTACCCCACGGGCGAAAACAGCAACAACAACGCCATCAAGGCAAGTGCTGAGGGAACCGTGGTGGCGATCGCAGCTGCGGACTCCGGCTCCACGATCACGTTGGACACCGCTGACGGCCAAGTGACCGAAACCATTCCTGCTGGCCTGGAAATCTCCGTTGCCGAAGGTGACGCAGTTGCAGCCGGTGGCGAACTGACCTACAACCCCAACGTGGGTGGCTTTGGTCAGATGGACACTGAGATTGTGCTCCAGAGCAGTGCTCGCATTGCTGGCATGCTGGTGTTCTTTGCCGGTGTGATGTTGGTTCAAATCATGCTGGTGCTGAAGAAGAAGCAGGTGGAGAAAGTCCAAGCTGCTGAAATGAACTTCTAAGCCATCAATTCCTAGGCGAACACAGTTCGTCCTTGAACGGTTCCTGGCCGTTCAACCTTTCGAACCCATAGGCGGAAGTGCTGTTTAGCGCTTCCGCTTTTTTGTTGTCCATCTTTAGGTTGCTAGTTTGCTGCTTTTTTTGTGGGAAGCGTAGGATGGGTGGAGCGTTGCCAAAATAATGATGCTTCTCCCCCTCGCATTCCAATTCACCTCCCCAGGACCCGTGCTCTTTGAGATCGGTCCCCTCTCTATTCGTTGGTACGGCCTGTTGATTGCAACGGCTGTCATATTGGGTCTTACGGTGTCCCAGTGGCTTGCGAAAAAACGAGACATTGATCCAGATATGATGACGGACCTGGCACTTTGGATGGTGGTGGGTGCCATTCCCGCCGCCCGTCTCTATTACGTTCTATTTGAATGGGAGCAGTATGCAGCGGATCCCGGCTCTGCCTTTGCCATTTGGCAGGGGGGCATAGCCATTCACGGAGCACTGTTGGGGGGCATGCTGGCAGCGCTGGTTTTTGCGAAGCTCAACAGGATCTCCTTTTGGCAATTGATGGATTTGGTGGCTCCGGCGGTCATTCTCGGTCAGGCGATCGGACGCTGGGGCAATTTCTTTAATTCTGAGGCCTTTGGACGACCGACGGATTTGCCCTGGAAGCTGTTCATCCCAGAGAAAGTCGTGATTAACGGTCAGAACTTTTTCCCTCGTCCGCCTCAGTTTGCCAATGTGGACTATTTTCACCCAACCTTTTTGTACGAGTCGCTGTGGAATTTGGGGGTGCTAGGGCTGCTGCTGTATTTGTTCTTTAGAGGTATCAAAGCAGCAAAAACCGGTGGGGCAAGCTTGAAATTAGGGACGATCGCTTGCACCTATTTCATGGCCTACAGCCTGGGCCGCGTTTGGATTGAGGGTCTACGCATGGACAGCCTAATGGTGGGACCGTTGCGGGTGGCTCAAGTCGTGAGCCTAACGGGCATTGCGATTGGCGCGTTAGGACTATTTTGGCTGTATGGGATGGGGCGATCGCTCCCCGACGTCGTCACTCAAGACACCTCACAATCGTCTGAGGTTTAGGGCAGAAGTCACAAATAGGCCGGAATTCAGCAACCCTTTCATCCCCGGCAGGCGACAGACAGAGCCGGGTCTCCCTGGAATTGCACCACGTTTGCAATGATGGCCGCATCTCGCAGAATATCGCCATGGCCGAGGCCCTCAGAGCCCAAAAACTCTGCTCCTGGCCAAGCCTGGGCGATCGCCTCTCCCTGCTCAAAGGGAATCAGCCGATCATCTCGGTCATGGACGACTAAGCCCGGAATATCCAACGTCGCGGCCATCTTCGGCATGGAAAAGAAATCAATCGGCAACCCGTAGCGCTGCAAAAATCGCTGCTGCATATTGGCCTCAATCGTCTCATTGGCACCGATCGCCCGGGCAATGACATGCATCATAAATTGTGTCTCCGCTGGCGACGCAATCAATGTCAGCTGAGGCAAGGTGACTGACTGATCCTCAAACAGCAAGAGTAGGCTCGCAGCAGCACCAAAAGAATGGCCGATGAAACTATGCAGTGGTCCTAATTGCCGAATGACGGCCTTAATTGCCTGACCAAAATGTCGTGAATTCGTCTGCAATCGGGACGAGTTGCCATGGGCAGGGCCATCTAAGGCAATCACCTGAAAGCCCGCCTCAAGCAACGGATCCACAAAGTTCGTCATTTGAGCCGCACTGGACATCCAGCCATGGAGCAGCAGCACCGCCGGTCGGGTGCGATCGCCCCACACATAGGTTTGCAATCGGCAGCGCTGCCCATCATCCAGAAAGGTATGCAAACGAATCGATTGAGCCCGGTCTAAAACGACCCGATCTGAATCCGGTACCGGGTAATAGCCTCGAATCGGCGTTGCAAAAAGCTGAAACCCCAGCCAGCCCGATGCAGGCGGATAGACTCGCCCAACCCCTCGAACCGTCTTGCGAAATAGAGATTCCAGCAGAGGGTTCGCAGCGGCATGGCGGGGATTAGAAGGGGTCACAGCGTTGTCGTTTCTACAGAATTTGTTGACAGAGAAAGAAAGACCTGGGCGGTCAGGCTGAGTCGAGCAGCGACTCGTTCCATGGGAATATCCCAGCAAATGGGATATCTCGGCAAATGGGATATCTCGGCAAAATCGGCCCTCAGCCCCAGGGCACGATTCGTCTCAACCTAGTACTGGTTGCCAGACTTGCGATGGTTCAGTGCTGTCACACCATTAGCTTCCAAGACATTGCCCGCAGGCGTCGTGGCGTAAAGTAGCCAATGGTCTCCACAATCCATGCGGTCCTTCACCGTGCATTCCAGATAGGCCAGGGCTTCCTTAAGGTAGGGACTGCCATTGGTCGCCTCGTCAAAATCAATGCCTTCAAAACGATCGACCCCTGGCTTGGGAGGCTTTTGGAAATGGCGCGGTAGTTGCTTATTGCCCTGTTTCAAAACATTAATCACAAACGTGGCACCCGGCTCTTCCAAGGTCTCAGGAAAACCATCCTTGGGGACGGCCACCGTAATGGCCGGGGGGCTAAACGCGGCCTGGGACACCCAAGAGGTCATCAGACCCATTTTCTTGCCCGTTCTGAGGAGAGCGGTCAAGACGCAAAGTGCTCCGGTGACGCGGCCAACGGCTTGGCTGGTGCGATCGCTCTGACCCTCCACCGCCATCTGCCTTGGTGTAACGGCCTTTTTCTTGGCACGCTGCACCGCCTGAACAAAATCCTCCCCCGCATCCTCACACTGCTTCAGGACTTCATCCGTCGGCTTGAATTTGACCCGAATCGTCTCGAATCCCAGCTGATAGCCCGCATCCTGGAACTTATTTTCCAGCATGTCCACGGCTTCGCCACTCCAGCCAAAGGAACCAAAGGCTCCAGCAATCTTGGTTTTCTCAGCGGTGGAAAGAATGATACCCAGGGCCGTTTGGATTTGGGTGGGAGCATGGCCCGCCAGCGTGGGCGAACCGACGACGAAGCCATCACACCGTTCGATGGCGACCCGAATATCGTCGGGCTTGGCGTACTCACAATTGATCGTTTCCACGGAGGCTCCGGCATCCGTAATTCCCTTGGCGATCGCCTGTCCCACCGCCGCCGTGTTGCCATAGGCGGAGGTATAAAGCACTGCAACGTTCACATCCAGAGACTGCTGCTGCTCGCACCATTGCAAGTAGTCCATGCGCAGGCGGCTACGACTGTTGCGCACCATGGGTCCGTGGGCCGGGGCATAGATCTTGGCCTCCTTGAGCGGCAGCTCATCCAGCGCCGTCTCCACCTGAAGCGCCTGGGCCGCATGGATACTGTCGAAATAGTAGCGACGATCCTCGGCAAAGTCCCGCCAGTGCTCATCGAACACGTTATCGCCACAGAGGTGAACCCCGAAGAACTTGTCGCTGTAGAGAATTCGTGAGGCTGGATCGTAGGTACAGAGCATGTCCGGCCAGCGAGGCGTGGGCACAAACGAAAACGTCAGTTCATGGCCTTGGCCCAGATCCAGCGTGTCGCCATCGCGGACGGCACGGATCTTATCGTGCAAGGTCTCGGGAAGGGCTGCCTTGAGCTTATTCGCCGCGGGCTTAGAACAAATCAGCGTCGCATAGGTCGCCGCCTGAAGCAGCTTTTCCAAGGTCACCAGCCGGTTCGGATTCACGTGGCTGAGGATGATGTAATAGAGCCGCTGGTAGTACTGAAGGTCTTGCAACTCATCGAGGAAAATGTCGGTGAATGACTCCCCTGGTGGATCCAGTAGCGCAACCTCCTGGGCCTGGATGAGATAGGAATTGGCTGTCGTGCCTCGCTGTCGCGCATACTCGATTTCAAACTTGAGGCGGTCCCAAGTGCGCGATCGCAAAACCAGCGTCTCTGGACCAATTTCAGCCACCTGCACATCTCGCTCGCGGCTGCCGGGAAGGGTTGAATTGACCGGAGTCGAGGAAGCTGCTGCCATTGGAAGCACCGATAGGTGTAAAGACTTATTGCAATGGTGCCACGGATTGAGGCGTTTGGGAGTGATTCGGGCAACCAGGTTTCGGCCAATCCTATTCACTCAGAGGGTTTGAAGCCATTCACAACGGACGGAACAAAGCGACAGAGAACGGTCAACGCCCTTGAACTCCGTACAATTACAATTTTCACTGAAGGATTCATTTTTTAAGCTACATGAGAATTCAGTAAAGACAACTAGATTTTGATTGTATTCATTTTTACGTGCAGTATTATCACGGAAGAAGCCATCTGTTTTTCATCGGTGTTCGTTCACCAATGGGTAGTTCGGCCGATGGCGATCGCGCCTTATTCTCTCCTGCACTAGAACGCGAGCCCCCTCCAATCTCAGCGATCTAGCTTGGCTATCTTTCCTCGATAGCTTTTCATCTTAAAAATTATGGATCCCATTAATAGTCCCTTGGGCACCAATGCAGTTGGTGCTGACCCGTTCGCGGGTCTGACAGGTATTTTGACTGATCTATTGACAGATTTCGGTGTCAACGACTGGCTCGGTGTCTTGGGGGCACCAACTGTGCCCGTGGCACCCCCGGAAGCAGACGCTGAAGACGACACAGAAGATAGCGAAGAAGCCTCTGATGATGTCAATAATGCTGTCACAGACTTACTTGGACAAGTTCCCGATCTCGATGGCATTCCAGGAATCGATGCGATTCCCGGTCTCGATAGCTTAATTCCACCCACCATCTTTGAAGCACCGCCCACAGAAGCGGACAACGAAGCAGTGGTGGACGAAGCATTGGTGGACGAAGCAGCAACCGAAGAACCTGTCCAAGAAGAACCTGCCCCAGAAGAATCTATCGAGGAAGAGGCGAGTCAAGGCGAAGAGACTCCAGCAGAAGCCGAAGAGGAAACCGCAACAGTAGACGGTTCAGCGGAAGATGCTTCAGCGGAAGATGCACCGACTGAAGAGCCGGTCGCTGAGGATACAACAGCTGAAGCTCCTGCTGAGGGAGCTGATGCTGAAGCTCCCACTGAGGAAGCTCCTACTGCTGAAGAACCGATTGCTGAAGAACCGATTGCTGAAGAAACTCCCATAGAGGAAGAAGCATCTGCTGAAGAGACTCCTGAAGCTCCAGCCGAGGCAGAAGCTCCAGCTGAAGAAGCTGAAGCCTCTGTAGAAGAGCCTGCAGTGGAAGAAGAAGTTGTAGAGGAGACTGAAGCCGCAAGTCCGCCGGAAGAACCGGAAGCAGAAGAAGCTCCTCCTGAAGAGGCTCCTCCCGAGGAGGAAGCCATTGAGAACGAAACGACTGAGGATGCGATTGAAGATGTAGTCGAGGCTGAAGCCTCTGCAGAAGAGCCTGCAGTGGAAGAAGAAGTTGTAGAGGAGACTGAAGCCGCAGGTCCGCCGGAAGAACCGGAAGCAGAAGAAGCTCCTCCTGAAGAGGCTCCTCCTGAGGAGGAAGCCATTGAGGACGAAACGACTGAGGACGAAACGACTGAGAACGAAACGACTGAGAACGAAGTAGCGGAAGAAGCCTCTCAAGAAGAAGCTCCTGTGGAAGAAGCAGTCGCTGAGGTAGAAGCTCCAACTGAAAATTCCGGCGATGCAGACACAGGTGACACACTCGACCTAGACACAGGTGGCGTTGTCCCCACAACAGAAGAGTCTAGTCCTGGGGATGCGCCTAGCCCTGTGATACCCAGCCTCCCCGATGGATTGCCAATTCCTGGCATTCCTAACATCCCTGGCCTACCTCCCCTCAGCGGCATTCCCGGCATCCCTGCGGCCCCCAGTCCAGAGAATCTGGCGGCCTCCCTCGCCTGGATTTCACTGCTGAATAATATTCCTGGCTTAGACAGCATTCCCGTCGTCAATGATCTCATCAACAACGCTCTGGAAAGCTACCTCGAAAGTGCAGGACTACCTGCGGAACTGCTGCCAGTATTGAGTGATCCTCAAGTGGTTGCATTCCTGGTTGAAAATCCCCAGGTGGTAGGCACCCTTCAGGCGAATCCTCAGCTCCTACAAATCGTGGCAGAAAATCCTGGGGTCTTGGGTCTGATTGCGACCAATCCCGATGTTCTGAGTGGTCCAGCATTCCAGTTGGTCGTCAACGGTGCGCTGACTGTTGATCAGTTCAACGCTTTACTCAGCACGGTTGGTCCTGAGGCATTGGGGGCGATCGCAGCCAACCCCGACCTGCTACAAGCAATGCTCAATGGCAGCATGACCATGGAACAGGTGCTGACACAGCTCAGCAACCCAGCAGGTCCCAACGAAGCAGAAGCTCCTGCCGAGCAAGAAGAATCTCCTGCCGAGGAAGAGCCTCCAACTGAAGAAGATGCTCCTGCCGAGCAAGAGCCTCCTACTCAAGAAGAATCTCCTGCTGAGGAAGAAGAAGCTTCTGCTGAGGAAGAAGAAACTCCTGCTGAGGAAGAAGCAGAAGCTCCTGTTGAAGAAGAAGCAGAAGCTCCTGTTGAAGAAGAAGCAGAAGCTCCTGCCGAGCAAGAGCCTCCTACTCAAGAAGACGCTCCTGCCGAAGAAGAAGAATCTCCTGCTGAGGAAGAAGAAGCTCCTGTTGAAGAAGAAGCAGAAGCTCCTGCTGAGAACACAACCACTGAAGAGCCTTTGGCGGAAAACAACGGTGAAAGCGCAGAAGCCGAAGCCCCAGCGGAAGCACCCACCGAAGCGCCAGTCCCCACAGAAGGCAATGAAATCGTCGGAACCGACAACCTCGACGTCCTCACGAATGTCCAAGACAACACCAGCATCTACGCCAAGGACGGTGCAGATATCATCATCTCCTTTGGTGAGAATACGACCGTCTACGCCGGTGAAGGCGACGACATCGTTACCCTCACCGATGGCATTGTTCTAACCGGAGAAGGGGACAACACAATTACGTCCCTCGGCGGCACCACCACCATTTATGGTGGCGATGAAAACGACATCATTGCCCTGCTCTCTGGCGACCATATTGTCTTTGCCAATGATGGCGAGAACATTGTCACAACCGGCGATGGCAACAACCTCATCTTTGGTGGTCGTAACAATGACACCATCACCACGGGTGCCGGGGATGACCAAATCTTCACCAAGGGTGGAGACAATACGGTCAATGCGGGGGCTGGTAACAACACCATTTTCAGCACGGACGGTCGCGATGTCTTTGTGCTGAATGAGAGCGGCTTCACCCAAGTGGTCAACTACGATGACAGCGACCTCATCGAGGCGTTGGGTCTAGACGTAGAAACCCGCGTGGTTGATGGCAACACGATCCTGAGTGTTGATGGCGCAGACGTCATGCAGCTGGATGCCTACACTGGCGAAGTGAATTTGATTTCTGCGAACTCGCAAAACCAAAGTGGCAGCAACGCTGTTGCCCCCAACGGAGCAGCCATCTTCTACGGCAACGATGGTAATGACAATATTGTTGCCACAGGTGGCGACTCCATTGTCTTTGCAGGCGAAGGCGTCAACACCGTCACCACGGGAGCAGGGGATGACCTTATCTTCGGCGGCAATGGCGATGACACCGTGGTTACGGGTGCAGGCAACGATCGCATCTTCGTCAGAGGCGGTAGCAACTTCGTCGATGCCGGTGCCGGTGTCAACACGGTCTATAGCGATGGCGGTGCCGATACCTTTGTGCTCAATAGCGAGGGTTTCACCGAAATCGTCACCTACGGCGCCAATGACACCATCCAAACCCAGGGGCTGGACGTGGAGCAACGTATTGTCGGTGGCCACACGATTTTGAGTGCCAATGGCAATGACCTAGCGAAACTCACCTGGTTCACCGGAACCGTGAATTTGGTCTAGGTTATCGGCCTAGGTTATTGGCCTAGGTTATTCGCTGGCATAGATCATCAAGGCGATCGCCCGCAAAGCGATCGTCTGCAAGAAGGTTAAAGAGAGAAGTATGGGTGCCCAGGCTGCGATCGCAGATTGGGCACTTTTCTTTGGGCTCAAACAACTTCGAGTTACGCAGCCTAATTATTTTCGAGTTACGCAGCCTAATTATTCCCTTGCGCCTAAATTTTAGAGGTGCCTTTTAGGCGGACTTATTCGCGAACGAAGGTGTAAAGAATCCTGGTGAGGTTGAACCAAACCCCAAAACTCCAGGATAGGCTGAGGACATTCGCAATCAGCCTGGGAACAGGGTAAGACAATGGCAGTACAAACCCGAACCAAAACACTCCTCAAGGTTCTTATCGGGGCAGCCTGGATTGACGGCACCATTCAACCCGAAGAACGCCAATATCTCAGGCATCTAGCAGAAAAGCAGGGTCTAAAAGACGATCCAGAGCTGAAGCCGCTCCTCTATGAGCTTGTCAAGGTTCAGCCGGATCAGTGCTACGAGTGGATTCAGGAATATCTAGATAGCGAGAAAGATTCATCGGCCTGCAACGATCTGCTAGAAGCGATCAGTGGTCTGATTTACAGCGATGGATCCGTCGAAATCGAGGAAGCCAAGCTACTCAATCGCATCCAAGAAATCAATGCGACATGCAGCACTGAGCGGCCCTCCCCTAAGGCCATTCTTGGATCAATTCAAAAAATGTATCGCCACTGGCTGAAGCGTATCGATTCAATGTCTTAGTCATGTCTTAGTTATTGCCCTAGCCATTCGATGCCCTAATAAAAACGCTTCCTCACAACGAACAGCAAAAGAAACCTCAGTAACAAAAAAGCATCGTCATAATGACGATGCTTTTTTGTTACTGATCCCACCGAGAACCTTCTTCAAACAAGAATATTACTCAGTATCTTGCTTATCCATCTTGGTCTTAATCTCTGGAATAAAGCTGGGACGCTCTGCTCCTTCCCAGCCCGCAGGACGCTTGGAGTTATACCAAGCCAAAGAACCACCAACCACTGCCGCGACAAACCCAACAGCATAAACGAGGGTGAAAAGGCCCGGCAAGCCTCCACTAGTTTCAGAAGCAACTGCGATCATTGGAATATTCATCATCTTATTTGGTTGGTTATGGAATGACAGTCAGAGGGGCCGAGGTGTTGTTACACCTGAGCCCACAGAGAGGCGTTGATAGGGAGATAGATAACTCCTTAAAAAGCCTCTTCCGGCAACGGCGGCGGCGGCGGCGGTGGCGGCGCTTCGTAAACAGGCTCGGGCTCGTAATACGGCTCGGGCTCGTAATACGGCTCGGGCTCATAATACGGCTCGGGCTCGTAATACGGCTCGGGCTCGTAATACGGCTCAGGCTCGTAATACGGCTCGGGCTCGTAATACGGCTCTTCGTAATAGTCTTCGGGCTCGTAATACGGCTCTTCGTAATACGGCTCTTCGTAATATGGCTCTTCGTAATATGGCTCTTCGTAATACGGTTCTTCGTAATACGGCTCAGGTTCATACCTGGGCTCAGGCGGTGCAATGGTTCCCTCAATCACACTATTGGGCTTGATTGGATCAGCTTTGATGCTGCCCTTGCGCGAATCCAAATTCGGTAATTGCGGGAACTCCTCGACGTCCAAATCCGCCGTAATTTCCTTCATAACCGAGCGCCACAGCGCGGCGGCGGTGCCACTGCTACCTTCGGTGGGCTTGTTGTCATCGTTGCCGAGCCAGACTCCCGCCACCAGTTGAGGAATATAGCCCACAAACCAGAGGTCCCGCGCTTTTTCTGAGGTTCCCGTCTTGCCAGCAACCTGGCGATCGTTCAGGTAAGCGGGGCTGCCTGTCCCCTCATTGACAACCTTCTCCAACATCCAAGTCATGATGGATGCTGTTCCTTCATCCACGACTTTCTTGGCTTTGTATTCCTCGGCTGCGTCAAAGATGACCTCGCCATTGCGATCGCGCACCCTGACCAAACCATGGGGCTCAATGAACTTACCCTTGTTGGCCAACGTACCGTAGGCACTCGTCAGCTCCAGAGCATTCACCTCCCAAGAGCCCAAAGACATCGAATAGGTTGGTTCCAGCTTCGACTTGATGCCCATCCCCTTGGCCATATTGATCGTCGGCTGGTAGCCCACATCAATCAGGGTCCGTAGCGCAACAATATTGATGGAGGAGGTCAATCCCTTCAGCATCGAAACGCGGCCGGAGTGCTTGCCACCATAGTTCTTCGGCTTATAACCATCCACCTCAAAGGGCACATCGTTATAGGTGTCGTAGGGAGAAAAGCCCGCGGCAATGCCCGCCGTGTACACAAAGGTCTTGAAGGTTGATCCCGGTTGGCGTTGGGCCTGGGTCACTCGGTTAAATTGGCTGTCGCCAAAACTGGCTCCCCCCACCATCACCTTGACCTGGCCATTGCGAGGGTCAATGACGGTCATGGACGCCTGTTCAAACCACTGGTAGTAGCCTTCATTTTTGACGAAGTCCACGACCATATCAGTGGCATGCTTCTGCCACTCCAGATTCAAACTGGTTTCAACGGTCAGTCCTCCAGCCTCGATTTCGTCAGTGCTGAGGTGCTTTTCCAGCTCCTTGCGAACGTAGGTTGTGAAGTAGGGAGACTTACTGTTGAAGTACTTCGGCTCCTTTTCATTCACCACCAGCTCCTTAGCAGCTTCCTCATCCGCCTCGGCCTGGGTGATAAATCCTTCTCGCGCCATCCGCTGAAGGACAATGTTGCGCCGCTCCTTGGCATACTCCGGATTTTCAAGGGGGGAGTAGGCACTGGGAGCGGGGGGCACACCGGCAATCACTGCCACTTCACCAACGGTCAGATCATCGACATCCTTACCAAAGTAAATCCAGGCAGCGTCCGCCACACCATAGGCACCAGAACCGAGATAAACCAGGTTGAGATAGCGCTCTAGGATCTTGTCCTTACCCAGCTCTTCCTCAATTTTCTGAGCGAGGAGCGCTTCACGAACCTTGCGCTTGATGGTTTGGTCCTGATCAAGAAATGCAATGCGGGCCAGCTGTTGCGTCAGTGTACTGCCGCCTTCGACGACTCCCTTGGCCGTGACGTTGGCGCGAATCGCACGGGCAATAGACTGGTAATCGACCCCTGTGTGCTGATAAAAACGGCGGTCTTCTGCTGCGACGAAGGCCTGGATGATGATCTCCGGCATCTCATCGAAGGGAATATCATCGCGGGTCGAAGGGCCTAATTTCTGCAGGATCTGGCCATCAGCCGACTTGAATGTCAGCGTTCCACGTCGGGCAAAGGTAACGGCGCCATTGGGGTCAGGGAGTTCCGCAATCATGCGCTGGCGGAAATAGGCGAGGCCACCAACCGCTGCACCAGCACCGATAATCAGCACTGACAACACTTGGAATCTGCGCATCTTGGCAACCTTCACGACTGCGGGAGGAATGGGAAGCTTCGGACGGCGACGCTTCTTCGCCTTGCCCGCTTTGCCCTCGACTTCCTCAGATGCAGTTCCTTTTGGCTCTTTAGATGCGCTATCCGCTGGTGCCTTGGATGCAGCACCATCGCCCTGAGCGGGAGGAGCACTACGGTCTTTTCCACCAATTGACTTAGTCACCTTTACTCCTTGCGCTATTGCCCGTGAGACAGACCTGACAAACTCCGACTCACCAGCCCCTAAGCTTTTCTGGAAAAACGGCTAGATCCTATCGATTAAATCACGGTATGACCGAGGGCCAAAGCCGCGACTAACATCCCCAAAACTAAAAATGGTTGTGCGCTGGCTTGATATTTCACATCATTATTCAAGGGATCGCGCAGAAAGTACATGTCCTGAAACGTGATTTGCGGAATTACGAGTAAGACCAGCAAAACCGCGTATAAATTTTGATGGATTGTCACTAGGTAAGCGGCAATACCGAGCTGAAAAATGTCAATCATCAGAACACAGATCCAGGCCGCCTTATCGATACCGAACATCACCGGTAAGGAATTGAGACCCAGTTGGCGATCGCCTTCCACGCTCTTGAAATCATTGACAATGGCAATGCCCAAACCGGCCATGCTGTAAACCAGCGTGATAACTATAATCTTCCAATCCAACGATCCAAAGAGGGCCTGTCCCGCCCACCAAGGGAGGGCGATGTAACTTGCCCCTAGGGCATAGTTACCGGCCCAGCCATTTTGCTTCAGCTTCAGCGGTGGTGCTGAGTAGATATAGGCCACAAACGAGCCAAACAACGTCAACACCAACATGATGGGAAAATCATGGCCCACAGCGCGGTCCAGCACATAGGACACGCCAATACCGCCTAGGAGCAGCACCAAAATTTGGGTCACCACCTGGGGCACGGAAATGGCACCGGAGGGAATCGGACGATAGGGCTCATTAATCGCGTCAATGTCGCGATCGTAGAAGTCATTAATCGTCTGGGTATAGCCCGCGAGCAAAGGACCGGACATGAACATGCAAAGCATAGCGAGGGAAAAATCCCGCACATTCCACTGGTAATTGCCAGAAGCCGCCGCCCCGCAGACAACGCCCCAAATGAGCGGAATCCAGGTAATCGGCTTCATGAGCTGAAGACGAATCTTCCAGATGGAAGTTTCACCGGCCTGGGCACCTTTCATCCCCAACATTTGCCTTGCCTTAGACCCTTGTTCTCCAGTTTGTTCTCTGGCTTGTTCTCCAGAGGGGGGGGTGGCATCAGCGAACTGTTCCGGGATCGGGGCGTTTGTCTCTGGGGTAGATTCCGTCATGGTGGGTGTTGAGAATGAGTAGGTGTTGAGAATGAGTGGGTATCGATGAACTGCGATTTTCCCGACAGACTAGGCCAAACATTAGGGCCAAACATTAGGGCCAAAAAGTAAAACCAGAAAGCAGAACCAGAAAAGCTGGGCTAGAACGAGATGATCAGATAGCTGTCCTGGAATTTTGCGCCCGTGACCGATCGCCCCTTAAGACTATCGGGCAGCAAAATATTGCGCCGCTGGTCCCCCGCATCAATGGTGACTTCCTGGTTGTACTGCGTCAGCTTGACTTGTTTTTTGTCAAACCCGGGCAAAAAGACGCGCACTTGGCTCGCAGCGAGGTCAATCTCAAGGGGCTTGGGCGCGGAGCTTGCCTCCACTGGATTCGGCATCCCGTTACTGAGGGACTGCCAATCTCCACTGAAGTCCGGCAGAACATGGAGGGGCAAGGGATTGAACTGCTCACCCACTGCCTCCGCTGCGGCTCCCTGGGTTAGCAAGACGCCACCCACGGTGAGGCCGACCTGCTGGGCACTTCCCCAGAGATAGCGAGCAGTGGCGATCGCCCCCTCACTCCCCGT
This sequence comes from uncultured Pseudanabaenaceae cyanobacterium, assembly GCA_938017515.1. Classification (GTDB taxonomy): domain Bacteria; phylum Cyanobacteriota; class Cyanobacteriia; order PCC-9006; family JAAUQQ01; genus JAAUOP01. Next base: position 42,919 of record CALIJJ010000063.1, read on the forward strand.
CGTCACCAAATACACCACCATTCGTGCCGGATCATTCAGCGCCGAGCGTCCTTCCTCCAGCAAATCCAACGCCTCCTGCATGGGAGCATTCGCCTCGGTGCTGGCCAAACTTTGCAGCGGATTTTGCAACACTGCCGCCGAAATCGGCTGCAAAAACGGCAGCAGCGTCTGGCCAATATCCGACTCTAGAATCACCTGCTTGAAGCGCCGCACATACCAGCTGGTCACCTCCAAAGAGCCCAGATTACGCAGCACTTCCAGACTCGATTCACCGTCATAGATGATGACGTCGTAGGCGTTACTCTGGGCGTACTCCCGAATCGTATTCATCGCCAGAGCCGCATCCATCCCCGGCAAAATGCCCAGCTCTTCGCCATAGACATTTTTGAAGAAAGGACTGCGCAGATATTCAGCCTCGCGCGTTTTGAGCTGCTCCCAGGCCTGCTGCACCAACACCGTGGACTGGAACTGCACCACCGAAAAATTAGGCTCGATGACCGCGGGTTCAGCACCGAGAGACTGGCCAAGCAGCAGTCCCAACGCCGGACCTGGTTCTTGGGAGGTCAGCAGAACACGCTTTCCTTGGGCAGCGAGCTGCTTAGCTGCGGCAACAGCAACGGTCGTCCGTCCCGTTCCACCTTTTCCGAGATAAGTCAGGATTTGCGCCATTTTTTTTCCGAATTACTTACTGGCCGAATTACTTACTGGCCGAACGACTCGCTAGCCGAATCTCGCTAGCCAAATGATCAATGATTTTCTGGCGAAGTGACTCATGGGGTCTCAGTCAGTCATTGACCCAATTTACTCATTGACCCAACGACTAACTGGCCAAATCTTACAGAACGCCTATCCATAAAACATCCCCCTTCGTGAAGGGGGACAGCAGGGATACTTATTCGGAGGTGAACACAGCAAGAAACTGCGAACAGGCCAACGACGAGTCATTAATCCCCTACCCCTCAGACAAGAGGAGTATCGCAAAAAAGCCTATCCTTCGGCTTTAATCTCGTCCTCAAAGAACCAAGTGCTAAAGGCATTATCAAACTTGACCACATAGCCAATGCCCTTGCCATCCACAACGCGGTAGCCTTGTACCGTACCGACGGGATTGCTCTTGAGCTTGCTCACCATGTCTGAGGAAATGCGATCGCGAATCCGCAGCACCCGAACCTTCTGTCCAATATCCATTTAAGTAAGTTCCTCCCAAAAAAGCGATCTAAAACGGACGGGAGGCAGTGGCCAACTGAATCAGGCCAATCCCACGCCAATGCACAGTGTATCAGTCATCTCAGTGAAGGAAGAAGCCCATGCTGGCAAAGCGAATCTTGCCCTGCCTCGATGTCAAAGCAGGCCGCGTGGTCAAGGGGGTCAACTTCGTTAATTTGCGGGATGCAGGTGATCCCGTCGAATTGGCTCAAATTTATAACGAGGCTGGGGCCGATGAGCTGGTCTTTCTGGATATCACAGCCACCCACGAAGGCCGCGACATCATGCTGGATGTGGTCTATCGCACCGCTGAGCAGGTCTTTATCCCCCTGACCGTGGGTGGCGGTATCCAAAACTTAGAGATGATTAAGAATCTGTTACGCGCTGGCGCAGACAAAGTTAGCCTGAACTCCGCAGCTGTTCGGGATCCGAGCCTTGTTGACCGGGGGAGTGACCGCTTTGGCAACCAGTGTATCGTTGTGGCTATAGACGCACGTCGCCGCAATGATCCTGCCAATCCAGGCTGGGATGTTTTTGTTCGAGGCGGACGCGAAAATACTGGACTAGACGCAGTGGAATGGGCCAAGGATGTGGCTCGACGGGGTGCAGGAGAGCTTCTTATCACGAGCATGGATGCCGACGGAACCCAGGCAGGGTATGACCTGGAGCTAACCCGGACCATTGCTCAACAGGTTGAAATTCCGGTCATTGCCTCCGGTGGTGCTGGAACCTGTGATCACATTCGAGAAGCTTTGACCGACGGAAAGGCGGAGGCCGCCTTACTCGCTTCTTTACTCCACTACGGCAAGCTGTCGGTGGCAGAGATCAAGGAACATCTTCAGGAACACAAGGTTCCGGTCCGTCCCCTTTAATCATTTGAGTTTGTTTGATTGATTTTTTCGTTTGATTGATTTTGTTGAGCTGAGTCGAGCTGAGCCCGATTTTTTGTTTTGAGATTGGGCCCAGGCATCTTTGCATCTGCAGTTTAGTTTCACTGGAGCCCCGGCCGCTTCCGGTGCTCGTTCTACACGGCAGGAATTCGCCAAAAAAGCGAATACCGAGAATAATCTCAGCGTCCACTGAACCTCAATCCTTAGCCAGACAAGGGGCTCAGGGATGACCCAGGCCATCTAGAGTGACTCGTTTTCCCAGCACTTTTCCCAAGCACTTTTCCCAGCGGCGTTCTGGCTTTAGATACTCAGTTTCTTTACAACCAGGATTTACAACCAGGACTAGATCGTCCCAAAAAGCTGTCATTTCTTCACGACGATGGCTCTTTACCCGAGCTGCACTTTCCCCAAGTAAGGCTCACCAAGATGCCACTATCCAATTCCCCCAAACATCGACCCAGCACAATACCCGCCCATCTCGCCAGGGCTTTCTAGATGGCCACACCGACGGCTGCACATACCATCTGCCAACAAAAAGCAAGGTGCAAAGCGAACCATACGGCACATCTTTTCATTTTCTGTTACAATACTAAACAATCAGGCTCATATTCACAGCCTTCTTCCCATGTTCATCATTCTGACAGCCACAATTGGTCTCGTCGCCTGGGCGCTGCACTTGATGCAGAAAGCTGTTGCTCATCGTGAGTTTTCACTGATGCTGGCTGGTTTTCTAATCGTGTCAGCCGCCGGTGCAATGCTGACGGTCTATTTCTTAGTCCAAAGCTCCATGGGATCTATGGCGGAAATTGCCGACTTTAGTACTTTGTCCGAATTTGATGCTGCCTATTTGGACCTAGATGCCCTAGACCTGGATGGCATTCCCCTGGACCGTATGCTTTCTCAAGGTCCTTAAGGGTCCAACCGCCATATTCCTCCGCACGATTCAGTTGGAATAGGGTTTTGGAATAGGGTGACGGAAATTTAGCTTTAGAGCGTCCTTAGAGACCGTTGGACAGAAAAGTTTTACAGGTGAGCATTCGCACAGAAAATATTGGCTTAACAAGTATTGGAATAGCAAGTATTAGTACAGAGAAAAAGGGAGATGCCCCCCTTGGGCAGTAGATAAACCCGAAGAAAATCGGCCCCAAGAAGCGAACTTCAAGATTGAGCTTTGGGTAGAAATCGTGGGATAACACAGTAGCCACTAAATCTCGCTGCATCTGTCATGTTGTCTACTGAATCCCGCACCGGCAAGCTCGAACATTTGCGATCGCTCAGCCATCTCCTTGATAACGCCCTTTCTATCCCCGGCACGCGTTTTCGCATTGGCCTTGATCCGATTATTGGCCTGATTCCAGGACTGGGGGATGTCAGCGGAATTTTATTTTCGGCCTATATCGTCGCCCAGGCGGCTCGCTGGAAATTGCCTGCTGGGACGCTGCTGCGCATGTTGATGAACATCGGTCTGGATTGGCTGGTGGGAAACGTGCCGATGGTGGGCGACTTGTTTGATGCCGGATTCAAGGCAAACGCTCGCAATGTTTCTCTGCTCGAGGAACATCTCAAACTACCTGGGGAAGCCAAGGCGGCGGACCGTTGGGTGGTGTTTCTCGTGTTTTTAGTCTTGGGTCTACTATTGGCCATTTCCCTTGCGATCGCCACAACCGTCATTTGGGGGCTTGTTCAGCTGATGGGCTGGGCTGGCTAGATGGCCTAGCTAGATGGCTGGGCTGGATGGCTTGGCTGGATGCTACTAAGGCGAAAGTGTCCAGCCAAGTTGCACATCCCTAGCGTTTGCTCCGGTTTTATTCGGGATCGCAACTCAAGATGTAGCGTGTCTATCGTAAAAGCTGTGGGAGAATAGGCGATACCCTTCGTTTCCGATTTTTTCTATGGCGACGCCTGCGCTTGACGATTCTTTAGCTCTATTGGCAGAAGATCTAGAACTGGATTTTCAGTTGCCAGATCCAGAGGATGAAGAGATTGAGCCGTTGGTGTTCAATCAGAAGATTGAGCAGGCCTGGCAGGTGTGCGATCGCTTTGACCTCCAGACAGAAATTTGGCGTGGGCGGATTCTGCGAGTGGTGCGCGATCGCGAGCGTTACGGCGGCGACACCCGAGGGGCTGGCTTTTTGAACTGGCTTAAGGACCGGGACGTCACCAAAAGCCGTGCCTATAATTTGATCGAACTGGCCAACAGTGCCGACCATCTGCTGGAACAGGGCAGCCTGGATGCAGAATCGGTCAACAAATTCAGCAAGCGGGCCTTCATTGACACAGCCCAAGCCCCGCCGGAAGTGCAGGTTATGGTGAGCGATGCAGCCCGAGAAGGCAAGCGCATCACACGGCAGCAAGTGAAACAAGTCGCGGATGAGTGGATGGCGGTGACATCGGAGATGTTGCCGGAAGCCGTGCGAGAAAAGGCAGCGAACAACAGTTTGCCAACACGCTACATTGCGCCGCTAGTACGGGAGATGGAAAAGCTACCGGAAGTCCACCAGGAAGCGATCCATGCGGAGGTCGCGGAAAAGCCGGATTTGGACACGGTGAAGGAGATGACGCTGTCAGCCAAGTATTTGTCACGCTATCTGGAGGCATCAGCCCAGGTACAGACTATCAACCAGGGAACCCTCGACATTGAGCAAGCGCTAGAAGAAGCACTGCGGCTGGATTGTTTGAACCTCGCGGCGGATTTGGTCAATCAGGCTGCTCAGGTTGAGCAGGCAATGACCAAGCTGTATACGAGCTGGAAGCGGCTGGGTGGCATCAGTGAGCGGCTATACGTGGAAAGCGGGGTGAGCACGCCACAATTGCGCCAGCTCTTGGATTCATTAGGTGCCATTTCGGGGGATGCGCTGTCCTTGCCGTTGGGGGATTTGGCAACGGGGCGGACAATTCGTTTGCAGATTTTGCCCGATGAATAATGTTGGGTTTTAGGGCGCTGCATTGGCCCCCTTCCCCTAACCCCTTCCCCCGAAATCGGGGGAAGGGGAACCGAGCCGTGAGGGCTAAAGCCATGGTGGCTGTTGCTCCCCTCGCCCAGAATTGGGAGAGGGGCTGGGGGAGAGGGCCTTTCCTGGTTTTGAGATTCTGCACTGGCCCCCATCCCCTAACCCCTTGCCCTCGATTTCGGGGGAAGGGGAACCGAGCTGCTAAAGCTAGAGCGGCTGTTTCTCCCCTCGCCCAAGTTTGGGAGAGGTGCCGGGGGAGAGGGCAAGCTGGGTTTAAAGCCCACGTTCTTAGCTCCTGTGAATCAACCAAAGAAGCGCATTCGCAATACATCGAGAGAATTACAACTGGCTGCGAGAAACTTGCGCAAGGTCCAAACCACTGCTGAGGCTACGCTTTGGGATGCCTTGCGAGGGAAAAAATTGGACGGTTTGAAGTTTCGGCGTCAGCATCCGATGGGGCGATTTATTGCAGATTTTTACTGTTCTGAATGTCAACTGGTGATTGAGGTTGATGGTTCATCTCATGAAGGGCAAGAACATCGGGATGCCGCTCGAACAGAAGTGATGGAACAGTTTGGATGTCGGCTTGTGCGATTCAGCAATGAAGAGGTTTTGGATGATTTGAGCGGTGTGTTGAAGCAGATTCGGACAGTTTGCGGAGAGGCTTGAGTTTAGGCTGGCCCCCATCCCCTAACCCCTTGCCCCCGAGTTCGGGGGAAGGGGAACCGGACAACTGAAGCGATAGCGGCTGTTGCTCCCCTCGCCCAAAATTGGGAGAGGGGCTGGGGGAGAGGGCCTTCCGGGGTTATGAGGCGCTGCATTGGCCCCCTTCCCCTAACCCCTTGCCCCCGAAATCGGGGGAAGGGGAACCGAGCAGCTTGGGGTAAGAGCCTTCAAAAGTCCCTGACACTCACAGTTTTTTAATCTTCTTGTTGTCAATATCGTCACAAGAATCCACCCTGGTTTTCAGTACGATGTGAATCATGAGATTCATTGGAGTTCCCACTCATGGTTCAGGCTATTCATCAATCCGCAAGCGTCAAGACGAGCCCTGTGATGGAGACCGTGGCGCTGTTGCCCTGGAACTGGCAGGACGTCGGTAATGAGGTCGCGAAGCTGGTGGCACGGGCTTGGATGGATGAGGACTTCAAAGCAAAGTTCATGGCTGAGCCCCTGCACTTTTTGCAGGAAGCGGGAGTGACGCTGCCCGATGGCGTTGATGTGGCAGTGGTTGAGGGAGCGGATGTGCCCTGGAAAATTGAGGCGTCTGAGGATGCGCAGCGGGCGACCTACGTAATCAACATCCCACCTGTGCCCACGGATTTGAAGGATGAGGATTTGAGTGCAGCGGTGCGTACTCAAACAGCAGCATTCTGTGGCTCCAGCTGCTACTGCTGTGCTTAAAGCAGAAACGGCAAGCCAAATTTACTCATAGATTCCCAAGCAGCCCCAACCAAGGGACAATAGTGAGCGATTCACAAACTGTTAAAACAAGTAACCTTTATGCTGCGTTCTTGGTTTCGCCGCTGCTGTGCTGCCCTGGTGGTTTGCTGCACCGTGCTGATGGTATTGGTGCCCAATG